>CAJWFD010000004.1 GCA_913031435.1 uncultured Cryomorphaceae bacterium
TCGAGCCCAATCTAGGTAACTAGGTTGGGCTTTTTTTGTGCCCTATTGCAGGCTTATTCTAGCCAGATTAGGGATTATTGAGTATGTTTATACCACTATGAGTAAACAACTGACATGCTGGATGATCCTGCTTTATTCCACGGGTTTGTACTCTCAAGAAGATTCGACCATTCGCAACGCTTTAATGGATAGCAGCGCTTACGACGTTGTTGTTTCTGCAATTATGCCCCAAGGCTTTATGGTGAATGGAGACAGCCTATATGAAGATATATCTAGTGCTTCAAGTGCTCAAATGTGGGGTTATAAATTTGATTCGTGGGAATGGACACAGAGACAGAGTTCTGCGTTAGGAGGCTTAGTGTACAATTCACTAGTCCCTGTTACTGAGTCTGAAATGGATGGTACGTATAATTTTCTCACATTGGATCAGGCTTTGCCAAAGTCGCATACAGCAAGTGCTCCATTATCAAGATTATACTATAGGAGTGGTCAGGGTGGTGGTCAATTGTTTGGCATACAGTCGCTCGCTCCTGTGGATTCTTCTCAACAATTATATATAGACTACGCTCGGATAAATACTTTGGGGATTTATCGAAATGAAGGTTCGGATGGTCATGAACTAAACGTTTCCCTTATTTCTGACAGAGGAGCTGATGGTAATGACAGGTTTACTGCCTCCTATTTCACTCGTAACACTGGTCAAAATGGCGGGCTAAGTTCGCCTGATTACTTTGAGTCAAATATCTCTACACTTCGTTCTAATTTTAGTGTTAACGATCCTACTGGGCAATTTTCAGAAGAAAAAATTTCGCTTGAGTTCGCTCGAGATTTATCAGATAAAATGTCCGTTACATTTAATGTTAATAGTAACCGTTGGATGACATCTAACAGCAGAAGTGTCAATGAATATTTTTGGGATTCTACGGGTGTAATTCCAATGCTACAGGAGCGGTTGTTGAGTTATGATGATACGGTAGGATTATTCTCTTTGAGTTCTACATTCGTGATGGACGATCTAATGGTGTCTGGTTGGAACTTTGGATCTTTCGTTAGTTTCGGATTTGATCGCTATTATAGTGACGTAGGTAGTTGGGATTCATATAGATCTGATTCTGTTCATGTTGGGGACGTCTTTAACAGCAGCAATTCATTGTTTTTACGAGGTAGCGTACAGTTATCTAAAAAAATATCCCAGTCATCCCGGTTATTAGGAGACTATCACTTTAATGCTTTGGGTTACAACGCTGGTGCTATAGACGGTAAGTCTAAAATTATCGTGTCTATGCCGTTATCTCAGTTGGCCTTTAGTTGGGATATAGTCTATCAATCTAAGATGTATCGTTGGGAAGACTCATATGGATATGCCTATGATTTTCGAAACATTAACAAGGCGTATGTTAAAAACCAGCTTGCTATCGACTGGCAGCACGGAGATATATGGAGGACTGAGGTTGCCGTTAGGGGTATTCGTTACAGCGGCATGCGTTACTTAACTGGTTTTAGTGAGTTAGGTCTATACGACGGTTTTTATGGTAGGATTCAGGCTGGTGTCACCTCTGACCGTCAGGGTTGGAATCTGGTTGCCCAGGGCTACAGTGCATCTAAAACTGGTGTAGGAGGTTTTTCAATCCCTTTTTGGGGCGGTAGACTGGGTAGTTTTTATACGACATCAATAGGAGACAAATTTCAACTTAGGTCAGGGTTTGATATAAGTATGGAAGATGCGTTTTATACCCCGGATTATTTAGGTGGCTTACCGCTGTGGAGTTTACAGCAAGAATCCATATCTGGTAGTTATCCATGGGCCAATGTGTTTTTTGAGGCTAGAATAGACGGTTTTGTTGGAGCTGTCAGAATAGTTAATGCCCTTGAAGGTTTATTTCCCTATACTTATTATGCCTATGGCACAGTTCCAAGAATGGACAGAAGTGTACAGTTAAGCGCGAAATGGACGTTATTTAATTAGGTTTTTTGCGGTGGTTTTTTGGCTGCGGGAAAGAGAATATTGTTCAGAATAAGCCGGTATCCTGGGCTATTGGGATACTTTTCTAAATTTGTTGGATCATCACCTACACGATGTTGATAATCTTCAGGATCATGTCCACCGTAAAAGGTCCAATACCCTTTTTTATAGGCACCGTGAATGTACCTCGCTGCACCATCAACTATGTTTGTTCCTAGAATGGTTGTAGAAGTCTTAATAGTCTTTGTGTTAAACGCTGTCGTTTGGCCGTAAAAGCTACGAACCAAATCTCTATGATTTTGAACGAGTATGGTAGGAACAACGTCGTACTTGGCTGAGAAATCAAAGAGTTCAAAATAATCCTTCTCTTCTTTCATGGACCTTACTCGTTGATCTGTTATGTCGATGTCTGAGTATTCATAGCGCAGTGGATTCGTTACTAGACTGAAATCCTTAAATGCAAAACACTCCGTATAGTCCAACTGATACTGAGCTCCGGGTGACATGGGGTCTCCGTCAAACATACTCTCGCATATGTCCGTGTGTGCTGCTGAAAGGGCTATGTCATAAGAATCTGTAGCGGAACACATGGCAAATAAAAATCCCCCATCAGCCACATAATTTGAAATAGTTTGGGCTACCACGGATTTCTGTTTACTCACCTTATTATATCCCATGAGCCTTGCTGCGCTTTCATAGCTTGATTTCTGGTTGATATACCAGGCAGCATCTCTGTAGGTGTTGTAAAACTTACCGTATTGTCCAGTAAAATCCTCATGATGTAAATGGAGCCAGTCGAACAATTGTAGATCACCATTTATAATTTCCTGATCGTAGATTGTCGTAAATGGGATTTCAGCGTAGGTAAGTACGAGTGTAACAGCGTCATCCCAGGGTTGTTTTCCAGATGGTGAATAAACGGCAATTTCAGGAACCTTCTCTAGTGGAAGAGAATTGGTGTTGTTAGCAGGGCTTTGTAAATCGCTTATTAATGCGACTAGAGCATTTGCACTTGCGACTTCGTAAGAGACCCCTTTTATAAGTGCTTTCTTAATGATTTCTTGATCACCATTAAGAATAACGAACGAGCCTCCGCGGTAGTTCAAAAGCCAATGACAGTCGTACCCAAGAGTGATGGCTTCATAAACAAGTCCATAGGATTTCAAATGATCTGATTGGCCATCTTCATCCATGGGGATTAAGATTTGTGCAGTGCTAAAGTTTGGTAGAAACTGAATAAAGACAAGAATTACGACGGATTTAAGAGTCATGATTCTATTAAAGCAATTAAAATGGTACATCACCACCGTCTAGGCTTGGAGTAGGTAAATTAGTATAGCCACCATCATCCTTCTTGAAACCAGCAGTTCCACTACTCGAGCCATCGTTCATTTTGCTTTCCATCATCATGGTACTTCCTTGATCGAGATCAGAGAATTTAGCAAGCTCACCAATGAAGCGGAGTCTAACATCATCCAAGGAGCCATTTCGGTGCTTTGCGATAATGATTTCTGCTTGATTGCTTGATGCTTCTCCATCTTCCCATTCCTCAATACCATAATATTCAGGACGATAAATGAAACTCACAATATCGGCATCTTGCTCAATTGCTCCTGATTCACGAAGATCAGAGAGTTGGGGACGCTTTGACGTAGATCTAGTTTCAACTGCCCTCGAAAGTTGAGACAGTGCGATAACAGGGATATTGAGTTCCTTTGCGATAGCCTTCAATGAGCGCGAAATAGTCGAGATCTCTTGTTCACGGTTACCTTGCGATTTTGATCCGCCAACGGTCATCAATTGTAAATAATCGACAACGATCAAGTCCAGTCCTTGTGTGGATGCTAAACGACGAACCTTTGCTCGTAAGTCAAAAACAGAGAGTGCAGGTGTGTCATCAATATATAAGCTCGCTTTCTCTAGGTCCTTTACACCTGATGTCAGTACGTTCCACTCGCGATCTGTTAAATCTCCTCTTCTTAATTTCTCAGAGCTTAATCCTGTTTCAGAGGATATGATACGCGTGATCAGCTGAACGGAGGACATTTCTAGCGAAAACACAGCTACTTTCTTACCGTGATCTACCGCCATATTTCTTGCCATGGACAATACAAACGCCGTTTTACCCATACCTGGACGAGCAGCAAGAATAATCAAATCAGAGGGTTGCCAACCAGAGGTGACACGATCTAATGCTGCAAATCCAGAAGGAACGCCCGATAAACCTTCCTGTTTAGAAATGGTTTCAATTTTGTCAATAGCCTTTCTGATGAGTTCTTCGGCACTTTCGTAATTACGCTTCAGGTTACCTTGAGCGACTTCGAATAGTTTTTGTTCTGCCTGGTCAAGTAATTCAAGAACATCCGTAGTTTCATCGAAGGCACTTTCTATTATTTCCGAAGAAATGCGGACAAGTTCTCGTTGGATATGCTTTTGAAGCACAATTCTGGCGTGATATTCAATATGCGCACCAGAACTGACTTTCTGAGATAATTGTGCCAGATAGGACTCTCCTCCGGCTTTCTTCATTGATCCTTCTTTACGAAGTTCTGTGGCTACCGTTAGGATGTCTACAGGTTGATTGTCTCCAAAAAGATGAGTAATTATCTTGAAAATATGCTTGTGCTGGTCTTTATAAAATGCATCGGGATGAAGAATATCAATGATTTTCGACAAGGCATTTTTATCAATCAACAGAGCGCCCAATACGGCTTCTTCCAGATCTATGGCCTGCGGAGGTACTCGACCACCAGCAGTTAGATTGGCACTACGTCCTAGGTTTTTAGGCCCGCTAGCATTGTTGTATTGAGGATCTTCCATTTTCAGTTTATTCTGTGTAGACGCCCATACTGAAGAACTTTTCCATTCGTTTTTCAACGCGTTCTTCAGGATTGAGTTTAGACAGCGCTTTGATGTGTTTTATAATTTCTCTCTTGACAATTTCAAACGTGGCGTCCGGATTTGCATGTGCACCACCTAAGGGTTCTTTAATAATCCCGTCAATGAGGCCATTCTTTTTCATATCTGTAGCAGTGAGCTTCAACACCTCAGCCGCTGTTTCTTTGTAGTCCCAGGATCTCCATAAAATGGAAGAACAGCTCTCTGGAGAAATCACACTATACCATGTATTCTCCAACATAAGTACTTTGTCACCAACTCCGATACCAATAGCTCCACCTGAAGCACCTTCACCTATAATGATACAAATGACCGGTACTTTTAGTCTGGACATTTCCATAATGTTTCTAGCAATAGCTTCACCTTGACCACGTTCTTCTGCTTCAAGTCCTGGAAAAGCACCAGGAGTATCAATTAGTGTAACAACGGGGCGGCCGAATTTCTCTGCCTGCTTCATTAATCGCAACGCTTTGCGGTAGCCTTCTGGATTCGCCATACCAAAATTACGGTATTGACGCATTTTAGTATTGACTCCTTTTTGTTGCCCAATGATCATGCATGTCTGGTCCCCGATTTTACCCCATCCACCAATCATTGCTTTATCGTCTTTCACCCCACGATCGCCGTGAAGTTCAATGAATTCTCCTTCTGTGATAGAATGAATATAAGCTTGTGTGTAAGGTCTTTGTGGATGACGGGACAGCTGTACACGTTCCCATGCATTCAAGTTGCTATAGATTTCTTTTTTAGCGTCGTCGAGTTTTTGACGTATGTCAGTGATGGTTTTCGCCATATCTACACCTGTTTCATCAGCAAGCTCATGAGCTTTAAAAAGCTGAATTTCAAGTTCTTCGATAGGTTTTTCAAATGACAAATATTCCATAGTAAGAATTGTTTCAATACCTGCAAATTACCAAAACCTTAGGAGAGGTTCTGTCTTTTTCGTGCCTTTATTATTCCGTTGGCAATGACTGTGGTTAAAATGATGACTACCCCAATATAAAACTGTGGATTCATACTTTCTGTAGCACCAAAAAAGAGCGCCGCGAGCAATATACCATACACAGGTTCTAGGTTAATCGCAAGCATTACAGAGAAGGGTGACATCCGTTTGAGTAATTCCACACTTTTGATGAATGGATAGGCGGTGCAAAGAAGCGCTAGAATCGCTAGAAATAATAGATTTGAATAGGAGCTTGCCCAAAGACTCATTAGAGTATCCGTTCCGAAAATTAATTGGTAGATCAAAATCGAGAGAAACGCGAATGATAATTCCCAGAAAGTGACCTGAATGGGTCGTGGATAACGCGAAACCAGTTTTTTGTTTAAAATGCTAAATGAAGCACTCAGCATAGCGCTGAATAACGCGATAATAAGACCAATTTGAAAGTTCGTAAAGCTTAAAGAGCCTAGGCTATAACGCTCCAGACTGGCTGAGTTGGGTTCTTCATAAAATACAATAACAATACCTAATATGACCAGTAACCCCAGTCCAAGTTCTGTCCAATCAATTTTACTTTTGGTTAGTATTGGGTTTAGCAGTGCGGTCCATAAAGCACCCGTAGATATTCCAGCCAACGTGATGCTAATATTCGCAATTTTAATAGCCCCAAAAAAGGTGATCCAATGGACTGCTATCAAAACCCCACAAAGCCACATAAATAGAAGGTCCCTTGAATTTGCTTGAAATGACTTTCTTCTCAGCAGTAAGTATAGACCAATTGCGACAGAGGTAATCGCGGTTCGGTTAAAGACAAGTGCAAGAGCATCTATGGAAATAAATTTCCCAAGTATGGCAGTAAATCCCCATACGAACACAATAAAGTGAAGGTTAATCTGGTCTTTTATATGGGTTTGCATTTGCGTTATTTAGGAGCTTTAGAGAATCTCCAAATGGCAACTCCGGCGAAGAGTAAATTTGGAATCCAGATGGCAAATTCGGCTGGCTGAATCCCCACCCACAATAATGCTCTACCAAGACCTTTGTCAATGCTTAGTAGCCCAGTAGCGGCAAAAGTTTGTGAGATCTGCATGGCGAATACATAGACGGCGCACAAGATGAGACCTATTGCGATATTGATGCCCAAACCACCTCGTTTTTTTTGCGTGGCTAGAGAAACAGCAAGAAGCACAAAGACATAAGAACTCGCCGGATAAGATGTGCGGCGTTGCATTTCCATTTGATAGGAGGCTATGTTTTCATTTCCAGTAATTTCTTCTTGTTCAATAAAGTGGCTTAATTCGTTACTGTTCATTGTAGCTATGGAACTAAGCTTGGGTGCTATTTGTTCTGACGTGAAGGCCAATGTCGTATCCATCCGTCTACCAGTTAAGATGACTTCATTGTTTAAAGAGTCTAAGGTCCTCAGTCTAAAGTTATCTAGTCGCCATTTTCCAGTTGCTGTATCAAGTCGAACAAAATCTGCAGATAATTTTGAAGCCAATCTATGGGAATCAAAAACTTCATAAGTGAACTGGTAGCCACTTTGCCTCAGGCCGGAATAGGTCTCGAAGTAAACATAATGCCCAGGAAGAACCTGGCGATGTACTTTTTGATTGATCGGTCTTGAAGCACCGGTAATGTACTTTTCTTCAAAGGCAATTCTCTTGATATTTGTGTGCGGAACAAGTAAATGATTCAGGGTTAAGGACAACAAACATATAATGGTCGCACCCACAAAATAGGGTCTCAAGAACCGGTTGAAGCTTGTTCCTGAGGTCAACACGGCCACAACTTCGGAATTTGATGTGATGCGTGAGGTAAACCAAATGGTAGATATAAACAGGATTAATGCACTAAACAAATTCCCATAGAATGCAATGAAATTGATGTAGTAATCAAAGACTATTTCGTTCATGGTAGCGCCATTCTGAAAGTCATCAATTTTTTCACTGATATCAAAAACTATAGCAATGGCAAGGATCAGGATCATCGTTAAGAAGAAGCTGCCCATGAATTTGCGCAATATGTACCAATCTAGTTTTTGCACGGTGTTATAATTTACGTTCTAGTTTTGGTACCATTTGGTTTTTCCAGGTTGCAAAGTCACCATCAATAATATGCTTTCGAGCCTCTTCAACAAGCCATAAGTAGAACCGTATGTTATGAAGAGAGGCGATCTGAGCCCCAAGACTTTCTTTGCTTTTGGTGAGGTGTCTGACATACGCCTTGGTATAACTGCTGTCTACGTAACTCGTTCCATTAGGATCTAATGGTTCATGAACGTTTTCCCACTTTTTGTTCCTGATGTTAATAATGCCTTCACTTGTAAATATTTGACCGTTTCTACCATTTCTTGTTGGCATGACACAGTCAAACATATCAATTCCTAAACTGATATTTTCTAAAATGTTCGCAGGTGTTCCTACACCCATTAAATAACGTGGTTTGTCTTTAGGTAAAATGGCACAAGCTCCTGCAGCATGTTTGTACATTTCCTCTGCGGGTTCTCCAACGCTTAGCCCACCTATCGCATTGCCATCTGCATTTTTACTTGCAATATATTCTGCACTTTGGTTTCTCAAGTCTTCATAAGTAGAGCCTTGAATGATGGGAAATAGACTCTGCTGGTAGCCGTACAAGGGTTCAGTTTCATTTAATCGATTGACACATCGGTCGAGCCATCGATGGGTCATTTGCATGCTGTCTTTGGCATATTCATACGTACTTGGATATGGAGGACATTCGTCAAAAGCCATGATGATGTCTGCACCGATCTCTCTTTGTATATCCATGACACGCTCTGGCGTAAACAAATGTTTGCCGCCGTCTATGTGACTCCTAAAAAGTGCACCTTCTTCATTAATCTTACGTTGGTTGGCTAGACTATACACTTGGTAGCCTCCACTATCTGTTAAGATTGGGCCATCCCATCCATTAAATTTATGAAGCCCACCAGCATCTTTTAAGATGGTGGTACCGGGTCTTAGATATAAGTGATAGGTGTTGCCAAGTATGATTTGTGCCTTAGTGTCTTCCTTCAAATCCCTAGTGTGCACTCCTTTGACGGTTCCGGCAGTACCTACCGGCATAAATATGGGCGTTTGAATATCGCCATGGTCTGTGCGCAGTGTTCCTGCTCTTGCAGAACTCTTTGGGTCGGTATGTTCAAGTATGAATTTCATGAATGACAAAAGTACCACTCCCTAGGTTATCTTTGCCCTATGTATACTGTAGAACTCATTTTTAAGCATTTTCCTGATTTGACGGAGAAGCAACGTGACCAATTCACCCAACTTCAACCCTTGTATGAAGAATGGAATAGTAAAATCAACGTGATTAGTCGAAAGGACATGGAGTCTTTTTATGTGAAGCATGTACTCCATAGTTTGGCCATCGCCAAGGTGTATTCTTTTCTGCCCGGTCAGACCATCCTGGATGTTGGTACAGGTGGCGGTTTCCCCGGCATTCCGCTAGCGATTTTATTTCCGGAAACTCAATTTCACTTGGTGGATTCTATTGGTAAGAAGATAAAAGTGGTTGATGCAGTAGTGCATGGTTTGGCTCTAGAAAACGTCGTAGCGGAGCAGAAACGTGCTGAAGAATTGAAATACACGTATGACTTTGTTGTTTCCAGAGCCGTATCACACATACAGAAATTTATACCATGGGTGAAGGGCCGAGTCACCAAGAAAAATTCCGATCCCCTCAGAATCAATGGACTATTTTCTTTAAAAGGAGGAGATTTAGCGGAGGAATTGGGGCCAATTAAAGCCCGGTTAACCTCACTAAAAGATCACTTTGAGGATGAATTTTTCTCAACTAAAAAAGTAGTTTACATTCCTCGAAGTGAAATTCAAGGCTTTCATGCCACAACGGTGGTTAAAGACAAAAAATAGCAAGATGAAATATACGATGGTATTGTCCGTACTGCTCTACACGAGCTCACTATCCGCTCAGTCTATCATCTACGCCAATAGAATATCGGAAGCCCAATCGACTCCACCAATAACAACTCCAGGGGTGTTGAATTTCGAGCGGTTTAAGGCGAACGTGCCATCGCTAGTGATTAAAGCAAACCCATTCACGCTCCCGTTTAAATACATAGATGCGGGTATAGAGTACAGGAATCAACGTTCAGGTTGGACCCTCATGAACCACAGCTATTTTGGATATGGAAGTGATATCCGTGCCTTAACGTACAATGGCATCCATGTAATTACTGCCATGTTTGTGCGGTTCGAGGCGTCTAAAAGATGGTATAGAACGCAGCAGTCTATGTTCCGCTTTGACCAAGAACGTTTTACGGGTATCTATGTCATGTCAGGTTACGCAAATACAAGGAGTACCACAACATTTGAGATGGATCCTGCTGATTTTCCTGTTCCAGTAGGACCTTTTACCGATGGTGTTAGAATCGATCTAATATTAGGCGCAGAATTTGGGAAAACTAGAAATTTAGTAGGTTCGGATCATCCTATGTATTATGAGACTTCATGGAAATTGGGGTATAACTTATCAAACAAACTGCCTCATGTGCTCTGGGGATTCCGATTAAATTATAAAGTGAACTAAACAAAAAAAGGCGCCCAACGGGCGCCTTTTTTGTTTAATTCTAGGGTTCTATTATCCTAAGAAAGGGTAGTGAAAATCTGTAGCTGGTACTAAACATTCCTTGATGGTACGGGCATTTACCCAACGCAATAAGTTCATGTAAGATCCTGCCTTGTCATTCGTCCCAGAGCCACGGCTTCCGCCAAAAGGCTGTTGACCCACAACAGCACCCGTAGGTTTGTCGTTGATATAAAAGTTACCCGCTGCGTTTTGTAACGCCTTAGTGGCTTCAATTGCAGCGTAACGATCAGCAGAGAATATGGCTCCCGTTAAAGCGTAGTCAGAAGTTTCATCTACGAGTTTCAATGTTTCTGTCCATTTGTCGTCTTCGTAAACGAAGATGGTTAAAACGGGTCCAAAAATCTCCTCAACCATTGTACGGAACTTTGGATTTGAAGTAACGACCACCGTAGGCTCGATGAAGTAACCAGAGGTTTTGTCGTAGTTACCACCTGAGATTATTTCAGCTTCGTTGGATCCTTTGACAAAGTCTATGTACCCTGCGATTTTATCGAAGGACTTCTCGTCAATAACGGCATTAATGAAGTTACCCATATCCTCGGGAGATCCCATTTTAAATTGAGATAGATCCGAAATTAACCCTGCTTTTACCGCTGGCCACATGCTTTGTGGTACATAAGCCCTTGATGCAGCAGAACATTTCTGTCCTTGGAATTCAAAAGCGCCCCTTGACAGTGCAGTGACTACTTGTCCTGCAGGTGTTGATGGATGGGCAATCACAAAATCTTTACCACCAGTTTCACCTACGATACGAGGGTAAGCTCTGTATTTATGAATGTTTGTTCCAATCGTTTTCCAAAGATGTTGGAATACTCCCGTAGAACCGGTGAAGTGCAGTCCAGCAAAGTCTCGATGGTTAAAAATATAATCACCAGCAACAGGTCCATCCACATAAATAAGGTTGATTACACCAGCTGGTAATCCAGCTTCTCTGAATATTTCCATAACCACATTCGCAGAGAAAATCTGCGTATCTGCGGGCTTCCAAACTACTGTATTCCCCATCAATGCTGGAGCAGCTGGTAAATTACCCGCAATAGCTGTGAAGTTAAATGGTGTTACGGCGAAGACAAAACCTTCTAATGGACGATATTCTAATCGGTTCCAAATACCTGGTGAACTTTCAGGTTGGTCACTATAAATTTGAGTCAAGTATTCTACGTTGTAACGCAAGAAATCCGCGAATTCACAAACGGCATCAATTTCTGCTTGGTAACAATTCTTGCCTTGAGCAAGCATGGTAGCGGCATTTATTTTATATCGATACTTCGTGCTAATTAACTCAGCTGCTTTTAAGAAAATGGCAGCTCTGTGTTCCCAGGGCATATCACCCCAGGCCTCACGTGCATCTAAAGCAGCATCTACAGCAGCTTTCACATGAGTATGGTCACCGATGTGGTAATGACCCAGTATGTGCTGGTGGTCATGCGGAGGACGTAACGCCGCTGTTTTACCGGTACGAACCTCTTCCGCACCAATATACATGGGTACATCTACTGTACTGTAATATTGATCTTTATAAGAAGCAAGCAGGGCTTCTCTTTCAGGGCTTCCTGGTGCATAGTCGTAAATGGGCTCGTTTTGAGCGACCGGTACATTGAAAATTCCGTTTGACATGTTGTGAGATTTTGGTTCTGTATAAAGGACAAAGTTACGCAGTAGAGATTGGAATGTAGGAAACTGAAGATAGTATTGCCCGGTTGGGTTGAAAATGTTGATTTTCAGTGTATAATAAAGTAAACTTTTTAGCAAGATTTGTGCGTAGGCTAGTAGAAGCTCTTAGTTTTGTGGTTCATTTTAACTACGACAAATGAAAATTCATAATTTCTCTGCGGGTCCATGTATTCTGCCGACCCAAGTCTTTCAAGAAGCATCTGAAGCAATGCTTAATTTTGATAATTTAGGATTGTCTATTGTTGAAATATCCCACCGCAGTAAGAATTTTGTTGCGGTAATGGACGAGGCTGTAGCATTAGTCAAAGAACTATTACATGTACCCAACTCCCATGAGGTGATTTTTATTCAGGGTGGAGCTTCGTTGCAATTTGCAATGACTGCATTTAATTTCCTTACAGAGACTGGAAAAGCACAATACCTTGATACGGGAGTATGGGCATTTAAAGCTTTTAAAGAGGCGTCTGGGTTAGGCGATGCAGAAATTGTAGCGTCCTCTAAAGACAAAAACTACAGCTACATCCCAAAAGGCTATAACATTGATCCTCATTCGGATTATTTCCACTGTACCTCGAATAATACCATTTACGGAGCGCAGTTAAAAGAGTTTCCTTTGACAGAAGTTCCTGTTATTTGTGATATGAGTTCGGATATATTTTCCCGACCTGTTGACGTTGCGAAGTTTGACCTTATTTATGCTGGTGCACAAAAGAATCTGGGTCCAGCTGGAGCAACGCTCGTGATTGTGAAGAAAAGTGCTTTAGGTAAATCTGGTAGGTATATACCGGCAATGTTAGACTACAACACGCATATTTCGAAAGAGAGCATGTTTAATACTCCACCCGTATTTTCTATTTACGTAAGCATGTTAACCTTGCGTTGGTTGAAAGAAAATGGAGGAGTAGAAGCCATTCATCATAAAAATGAGGCTAAAGCTGCTCTTCTATACCATGAGATAGATAGAAACCCTCTTTTTGAAGGTACTGTGGTAAAGGAAGATCGATCTTCAATGAATGCCTGTTTTTTATTAAAAGATGAAGCAGCTCACAAGGACGCGTTCAACGCATTAATCACGGAAGCTAGAATTAATGGTCTCGCTGGTCACCGTTCTGTAGGTGGATACAGAGCTTCCATGTACAATGCTCTGGGACAAGAAAGTGTTCAAGTTTTAGTGGATTGCATGAAAAAATTAGAAAATAAATAAACATGAAAGTCTTAGCAAACGATGGAATATCTCCTTCTGGAGTGGCAGCAATAGCCGCAGGAGGACATGAACTAATAACAACCAAAGTAGCACAAGAGCAACTGGTGAATTACATCAACGAGCACAACGTTGAAGTGGTTTTAGTGCGTTCAGCTACTACAGTAAGAAAAGATTTAATTGATGCTTGCCCTTCCTTAAAAGGAATAGGAAGAGGCGGTGTTGGCATGGATAACATAGATGTGGACTATGCTCGCGAAAAAGGCTTGACCGTATTTAACACGCCTGCCGCTTCATCTGATTCTGTCGCGGAATTAGTTATGGGACACATGAGAGGTCTTGTTCGCTTCCTACATGATTCTAATCGTGAGATGCCTCTTGATGGAGACACGAAATTTGGAGTCTTGAAAAAGGCATATGCGAAAGGCTTGGAGTTACGTGGACGTACATTAGGTATTGTTGGTTTTGGCAGAATAGGTCAAGCACTAGCGAAACTTGCTGTTGGAGCTGGGATGAACGTGATATTTTCGGATATCCACGATAAAGACATGGATGTTGAGTTGTCTTTATTTGACGGTCAAAAGGTAAAGTTTACTTGTAAAAATGTAGGTTTTAAGGAGATATTGAAACAATCAGATTTTATTTCAGTGCACGTTCCCGGCGGTGATCTCATAGGTAGTGATGAGATTGCTAAAATGAAGGATGGTGTATTCTTGTTGAATGCTGCCCGGGGCGGTGTAATTAACGAGCAAGCGCTGTTGGATGCGTTGGAATCAAATAAGGTGGCTGGAGCTGCATTAGACGTTTTTACTAAGGAGCCTACACCAGCGATCAAGCTATTAATGAATGGAAAAATCAGCCTCACGCCTCACATAGGTGCAGCGACATTAGAAGCTCAGGATAGAATTGGAACCGAGTTGGCAGCGCATATTAATGCACTCGCTTAACAAATACCATTATAAAAAAAAGGCCCGCGTAATTGCGGGCCTTTTTTTTTATAAATCGACCACCACGGAGTAACTTCGGGAAACCTTAATGAACAGAACTCGATGCTATCACCATTTAAAGCAGTTCGCCCGACCCGCGACAAAGCGTATCTCGTTGCGACGAGATCTTATCTGAATTACTTCCCTGAAGAACTCAAGGATAAGTTGGACAATAATCCATTTACCTTTCTTCACGTGATTAACCCAGATGTTTACGCGAGTGAGCCTGCTGAAAATAGATTTGAAGCAGTTAGAAAGAGATTCGATGCATTTACAGAAGAGGGGGTCTTTATCAAGGAGACTGAGCCTGTTTACTTTCTTTACCAGCAAGTCACTCCATCGTCTACGTTTGAAGGTGTGATAGGATTGTTAGACACCGGTCATATTGACGCAGGTAAAGTGGTGGTACACGAAAACACGATCCAGCAACGAGAGGAACTCTTTGCAAATTATTTGGAGTGCACGGGCTTTCAAGCAGAGCCGATATTGGTTTTTGGAGAAGCTTCTGAAAGGCGTGCTGAAATTTTCGCGGAGATCAAAAAGGAGCGACCAGAATATGAATTCAGCTCAACGGACCGATATGAACACCGCGTTTGGGTCATTCCTGCTCTGTTAGCTACAGAGCTCGAACAGGAGTTTAAACAACTCGAGGATGTATATATAGCGGATGGACATCATAGATTGGCGTCTACTAAAAAAGTAGCAGAGCGATTGCCAAGTAACATGGACGCCCAAGGAGTACTTTGTATGTTAATGGGTGAAGATCAGGTTAAAATTGACTCGTTTGAACGTTGGTTCAGGTTAGAGAATGCACATTTTGATTTGAACTGTTTGGAGGAAGATTTTGACATAACGCCATTGTCACATTGGAACCTTGCTCCAAAATACCATATTGAAATATATGCAGAGGGAAGTTGGTTCGGATTGACCTATCGTTCTAGTGAGGTACCGGATTTAAAGCCCCAATTGCTCTTGGATAAAATATTAAAGCCGCATTTATCGGTACTTGATCCAAGGAATGACCAGCGCCTTGAATATATTAGACAGGGTACCACAGATGAGAGTCAACTTATGACGGAAAAGGGATTTCACTTGGGCTTTAGACTTCCTTCCGTGAGTGTAGATTTATTAAAAAAAATTGGCAAGAGTGGAGGCATCATGCCTCCAAAAAGTACCTATATAGAACCTAAACTTAGGAGCGGATTATTCCTACATGTTTTCAAATGAGTATTACAGACGCAATAAATCAGTACAAGGAGATTCTTGGATCAGAGGTGAAACTCGTCGCAGTAAGCAAAACCAAGCCCGAATCTGCTATTATGGAGGCATATCAGGCGGGGCAACGAGACTTTGGTGAAAATAAAATCCAGGAAATGACTGCAAAGGCAGAGTCGTTACCAAGCGATATACGCTGGCATATGATAGGCAATGTCCAGACTAATAAAATTAAGTATATGGCTTCTTATGTCCATCTAGTCCATGGTGTCGATCGAGAAAAAGTACTTAAAGAGTTAAACAAACAGGGTCAAATTAATGGACGGGTTATTTCCTGCTTATTACAAGTACATATTGCTGAAGAAGACACCAAGTTTGGTTTTGATTATGCGGAATGCATAGAATTATTGGGTCGCTTAGACCAGTATAAGAATGTCACTGTAGCAGGACTTATGGGGATGGCAACGAATACCAACAATCAAGAACAGATCACCAAGGAGTTTGTGGGTTTGAAGAATTTTTTTGATTCCCATGCTGTTGCGCACCAATGGAACACCTTGAGTATGGGCATGAGTGGAGACTATGAGCTAGCTATTGCGGCTGGCAGCACTGATGTGCGGATTGGTTCTGCTATATTTGGCGCTAGAAATTATACCATTTGAAATTCGCAGTAATAGATATTGAATGCACAGGCGGTACTTGGGGACAAGAGCGCATCATCGATGTAGCCGTATTCGTGCTAGAAGATGGCGAGGTCATTGACCAGTTTGTGTCTTTAGTAAATCCTGAAGCATCCATAGATCCATACGTATCCAAGCTTACGGGTATTACTAATAAGATGGTTCGGACAGCGCCTAAATTCTTTGAAATAGCGAAGCGCGTGGTTAAGATTACAGAAGATTGCACGTTTGTAGCGCACAATATAAGTTTCGATTACCGCGTATTTCAGCAGGAATTTTCGACGCTCGGCTTTGACTACCACCGCGCGACATTAGATACCATTCCGTACTGCGAAAAGATCTTCCCCGATTGGTCAAATTATGGATTAAAGACCGTCAGTAAAGAATTAGGAATGGTCAATGCTGCACGCCATCGTGCAGAGGGTGATGCACGCTTAACTGTGGACTTACTTAAAATATTATTGGAAAAAGACCGGGCCTCTTATTTAGACCAAGTGTTTGTCTCTAAAACGGCCAGTGTCGAGCGAAACCCATTTAAGGAACAGGTTAAAAATCTACAGAATAGAGTCGGTATATACTATATCTATAATAACCAAGGTGAGATCATTTACATAGGAAGCAGTAAGGACTTACAGAATAGTGTGAACAGACATTTTGTTGCAGACAACAAGGTCGCGCTAGCTCTTCAGAATGAGGCTAAAAAACTTAAAACGGAGGATATCGGAAATGCGGCAATCGCTGAAATTTTGTATGTTCTAACCGTAGAACAGCACCGTCCTATTTATAATTCGGCAAAGAAAAAGCGATTGCTAGAGTTTGGGATTTTTATAGAGCCTCTGAAAAATGCAATGGTAGATATGGTTAGAATATACCCTGTTCGACACAAGGAGCCTCAGTTTTATTTCGCTGCTCCAAAACAAGCCTATAATTGGCTTCAAAAAGTCATGATGAATGAGCATCTGAACCCTGATAAATTCCTTTTAGATAAAGATAGAGCGCATTACCATAAGCATGTACCGCATTTACAATGGAAATCTGAACCTACAGCAGTGTCTTCCGCTGTATTGCGAGATTATGTATTGCCGAAAGAGGCTCTTTTAATGGGGCCGGGTAGAAAAGATCAAGAGAAATGTGTACTTATTATAGAAGGTGGACGACTTTTGGGATATACTTATTTCTATTTGGCATCTGACGGCTTAGATAAGCCATTTCTTAAAAAGAGAATGGTTCACTTGGATCATAATAATTACAACGCAAGTGTTGTACATCATTATTTGGAGTCCGGCTATTTAAAAAGTATTGAGTTGTAGCTTATTCGAAGAAATAGGCTGCGCTTACCACAAGCTGGCTGCTTCTGGAATCTAGAGAGAAATCATAATCGGTATCGTTGTAGTTGTAATTCACATTTCTAGCCAACATCCCAAACCCACTTTCATATTTTATTTCAGCCAAGAGCCGCCATACTTTAATGCCGGCATGAATGTGCCATCCCCAAGTAAATTGAGCCTCTGTATCGTTGGACCAGATGGCACTGGCATTAGCGAGAGGCATTGAAGGCGTAGCACCTAAGCCGGCGAAAATAGGCCCTATTTTCGCACCAGCACTCAGCGGGAAATCCAAACGTTGTACTAATGAACTCAAGTCTAAGTCATTGCCATTATCGGTAATAGATATGCCTTGTTTAAACTGAGTATATAAGGCTTCACCATGTACATATACAGGAATCAATGGTAATGAAATACGTGCGATTACTCCTGCATTAAAGCCATTACTAATGTCAGTTTGTATGTTCGAGATATCATACGTCTGGTCATTAATAATACTTAAAACATCCTGGGTGCTCAGGGACGCCTGCGGGTAATTAACACCTGCTTTAGCACCAAATTTAATCACCTTGAATTGAGCAGTCATTAGAGTTGTGGAAAAACACAATAGCGTAATCAAGAACCGTTTAAGAGTCGTCATAATGGGCTTCTTTTAGTTTGCTCGAAGTTATTTATGAGTCAAAAAGGATTCGACATGGGTATATATTCTATCCGATGCCCCTTGCTCAGGTGCTGGCTCAAAGTCTTTGCCGGTAATAGATTTGAATAATTCCTGATAACGTTTGCTTACCATCTCAACAAAGTCATCTGTCATTTCCGGAACTACTTGTCCTTGTTTGCCTTGAAACCCTTGTTCCATAAGCCATTCACGGACAAACTCTTTACTCAATTGATGTTGAGTTTCTCCTTTATCTTGTCTGTTTTGATAACCATCGAGATAAAAGTATCGAGAACTATCAGGGGTGTGTATTTCATCGATGAGTACAATGGTGCCGTCAGATAGCTTTCCAAACTCGTATTTAGTATCTACTAGAATAAGACCACGCTCATTCGCCATTTGCTGACCACGTGCGAATAAAGCTTGCGTATGGCGCTCTAGTTCAATGTAGTCTGATTCTGATACAATTCCTCTCGCAATGATGTCTTCTCGTGAAATGTCCTCGTCATGTTCGCCATGTGCTGCTTTCGTAGCCGGTGTTATTATCGGAACACTGAAGGCGTCGTTTTCTTTCATCCCTTCCGGAAGTGCTACACCACAAAGTTCTCTCAAGCCACTTTTATAGGTTCTAGCAGCATGGCCAGCTAAATAGCCACGTATGACCATCTCCACTTGAAAAGGTGCTGCACGATGTCCCACAGTCACCTGAGGGTCAGGCGAAGCCAATCTCCAATTAGGTACGATATCTGAGGTCGCTATTAAAAAATGCTCGGCAATTTGATTCAATACTTGTCCCTTTCCGGGGATGGGTCTTGGTAGAACAACATCAAATGCTGATATTCTATCAGAGGCAACCATCACCAGTTGCTCCTGATTGATGGTATAAACGTCACGAACTTTCCCTCGGTAAAAATTAGTCTGACCAGTAAAACTGTATTCGGGTTCCTGGTTCATGATTTAATCTTTTTGCTCGTAAGCGTTAATGATCTTTTTAACTAAGGGATGCCTGAGAACATCTCTCCCATCTAACTCTACAATTCCTATGCCTTTAATGTCTTTAAGCTTAATTAGAACTTCCTTAAGTCCACTTTTTTGATGTTTAGGTAAATCAATTTGAGTAGGATCTCCGGTAATAATAAAACGTGAATTCTCTCCCATTCGAGTTAAAAACATTTTCATTTGGGAGGTCGTTGTATTCTGACTTTCATCTAAAATAACATAGGCATCGTCCAATGTGCGCCCTCTCATAAAAGCGAGTGGTGCAATTTCAATGGTTTTGTTTTCCAAATAAAAAT
The DNA here is from genome assembly GCA_913031435.1 of uncultured Cryomorphaceae bacterium. Classification (GTDB taxonomy): domain Bacteria; phylum Bacteroidota; class Bacteroidia; order Flavobacteriales; family Schleiferiaceae; genus UBA10364. The sequence goes on from CAJWFD010000004.1 coordinate 19,471, forward strand.
CAAGCTTCTCTTTAGGAAGCATATCTCTCAAAGCGTCGTAAAGAGGCTGTAAGTAGGGATCTAGCTTTTCTTTGAGGTCGCCGGGCAAAAAGCCAAGATTTTCTCCTGCTTCTACTGCTGGACGTGTCATTACAATCCTGCGTACTTCTCTGTTCTTTAATGCATTAACAGCTAGTGCTACTGCGGTATATGTTTTACCTGTTCCAGCGGGTCCTACGGCAAACACAAGATCGTTCTCCGATGAAATCTCAACGAGCCTTTGTTGATTGACCGTTTTCGCTTTTATGATACGTCCAGCATGCCCGTGAAGGATTACTTCATCTTTGAGCATCGTGTTTCTTGATCTTAAAGTTTCCCTGGATTCAATAATTTCATCTAAGATTCTTTGGTCAAGAGTTTTGTGGGCACGAACGTATGCGACGATGGCCTCGAGCTTATCCTCAAACTCCTCGATTACGTCTTCAGGGCCTTCGACCTTAATTTCGTGGCCTCGAGCAACTATTTTTAACTCAGAAAAGTACGCGCCTATTTGTTTCAAATAGGTGTTACTAGGGCCATAAAGTTGAGCTGGATCGGCCTCGGCTAGTTTAAAAACTCGATGTGTCAATTACTGCTTGGTTGAGTGCTATAATTCAAGGCGGAATTGCCTTACTTTTGACAAAGTAACTACATTTTAATCAATACTCAACCCAGCGAGAGCTGTTCTATGACTGTCATCACGTTTACATCTGATTTTGGACTCCGAGATACGACTGTCGCTCGTGTCAAAGCCCGCTTTATGCGCAGGGTTAAGGATCCGTTGATGGTGGACGTTTCTCACTTGGTGGAGCCGCATAATATAACGGAGGCCGCTTTTATGCTTCGTCGGGTTTACCAAGACTTTCCTCCTGGTACCATCCATTGTGTCTTTGTGGGTGCTGGTACACAAGAAAATAAGGAGTATATATGCCTCAAGGCCAATGGTCATTATTTTTTAGGTGTAAATAATGGCATTTTAACAAGTGTGTTGAATGGCGCAAAAATAACTGGCGCTCGCGTTTTAGATATTCGTGGTGTTGACACTACGGATGAAAAAGATTTATTTGCAGCAGCAGCCGGACATCTATCCGTGCAGGGAAAGCTTGAAGTTTTAGGACCTCCGCTAAAGAGTGTGAAAAGGATAAAGGAGAATGCCCCGGCAATATCAGATTACGCAGTTCGCGGCCACGTGATCTATATCGATCATTTTGGCACCTGTGTCACAAACATTTCAAAGGAGCTCTTTAACAGCCAATTAAAAGGTAGACGCGCTTCAGTAGAGGTCGCGAGAAATAGAAGTATCAAAACTATTTTTGACCATATTGCTGAGGTTCCTCAAGGTGATATTGCTGCTCTTTGGGACCAACACGGTATGCTTTGTATAGCGGTAGGGAAAAGTGGAGGCGATCATATCAAAGGGAGCAATGAACTTTTAGGAATGAAAATTCACGATTGGGTGAGAATTGATTTTGTATGATCGTTAGAATAGTGAAACTTTCCATTGATCCTAATTCAGAGAAAGGAACCTCTTTTAGGCGCTTATTTCTCGAGAGTAAAGAGCACATAGCGGGTCAAACGGGCTGTCATAAAGTCATTTTGCTAGAGTCGCAGTCGCATTTCTTTACCCACAGCACCTGGGATTCTGAAGAAGCCTTGGACAACTACCGGAAAAGTGATTTATTTGGAGACGTTTGGCCAAAAACAAAGGCTCTATTTTACGACAAACCAGAGGCTTGGACATGCCTTATGATAGAAGAAGCATAACATGATTGCACAACTTCAAAAAGAATTGAAAGTATATTTTTCTGGTATTTTAGGATACTTGATCATAGGTATCTATCTACTCATTAATGGCCTCATGCTTTGGGTATTTAATGGTCCGTTCAATTTATTGGAAGGTGGTTATGCAACTTTGAGTAATTACTTCGGCTTGGCGCCATGGGTCTTTTTGTTCTTGATACCAGCGGTTAGTATGCGCGTATTCAGCGATGAATTGAAATCAGGGATGATGGAGTTGTTGATTGTTCGTCCTATCTCCACGCTAGAATTGGTTCTCGCTAAATTTCTAGGAACCCTCACGGTGGTCGTTTTATCTATACTTCCCACGTTTGTTTATTTGTGGAGCATGAGTGAATTGGGGTCTCCTGTGGGCAATATTGATTGGGGAGCATCTATAGGTTCTTTTCTGGGATTATTGGCCTTAGGAGCGGCGTATACTGCCACGGCTGTTTTTGCCAGTTCCTTAACAACAAATAATGTGGTGGCCTTTGTTTTAGGCGTAGTCTTTAATGCAGGTATGTACATAGGGTTTGAGGCTTTGGCCAATTTATACCAATTCTCCGGCTGGGAATTAGTGGTACGTAACGTTGGTATCAATGAGCATTATATTTCTATGTCCCGTGGAGTTTTGGATGCGCGTGATTTGGGCTATTTCTTGGGTATAATTATGTTGTTCTTAGGATTGACCCAAGTACTCGTTGCACGAGGTCACCTGAAAAGACCACTTCGCAGTGCTGCTATTTTTATTCTTCCCGCGCTTGCATTGCTAATAGGGAGCTCGGTGATACATTGGAGAGTTGACTTGACGGAAGAGGGACGTTATTCACTAAGTGAAGGAACAGAAGGATTATTGGATCAATTAGACGAGCCATTATTGGTTAAAATATATTTAGAAGGTGATTTCCCAGCTGGGTTTGAGCGACTAAAATTAGAATCCAGATATATGCTTGAGGAATGGTCCGCTAGAAATGGAAATGTCTTTTTTGAGTTTATCAATCCCAATCAAGTAGAAAATGCGCAGGAATTTAAAAATCAATTAGCGACTAAGGGCATAAACCCAGTACAGCTTCAGGTTTCTTCTAAGAATGGTCAAAGTGTACTCAATGTGTTCCCTGCCGCTATCCTAAGCTATCGAGAGAAAGAAGAAGTGGCTATTCTTCTTGAAGACGTCATGGTCTTTGATCCCGCTGAACAGGTAAACGTTAGTATACAGCAGCTAGAATTCAACCTTGCGCGTTCCTTGAGTGCGCTCTTACAAGAAGAAAAACCAAAGGTAGCCATGATCACAGGTCATGGTGAATTATCAGCACTACAGACCGCAGGTATTGGAATGGCCTTAAGTGAGCACTATACGGTCGAACGATTTTCCACACAAACGTACAAGGCGCTGCCTAATGGCGAACCTGACATTGAAGACTTGATACGACGACTGAACACCTTCGAATTAGCTATTATTGCCAAACCTACCAAGACTTTTAGTGAGCTAGATAAATATTTCTTAGACCAATACGCTATGGGTGGAGGACACCTGATGTGGTTTATTGATGGCGTTCATGCTGAGATGGATAGTTTGAGTTATGGTCCGGACTTTTTGGCGTACCCAACTTATTTCGATCTAAATATTACTGATCTCTTGTTCAAATATGGTGTACGTGTCAATACAGATTTAATCCAAGATGTTCGCTGTGCTGGAATTAATGATCGCAGAAATGTCAATCCATGGGTCTATTTTCCGCTCTTTGGCGCCACTAATCATCCATCTGTGGCTAATTTAAATGCCATAAAAGGTGAGTTTTCATCCTCTTTAGACACCTTAGAGTCTACTGGAATTAAAAAGACGGCACTTCTACAATCCTCTTCCAATGCAAAGAGAGTTCCTGCGCCCCATACGGTAAGCTTAGAAGCGCTATACAATCGTCCGGACCCAAGGAGCTTCAATCAGAGAGATCTTCTATCAGGTGTTTTACTAGAAGGTGTTTTCGAAAGTGCGTATGCCAATAGAATAGCTCCTAAAACGGCAGGTGCTTCTCTTCCTCAGCTCAAACAAAGTAACCCGACTTCGATGGCGGTCTTTAGCGATGGTGATTTTATTCGCAATCAGGTAAACCTGATCAATCCAGAGCTTCCAAGAGGGCAGCCTATGCCGTTAGGTTTCGATCAATACACGAATATTCAATACGGTAACGATGACTTGGTTTTGAATATTGTTGACTACATGCTTGATGATAGGGGGTTAATGGATACACGAACAAGAGATGTGAAACTACGTCTGTTAGACCAAGAAAAAATATCAAGTAATGCAAACTTCTGGAAGTTCTTAAACGTAGCATTTCCTGAGTTTCTGTTGCTATTAGCCGCTGTGCTGTTTAATTTAATACGAAGAAGAAAATATGCGCATTAATAGCTCTCTCATTGTTCTTATTACGGCTTTTTCCTTGCTGGGCTGTTCCACATCAACACAGAGCGATGGCATGGAAGAATTAAAGGCCCAGTATGATTTTGCAGTTTCAGATACGTCCGTTATTTCTAAAATCATTATCAGCGACAAAAAACCGTCTACAGTAGTTCTTCAAAGAACCTCTTCTGGCTGGATCGTTGGTGGTGACCTGCCTGTGAGAAAAGATGCTATTGAGGTTCTTCTTGAAACCATCAGTCAAGTGACTTTGAAAAATTTTGTGCGTAAAAGTGCCGTCCCACAGGTCAACCAGCGTATGGATGTCTATGGTAAATGGGTGGAGGTCTACCAAGGGGAGGTATTGCTCAAGAGTTATATTGTAGGAACAGAAACTCCCGACATGTTAGGGACGTACTATAAAATGAATGGATCTGAGCTCCCTTTTGCGGTCTATATTCAAGGATTTAATGGTTACCTGACCACCCGATTCATTACCTCGGAGTCACTATGGAGAGACCGTACCATTTATGGTTTAGCTCCGGATCAAATTAAGAGTGTCGAAATGAGTACAACAGCGAATGAGGGTTCTTTTTGGAGGATTAGAAGAGTAGTTGATACTGAAGTGCAATCCTCAGGAAGTGATGGTGTAAACTGGACGCTAGAAGGAGAGAATCAACAGCCACTTGGATTCAAGCGATCTCAAGACTTGTTTGCGGCTGTATCCAGTATCAGAACTTTGAAATATGAAGGTGCGATAATGGAGTCGGACAATATTTGGGTTAAAAAAGACAGTATTTTTAGTTCAAAACCGGCATTTACCTTTTGCGTAGTGAACGCGGAAGATAAGAAGCTCGTTACGAAAGGGTATTACAAAAAAGCCGACGGTATATTGATTGGTGAGGACGGCGTACCCCACCAGTGGGATCCTGATCGCTTCTACGCCCAACTTCCGGATGGACGAATGGCATTGATTCAGCGCTATGCTTGGAGAAATGTCATGAAGACTCCGTGGGAATTTAACCAGTAAAGTGCAGTTTAAGGACCATAGCATTGCACAGTTGACTTATTAACACCTGTTTAAAAGTAAATTGGTTCGAAAAAGACGGTCTAGACATGGACCCGACTATATTTGTTTTAATAGAGATTTAATCCACAGCAAGCATGAAATTCATTGTATCCAGCTCTAAGCTTCTTAAGCAGTTGCAACTTATTGGAGGAATCATCCAAAGTAACAACACACTGCCTATTCTAGATAATTTCTTGTTCGAGCTAAAACAGGGCGAGCTCTCTGTTAGTGCTTCTGATCTTGAAACTACGATGAGTGTAAATCTGGAGGTAGAAACTCAGGATGTAGGTTCTGCGGCTGTGCCAGCAAAAACCTTGTTAGACACCCTCAAGACCTTTCCTGAGCAGCCATTGACTTTTACATTTGACACGTCGTCGCACACGATAGAGCTGGCATCTGATTACGGTAAATACAGCCTCGCTTTTATTGATGGTGAGGAGTTTCCTAAGTTCCCTGAATTAGAGGAATCTTCGAAAACAGTATTGCCAGCTGAGGTTTTAGTAACCGCTATTGGCAAAACCTTATTCGCCACGGGAAACGATGAACTTCGCCCAGTGATGAGTGGGGTGTTTTTTCAGTTTGACTCGAGCAGCCTAACCTTTGTGGCCACGGATGCACATAAACTTGTGCGTTATCGTAGAACTGATTTAGGGGCTGGAGCGACCTCAGAGTTTATAATGCCTAAAAAGCCTTTAAATATGCTTCGTGGGTCATTGAGCTATAACTCTTCTGAAGTAGAGGTGGTCTATAATACTACGAACGCCCAATTTTCGTTTGACAATGTCGTCATGGTATGTCGATTGATTGATGGCAAGTATCCAAACTACGAAGCTGTTATACCGCAAACCAACCCCAATGTGATGCTTATTGATAGAAGTGCGTTCTCCTCTTCTGTGAAACGCGTTTCTATTTTCTCAAATAAAACAACCCATCAGATTAGACTCCGTCTTGCTGGAGCTGAAATTTCAGTAAGTGCTGAAGATCCTGATTTCAGTAACAAGGCCCATGAGCGTATTGCTTGTGATTATCAAGGAGATGATATGGAAATAGGCTTTAACAGCAGATTCTTATTAGAAATGCTCAGTAATTTAGGCTCTGATAATGTTCGTGTAGAAATGAGTGCTCCTAACCGCGCTGGGATATTGATCCCTGCGGATGGAACAGAGGATGGTGAAGATCTACTGATGCTCGTGATGCCTGTAATGTTAAATCACTAACGTTTAGGGTCTAGAGAGGTAGGAATCCTTGAATTTGTTGGAGCGATATCTAAATTCTGTATCAATGGGTAAGAATCCTCTATTTGCCATTTTCCTTTGGACCAGTACAACTTGTCGTAAGAGAAATCGGGACCATAAGCAAACCATCTTTCCAAAAGCTCTGATTTTGATGGAGCTAAATGATCACATATAATTCCTTTGTGTTTTTTATCCCAACGCACAGCTGCGGACAATGAGCTGTTGTATCTAAACTGTACTCTATAAGGTCGTCTAGCATAGCGCTCGTCTCCGTTGGATCGTATGTTAAATATTCTTGATCCAAAATGGCATCGTTCACTTTTACTCCCAAGTTCAATCCCATCAATGTATTTAGTATGGTAGGAAAGTCCAGGTCTAAAGGTGAGAAGGGTGTATACCTTTTGTCCCTTATCCCGTGTGGTGAGTATATCGTAGCAAATAGCACCTATCCAATCACCAGCTTTGAGCCATCTGTAAGGTGCGTCAACAGCACCAAAGTCACGGAGTAAGAGTCGTTGAGACCCTTTCCATTGTTTGTTCCAAAGAAAGCCGTGGAAATTAAAACCACCCTCTGCGGATGGTACTGCCCAAGTATACAAAGCGAACGATTGGTCATCAGGTAACTGAACGCTCAAATTGCTCACTTGGGTCAACGTCTTGCCATAATTAGCTTCGAAACTGATAAAAGACCATAAACTATCTGCAAAAACCTCCGATAGTGAATCTGCTGACGCCAGGTTGGATGGGAGCAAGTAGGATTGTCCTAATTCTTGGAGTCTAGATTCATCCACCTGAGCGTAAAGAGAGGAGAATGACAGTATTAAAACGAAGAGTGGGCGCATCGAATTAATCTTCCGAATGCATGAATTCTTTCTTCGCCATAAGTTGAACATCTGTTTCAACGTGATCTTCATCTGGAACACAACAATCTACAGGACAGACTTCAGCACATTGCGGTACTTCATGAAAACCGATACACTCTGTGCACTTGTCCTCCACTATATAATAAACGTCGTAATCTACAGGCTCTTGCGCCTCATCGGCATCATATTCTTTGCCACCAGGTGTGATTATTTTTCCGGAAACATCAGTTCCGTCATTAAATCGCCATTCTAATGCGCCTTCATAAATAGCATTATTAGGACACTCTGGCTCGCAGGCTCCACAATTAATGCATTCGTCGGTGATTTTAATAGCCATATACCTTGGTTGCTTTAGCTTTGCAACTCTAACACAAAGGTAGCGACAATGTTTTTTTCTGACCATAGGATTGCAGCAGTTTCACGCTTGGGCCAATTTTTAAGGGAGTTTTCTTCTGATTCCCCTATTTCAGGTGGCTTGGCAGATATTGCCGAAGAGCTAAGGGGTGCGGTGACGAAATCACATAGACACAATGGGTGGTTCATCACGGAAAATGTGATGTACGCGCTCTCATCTTGGGGTGAAGCATTAACAGAAACGCGCTTACACCTATGGCGCAGCCGCGAGGGTGGTGCTCAAGAGGTAAATCGCCTTAGAGTTGGTGTCGTTATGGCAGGAAATATACCGCTTGTAGGTCTTCATGACTTTATTAGTATTTTTTTGAGTGGTCATTTCGCAGTTGTAAAAATGAGTTCAGACGATGAATGCCTTTTACCGGTTTTAGTTAAAGTATTGCTTCGGGAAGATCCTTTGTTTGAGGGAGATTGGATTTTTGTTGATCGATTAGATCATATAGAGGCCGTAATCGCCACGGGTAGTGATAATACGTCAAGATATTTCGAATACTACTTTGGTAAGTATCCCAACATCATAAGGAAAAACAGAACTTCAGTAGCTGTTCTTGACGGCACAGAGTCTGAGCAGGAACTCGTCGCTCTTGGGGAAGATCTGTTTCGGTATTTTGGAATGGGATGTAGAAATGTGGGACATCTATTGGTACCAGAGGGATATGATATTCAATTGGTTTTTGCGAACATCGTTGGTTGGGACGATATCGTGAACAATAATAAATACGGTAATAACTACGAATACTATCGTGCTTTGTTTCTTTTGAATCAAGATGATTTTCTAGAGAACGGTTTTCTGATAGTCAGAGACAACAAAGAGTTACATACTCCTGTGTCTATTCTCCACCACAGCACTTATCTTCTTCCTAAGGGTCAAGATCGATTGGAAGAATGGGGCGATCAAATTCAGTGTGTAGTAGGACATGGCTTCCTGCCATTTGGAACTGCACAGCTCCCTGAGCTATGGGACTACGCGGATAATGTTAATACAATGGCCTTTTTAGGCTCTTTATAAAAGCTATTTTCTTTCTAGAGCGCCAATTGTGGCAGGTTGGCTGCGAAGCGTTCCTTCCATGTCAAGGATTGGAGAAATGGTCGCAGGGTTTGATTTCGCGAAAAGTGTAGAAATGGAGTCAGGCTTGAATTGCCATTGATCAGCTGGAATGAGTATGCTAGGTGAAAACCCCCAAGTCAAATTAAACAGCGTGTTATCAAACATCAAACTGTCTGACAGGTCGTAGTGACCTAGTTCGGGATTGGGCTCTATCCTTAAGCCACAAGATTTGAAATTCACTAAGAAATTGTCATTTGGATCAATACCCATTACCACTTCGTTCTGAAGCGTTCCATTAATTAATGAATTCGTGTACAAAGCCGAAATAGGTCTTGTATAGCGCATCCCTAAGGCATCTTCATAAAAATTCATCATGCCCACAGCAGTTCCTCCTCTGGAAGAAAATCCCCAGGTATTGTAAAACGTACAATGATCGAAACGGTAGGTTCCTCCGAGCGCATAAAATCCATAAACACCGCTTGGGCCTATAGCTAAATTCGTTGCTTTAATATTTGAAAAACCAGCATATAGACTTACCCGTGAATTATGGGTGAGTATCACATTATGCAGTTCGATATTAGGACTTGATTTCCATGAGCTGTCAATTCTCAAAGCATTATTCGCGTTTTTAATCAGCGTATTGTTAATGATGCTGTGACCTTGATCGCCACCCATGATGAAGATTCCTCCTAATAAACCTCCCCATTGCCCCGGTACCCATTCATATTCGGGCTCTAGACGATCTCCTTGAAACACAACGGGATCGGAAAGGTCACCTTGTAAATTCCGATCAATAAACAAATTTCCATCACGATATACCCAGAGTCCACTGGCATCGTGTAGATGTACTTTTGTGCCGGGCTCAATAGTTAAGGTTCTTGCGCTATCTACAACGGCATAGCCATAGACAACGTGTGGTTTAGAAGCATCCCAGACTTCATTATCTGGTAAAATGGAGTAGGCGAGCTTTAGTGGAGGTAAAGGGCTTGGTCGCTCTATGGTAAGAACGTTTGTTGGAAAATGATAATAGGCATCCCAAACTGCGGTAATTAAATTTACGTGCTGTCTTACAGCGCCATTTTCAAAAAAAATACTGTCGGTGTAAACCAGTTCATCTTGCCCTGCAGCATCTGGACTGATCTTTATAAATAAGTAGGCACTATCCTTTGCTAGGATTTCTAGGTTATCTGATGCTTGGCCGCTAATACCGTCAATATTTAAGGAATAAAAGCTTTCTTGCCCACGCGCTAAATAGATCTTGTCGACGGTCACATTTTCATTAGATCTATTGAAAACCTTTAAGGTTCTCGTGGAGCTGCCAAGCCCGGTGAAAACCGTATCGACATAGATGGTGTCTTGAGAGAACTCTAACATGACGTTAGACCCTGTGAATTGTACAGTTTCTCTACAACTTCCCAGAAATAGGGCCAATACTAAAGGGAAAAGTAAAATATAGTGCTTCATCTATTGCGAATCTACATTACTATTTTTGTACTAGCAACGAGTTATATGTGAACATTTAGTTTATATTTGCCGACTAATTAAGAACCTGGGGCTTGGGCCAAAACTCAAGCTGTTAAAGTAAATTAAAATGAGAAAAGGAATTCACCCTGAAAATTACCGTCCTTGTGTTTTTAAAGACATGGGATCTGGGGATCAGTTCATCACAAGGTCATGTGCTGAGGCAAAAGATACTATCGAATTAGATGGTGTTGAATACCCACTAATCAAAATGGAAATCTCTAGCTATTCTCACCCTTTCTACACTGGTAAAGTGAAGTTGGTAGATACTGCTGGTCGAGTTGATAAATTCCGCACTCGTTACGGAAAAAAGAGTTAGTAATATTTATTACTTTAAAATAGAAGACCCGCTTAGGCGGGTCTTTTTTTTGCCCTAAATTGGATACATCAACCAAACAAAACTCAGATGAACATTCTTCTTGTAGATGGACCTAATCGTACCGATCTTTTACCCTTGACTTTTACACGTCCAGTCTCAGCCTTATGCTGTGGTATTTTAACTATAGCAGAAAAATATACGACACGTGGAATGACCATAGGTTTTGGAACGGAGGACTATCTATCAAAGAAGTTTACATCAATAGCGCATCCTGATTTTTCTGTTTTGGGTTCGGTTTGTCCTACTTCGGTTTTTTTAGTGGCGGTGTCTGAGCTCAAGGAAGATGAGTATCTGGCCCAGGACGAGCATGTATTAGCAGTAAGAGGCGGCGAATTAAGTATTACGGGTAAGACTAGGGTTGAGTTCACAGACGTACTTAATGTCATTACGAAGCCATGGCATATATGGACCCAGAATGCAGCTGAGCTAGAGGCTGATTATGATCTACTGACGGAAGGCAGAGCGTCCGCTCCAATCCACAGCTCTAACACTATTTTGGGTGATCGTATTTTCCTAGAAAAAGGTGCGAAGGTCACAGCGAGTATCTTAAATACAACGAGCGGCTCTATATATCTCGCGAAAGATGCTGAGATCATGGAGGGTTGTATGGTTCGCGGAGGGCTTGCCCTTGGTGAACACTCTGCATTGAAGTTAGGGACCAAGATTTATGGCGCAACGACTTTGGGACCTCATTGTAAAGTGGGAGGAGAGGTAAATAATTGTGTTCTTCTAGGTTACTCCAATAAGGGACACGATGGCTTTTTAGGCAACAGTGCACTTGGTGAATGGTGTAATCTAGGTGCAGATACTAATAATTCAAACTTAAAAAACAATTACGATCACGTTAAAGCTTGGTCTTATCAAACCAAGCGATTTACCCAAACTGGCGAACAATTTTGCGGGTTGATTATGGGTGATCACAGTAAATCAGGAATAAATACGATGTTTAATACAGGTACTGTGGTAGGTGTTAGTGCTAATATTTATGGTGCTGGATTTCCACGCAACTTTATATCTTCATTTAGTTGGGGAGGGCCACAAGGTACAGTAGAATATAAACTGGATAAGGCTCTAGATACTGCACAGCGGATGATGCAGCGTCGTGGACTCGAGGTCGATGAGACGGAGAGAAACATTTTGGAGCACGTCTATAATACTACAAAAGAATTCAGGCGCTAAAAACACGCTTAAAGCGCCTTTAAGGCGGATATAGTTGCTTCGGGATCATCACTTTTGAAAACAAAGGACCCTGCAACCAACGCATCTGCTCCTGCAGCGATCAACATAGATCCTGTTTCAAGATTTACTCCGCCATCTATTTCAATAATTGCATTTGATCCACTTTGGTCGATAAGCGTTCTTGCTTGAGCAGTTTTGTTAATGGTATTCTCTATGAACGTTTGCCCACCAAACCCCGGGTTTACACTCATTAAAAGTACGAGGTCTACGTCTTGAATAATATCTTGTAAAACATGGACCGGAGTATGTGGGTTTAACGCAACACCAGCTTTCATTCCAGCGTTGTGAATTTCTTGTATCGTTCTGTGAAGATGTGTACATGCCTCATAGTGAACCGTTAGAATATCAGCTCCACAATCTTTAAAGGCCTGAATATATCGCTCAGGCTGCACAATCATCAAGTGCACATCCATGACCTTATCGCAGTTATCAGCCATAGTTTTTACGATAGGCATACCATAGCTTATGTTAGGCACGAAGACACCATCCATAACATCAATGTGAAACCAGTCAGCTTCACTTTTATTGACCATCTGACAGTCTCTTTGTAGATTTCCGAAATCAGCTGCTAACAGGGAGGGAGAGATGATAGGTGAAGCCATGAGGTTGCGTTTAAGTTGGTATAAAAATAAAACACCCCGCCGATTATGGCAGGGTGTATGTGATAAAAGTTAATACCAAGGTTATTAACCGAGGTAGGTCTTTAATATTTTACTTCTTGAAGTATGTTTCATACGACGAATTGCCTTTTCTTTTATCTGACGTACCCTCTCACGAGTCAGATCAAATTTCTCTCCAATTTCCTCAAGTGTCATAGGGTGCTGACCTCCTAGTCCAAAGTATAGACGGATTACATCCCCTTCACGTGGAGTCAATGTTGCTAAAGAACGTTCAATTTCGGTACGCAAAGAGTCCATCATGAGGTCCTCATCTGGATGTGGACTATCTGATGAATTCAATACATCATATAAGTTACTATCCTCTCCTTCTACTAAGGGAGCATCCATACTTACGTGACGCCCGGAGTTACGCATGCTTTCCTTAACGTCAGATTCACTCATTTCTAAGTGCTTAGAAATTTCAGATGCACTTGGTGGACGTTCGTGCTCTTGCTCTAGGTATGCGTATGCTTTGTTGATTTTATTGATAGAACCAATTTTGTTCAACGGCAAACGCACAATTCTACTTTGTTCAGCTAATGCTTGCAGAATACTCTGACGTATCCACCATACAGCGTATGAAATGAACTTAAAACCACGGGTTTCATCAAAACGTTGTGCAGCTTTAATCAAGCCTAGGTTTCCCTCGTTGATTAAATCAGGCAACGTAAGTCCTTGATTTTGGTACTGCTTAGCAACAGAAACCACAAATCGAAGATTCGCTTTGGTTAATTTTTCCAAAGCAATTTGATCACCGGCTTTTATCCTCTGTGCGAGTTCAACTTCCTCTTCAGCGGTAATAAGCTCCACTTTACCAATTTCCTGTAGATACTTATCTAAAGAAGCCGTTTCGCGGTTGGTAACCTGTTTTGTGATTTTTAACTGTCTCATGCTCGAGAATGAATTTTAGTGAAGTGAGGAAAACCATAGGCTTTCCTCACCTTAACAATCTAAATAAAGCTTCGGTTATTCGCCTTCCTTTTCAGGTTTAGGCAAAAGAACTTTTCTTGAAAGCTTCATCTTACCTGCTTTATCAACTTCGAGAAGTTTGACGCTGATCGTGTCACCTTCCTTCAGTACATCTTCAACATTTTTGACACGAGTCCAATCGATCTCAGAAATGTGTAACAAGCCTTGAATCTTAGGAGCGATTTCGACAAAAGCACCATAAGTCTGTACTCCACGAACGATTCCTTCATAGACTTCGCCTATAGTTGGTTCGAATGCGATAGCACGAATCATATCGAGCGCTTTGTTCATCATATCATAGTCCTTTCCAGAAATTTGAATATGACCTCTTTCATCAATTTCCTCAATAGTTACAGTTGTACCTGTATCTGCTTGAATACCTTGAATATTTTTTCCACCAGGACCGATTATTGGACCTATGAATTCTTTCTTAACCGTAATAGTAATGATCTTAGGCGCGTTAGGTTTTAATTCCTTACGTGTCTCCGGCATTGTCTTTAACATCTCAGAAAGAATGTGCATACGTCCTGCGCGACTCTGCATAAGAGCACTTACAAGAATTTCATAACTCAAACCTTTAACCTTGATGTCCATCTGACAAGCAGTGATACCTTTTTCTGTACCGGTTACTTTGAAATCCATGTCTCCTAAGTGATCTTCATCACCCAAGATATCTGAAAGTACAGCATAATTCTCACCATCAGAAATAAGACCCATGGCTATACCACTTACTGGCCGAACCATCTCAATACCCGCGTCCATTAGAGCAAGTGTACCTGCACAAACCGTAGCCATAGAAGACGAACCGTTTGATTCAAGAATATCACTTACTACACGAATCGTATATGGGTTTTCAGGACTCACCATTTTGTATAAAGCGCGCTGAGCAAGATTACCATGTCCAATTTCACGTCTACTTACCCCGCGAACAGGACGAGCTTCACCCGTTGAAAATGGAGGAAAGTTATAGTGTAAATAGAATTTTTCCTCACCCTTAAAGGTTGCGTCATCAATTCTATTAGTGTCCATCGAAGTACCTAACGTAACTGTAGTCAGGGACTGAGTTTCACCACGAGTGAAGACTGAAGATCCGTGTGCACCAGGTAAATAATCTATTTCAGACCAGATATCGCGTATGTCAGTAGTCTTACGTCCATCTAGACGTTGACCATCTGCTAATACCATGTGACGAACTGCTTTGTATTCCACGTCGTGGAAATAAGTTTTCGCAAAACCTTTGTTTTCCGCCAACCAAGCTTCGTCCTTGCCATCTAAGTATTCGTTAAGAATAGCTTTGAATTGAGCGGAACGTTCGTGCTTAGGCAATGCACTTTTAGATACTGCGTATACTTTATCGTAAGTAGCAGCCATAACATCTTGACGAACTTCTTCGCTGTGAGTTTCATGGTTGTATTCACGTTTCACATGTGACTTCTCAACTTGAGCAGCCATGTTTGTTTGAGCAGTAACTTGAAGTTTTATGGCTTCGTGTGCAAACTTAATTGCCTCTACCATTTCTTCTTCAGAAACCTCACGCATTTCACCTTCTACCATGACAACGCTGTCCATAGAAGCTCCAATGGTCATGTCAAGATCAATTTCTTTGAGTTGATCAGGCGTAGGGTTGATGATAAATTCTCCATTCAGGCGACCTACTCTCACTTCAGATATAGGACCATCAAAAGGAAGGTCACTTACTGCAATAGCAGCTGAAGCAGCCAATCCAGCTAAAGAAGTAGCTTCTACTTCTGGATCGTAAGAGATCATTTGAATCATTAATTGGATCTCAGCGTGGTAGTCCTTTGGGAACAAGGGACGAAGTACGCGATCGATCAAACGCATGGTCAAAATTTCTGTGTCAGATGGACGTCCCTCACGTTTGAGGAAGCCTCCAGGAACACGTCCATTCGCTGCGAATTTTTCACGATAATCTACGGTAAGCGGAAGAAAGTCAATACCTTCTTTAGCTTCTTTGCTAGACACCACTGTGGCTAACAGCATAGTACCACCACATCTCACAACGACAGAGCCATCAGCTTGTTTGGCTAACTTACCAGTCTCAAGTGTGATTACTCTTCCGTCAGGAAGTGCGATAGTTTCAATAATTGCTTTTGGAATCATATATAATGTAAATAGATACTTTTTTATACGCAAAAAGGCAATTGTATAAATTGCCTTTTTGTGAATGCGCTAGACTGAGGTTATTTTCTCAATCCTAGTTTTTCAATAATTGCACGGTAACGTGTAATATCTGTTTTCTTCAAATAATTAAGAAGCTTCCTTCTTTTACCAACCAAAGTGATCAACGAACGCTCTGTGTTGTGGTCTTTTTTGTTTTGCTTCAAGTGACCAGTCAAATGACTGATGCGGAAGCTGAATAATGCAACCTGGCCTTCAGAAGAACCAGTGTCTTTAGCTGATCCACCGTATTCCGCGAAGATCTCTGCTTTTTTTTCAGTTGTTAGGTACATACCAAAATCGTATTTAGATGTTTGTAATGCTTTAAGTTGCAAAGATAATTAAATATATGTAGCCATATATATCTAATAGACATTATTTATCTAACCAATATAATTTAGTTCCAACTCGAATCTCTGCCGCCGCTGCTGCACCGCCTAGGGTCTCTAGAACAAAGCTAGCTGGAGCGTTGCTAGGAAGGCTCTTCAAGGACAATGGCTCAGCATTAGCCTGTACACTCACTACTTCATGACTGCTGTTGATATAGATAATGTCTAAGGGAACGATGGTGTTTTTCATCCAAAAGCTCCTGGGCTGATCACCGTCTGGCATAAAGAAGAGCATACTCATGTCCATCAAAACAGTTCTACGGTACATCATGCCGATCTCTATGGTTTCTGCACTTTTAGCATATTCAGTTCTAAAAGTGGCAGTCGTATCCGTACCATTCACTACCAAAACGGTCCCGTCTTGTCGAAACGGAGGTTCATAAGGCACTTTTGAGGGTTGTATGGAAGAACCAGCGTTGTTGTTAAATTTTCCAATTCCACTGATGATCGAAGGAATAATAAATGCAGCTAGTCCAAGACCTATAATCCAAACAGCGTACTTTCTCACTGCGTTCATAATTTTTCTTTTTTAGAAATGACTACCAATAATACGCCTATACTCACTAGAGGTATACTTAGCCATTGGCCCATATTTAACGACATGGTCTGCTCAAATGAAACTTGTATTTCTTTCAAGTACTCGATGAAGAATCGGAAACCAAACAATAGGAGGAGGAACATGCCCAGTAAAAACCCTCTTCTTTCTCCAACAGAAGTTTTCAAGTAGAGTAGGGCCAGGGTGATGAAAATGATCCAATAACCGAAGGCCTCAAACAATTGGGTTGGATGACGAGGAATGCCTAAAACATCAATTTCACTATACAACCCTTCGTCGTCGGAGAAAATATCACTCGTATTGCCATCTATGGCCAGCAGGTTTTTTCGGTCTTTACGCTGCGAATCAAGAATTTTACTCAAATAAATGTCTGTGTACTTCGCGATTTGGTCTTCGTTTAGATTTCTAAATCTCAAAGAAGCGGTCAGTATCGGATAGACTAAAGAATCTGTGGCCAACTCCCTTTCGGTTGTTTCAAACTCAACGGAACTTAAACTCCCGGCGTATCCTCTTAATAGACTGCCTCTGGCATCTTCAACAAACACGGTTTGGAAAAGACCATTAGAGGGAGCGCCATAAATTTCTGAATTGAACCAGTTCCCCATCCTTATAAATCCTGCGGCCAGAGCAACAACAATCACTATACGATCTAGTGTCCATAAAGGATGTTGCTTGGCTATTTTTTTTGACCAATAAATCATGGCCAATACAATCACGACAGCTGCGCCATGAGAGGCTAAACCACCTTTCCAGACCATTAAAATCTCACTAAGGTGCTCCTTGTAATAACCCCAGTCGTAAAAGAATACATGACCCAGTCTTGCTCCTATTATCGTTGCTCCCACCATCCAATAGACTAGGCTGTCCATGAGCTTGGGATTGATGTTTTCCTTTTTAAAAATATATTGCATTCCATATTGTCCCAGCACAAAGCTGATAATGAACATCAATGAATAGAATCTCAATTGAAATCCTGCGATGGGTATATGGTTCGGGAAATCCCAGACAATCGTGGCTAGCATAGGTTTATTCTTTCCAGTCTACAAGAAACAAGTTAGTGGCTCTTCCTCCTCCGTTATTTCTATTTGAAGCAAAAACCAATTTTGTGCCATCAGGAGAAAACATTGGAAAGGAATCGAAGGCATTGTCGAACGAAATTTGCGTGAGGTTATTTCCATCGGTATCAATCATGAAGAGGTTAAATGGAAAGCCTTTTTCGCTGTGGTGGTTGGATGAAAACACAATTTTATCACCGTTTGGATGAAAAAATGGTGCCCAATTAGCTTGTCCCAAAGAAGTGATTTGCATCAGATTACCTCCATCAACGTCACAAGTATATAGTTCCATTGAAGTGGGCTCAACCAATCCATTTGCAAGAAGCGAAGTGTATTTCTCGATTTCTTCCTCCGAGGTGGGACGAGAACTTCGAAACACCAATTTTTTAGAATCTGGACTGAAAAATGCACCACCATCATATCCAAGGCCGTCAGTTACTTGAGTAATGTTGGAGCCATCGATATCACATACATAAAGTTCGAGATCACCGGACCTGGTAGATGTGAACACTATTTTAGTGCCATCGGGACTGACTGTCGCTTCAGCGTCATAGCCAGGTCCACTAATAATGGTATCAATAATATCCCCATTTAAGTCACTCACATAGATGTCAAAGTCTTCGTAGATCGGCCAAACATAGGCACCACCTTCTCCGCGCTCAGGAACCGCTGGACATGCCGAGTCGCCTTTGAAGGTGCTCGCGTAAAGTATGGTCGTATCTCCAGGTAAAAAGTAAGCACAAGTTGTTCTTCCTAGTCCATTAGAAATCATGGTAGGCTCATGCTCTAAAATGGTATCTATAGTCCAGTCAAAGGCGTAAATCTGGTCACAATTGTTTCCCCATTTTTCAGCATTACTTTGAAAAGTAAGCATCTCGCCGTTGAAGCTGAAATAAGCTTCGGCATTGTCTCCACCATCGGTTAATTGACGCATATTATCGAAGTGGTATTCCCCTTCATAGTTGAGCTCACTCACCCAAGTTGCTCCGCTATAACCATCGTTAGATTCTGTTTCTGATTGGCTGGTACAACCAATGGCTACTAAAAACGCTAAAAAAAATGTTTTTGTCATGTTGTTGATTATCAATCGATGTTTTTTTTCTTTAATTCCTTTTCTAAGTCACTTCCAGGTACTGGGTCCCATCCATTTTTACCCCAAGGATGACAGCTGGAAATTCTTTTTACCGCTAGATAAAACCCTAGGAATGGTCCATGTATTTTAACAGCTTCAGCAGCATAAGCACTGCATGTAGGTTGATAACGACAGGCCGGACCGAGCATAGGTGAGACCAGTGTTCTGTAGACCCAAATAAGCAATAACAACGGTGATCCCAGTAGGAGAGTTAATAATTTCAAACTCGGTTTATTTATAAAGTATAGCTCGTGCCATCTGCGCCATCTTTGAGCTGAATTCCTGCTTCTGTTAATTGTTTTCTAATGATGTCTGCAGTGTCCCAGTCCTTGTTATCTCGTGCTTTTGCTCTTAATTCAATGACCAAGTCCATAGCTTTGTTGAGTGCTTCTTTATGGGAATCTGAAGATTCTTCTTTACGAAGACCGAGTACATCAAACGCGAAGCAATTCATTTTTTCTGTGAGCAATTGTAAGTCGCCTTTAGACAGTCCTATGGATAAATCGGTACACGAATTAATAAATTTCACAGCTTCGAATAAGTGTGATATGAGGATAGGACTGTTAAAGTTATCACTTAAAGCGATGTAACAGCGATCTACCCAGTCTTGTACATTGTAGGTGCTGGATTCTGACGGTTGAAGTTTGCTCAAAGTTTCAATAGCACCTAGAAGTTTGTCATGGCCTTTTTCAGCAGCCATCAAAGCATCATCACTGAAATCAAGAATACTACTGTAGTGGGCCTGCATCATAAAGAACCTAACAGTAGAAGGGTTGAACCCCTTTGAGAGCAATGGATTTTGACCAGTGAACAATTCCTTTGGTAATATGGCGTTTCCCGTACTCTTACTCATTCGCTTACCATTCAGCGTAAGCATGTTCGTATGAAGCCAGTATTTAGCGCCTTTATGTCCTGAAGATGCTACGTTTTGTGCGATTTCACATTCGTGGTGCGGAAATTTTAAGTCCATTCCGCCACCGTGAATATCGAATTGTTCACCTAAATATTTAGTGCTCATTGCCGAACATTCAAGATGCCAGCCGGGGAAACCCTCACTCCATGGTGAAGGCCATCTCATGATATGCTCTGGCGATGCCTTTTTCCAAAGGGCAAAATCAGCAGCGTTTTTCTTTTCTTCTTGGCCATCAAGCGCACGTGACCCGGATTGCAAATCTTCTAATTTGCGTCCTGAGAGTACCCCATAATCGCCGCCTTTAGTGTTGTAATTTTCCACATCGAAATAAACGGATCCATTACTTTGATAAGCCCATCCGTTCTCTATGATGGTTTTAATCATTTGGATTTGCTCCACAATGTGTCCTGTTGCAGTGGGCTCAATAGACGGAGGGAGGGCGTTAATTTTTTCCATGACTTCATGGAAGTCGACGGTATAACGTTGCACTATCTCCATAGGCTCCAATTGTTCTATTCTGGCCTTTTTCGCAATCTTATCTTCACCTTCATCTGCATCATTTTCTAGGTGTCCCGCATCCGTAATATTTCGGACATAGCGAACCTGATACCCCAGATGCTTGAAATATCGGAACATGAAGTCATAAGATGTAAAAGTCCTTGCGTTACCTAAGTGTACATCAGAGTATACAGTTGGTCCACATACGTACATACCCACTCTTCCGTCACTTACGGGAAGGAAGATTTCTTTCTTGCCGGTGAGGCTGTTTTCTATAAAAATTGGGTACTTACGATACAGTGGTTCCATTTAAGCTCCGAAATCGGTCTTTAGATTGATATAGTCTAAGAACTCAGCTTTTTTATCCTCTTGTTGAAAGACTCCTCCAAACTCTGCAGTTACCGTGGAACTGTCAATATCACGAATACCTCGAGAGTTTACACAGAGGTGCTTAGCATCAATTACACACGCAACGTTTTCTGTTTCAAGTACTTCTTGGAGCGCTTGTACAACTTGGCGCGTCAATCTTTCTTGAACTTGAGGACGCTTTGCATAATAATCAACAATACGGTTCATTTTGCTCAAGCCAACTACCTTTCCATTCGAGATGTAAGCGACATGCGCTCTTCCTATGATGGGAAGAAGATGATGCTCACAAGTTGAATAAAGAACAATGTTTTTTTCCACCAACATTTCGTTGTAACGATAGGTGTTGTTAAACGTGCTCATTCCCGGCTTTTTATCCGGATGAAGCCCCGCAAAAGCCTCTGTAACGTACATTTTAGCAACGCGGAGTGGTGTGCCTTTCAAACTGTCGTCGTCTAGATCCATTCCTAGTGTTTCGAGAATGCCTCTGACATGCGTAGAGATAATATCTATTTTCTCACGATCACTTTTTACAAAAGCGTCATCTTTTAAAGGTGTTTCAGCTTTAAAGCTTTCGTGAGCATCACCGATTTCTTCGGCCAGTATTGGGTCAATATGATTTGACATGGGTTTTGTTCTCTTAAAAAGGGTGGCAAAGGTAAATCAATTAGTCCCAATAAGGAACTCCTTGGGCTTTCGCTTTTGCTTCCAATGCATGAACTGATTCGTTAATATTATCAAGCTGTGTCTGCGCGTCGGAAATCATCATTTTAGCATCTTCTAATAGATTTTTCATTGTTCCGGTAGGCGCACCTCTATGGTTCCAAGCTCCCCAAGCCAATAACCCCATTACGTCACCTAACGAAGAAGCGGTCTCTACTTCTCGCTTTGTGAGGCTCCGGTTTCCATTAATCAGGAGCCCTAATTGCTTTAAGCTTAATGCGATAGTTCTTGCTGCATTCAAATCTTCCATGGACGTGCCTGGAGTGTTTCTCAGCCCAGCGCGTAATTCTGTTAACTCATCACTAAGTTTGTTAAATCTTGACATTACTTCGTTTGATGTAGCGTAAACTCGGTCTACCTCTTGGTTGAATTCCATGTCAATACTTTCATAATCGTAAAGGTGATTCACTTCAAACGCATGTCCGGCGATTAACTCAGTAAGTACACCGTTGGTGGATCTAAACACGCTGATTTCGTACGTTCCAGGAAGTACGAAAGTGGTGGTAGATGGATTAGTTTTTGGCTCGGCATTGGTTGAGGTTTCCGCTGTGCTGCTGTACTTTCCATTCCATGTGAAACGTTCTATTCCGCTTCTATCCTTTCTAGTAAAGCGCGCGACTTTATCTCCTGCTGAGTTAGCCACTTCAAATAACAGGTATCCACTTTCTTCCCAATCCTCTGCTTGAAGTTGTTCCGTATTTGGATAGTGGGGTAGGTCATTATTTACCTCTGGTCTGTTGTCCTTGACTTTACCGCCTTCATCTTTGATAAAGAGTTCAAAAGTCACTCCTACAGGTGGATTTTTTGATCTGTAATGCTGTCCACCTTTGTAATCTATTCCTCCAATATTAGCCCTGTTGAATAAAAGCCCCGGTTTTGTAGTGAAAAAAGCTGCGTCTTGCTCGAGAATGTAATTCATTTCACGCAACGGAGAATAGTTGTCAAGAACATAGAATCCACGACCAAAAGTCGCTAGAACTAAGTCGTTTTCACGCTCTTGAATAGCAATGTCACGAACGGCTATAGTTGGGAGTCCCGTATTTAGCTCAGACCATGTATTTCCTCCATCTAAGGTGAACCAGAGTCCAAATTCCGTACCTGCAAAAAGAAGATCGGAATTGATATGATCCTCTGCTATCGAATAGACACTTCCTTTCTCGGGAAGGTTGCTGACAATGCTCGTCCAATTTTTACCCTCATTTGTACTTCTAAAAATGTAGGGTTTAAAATCACCGTTTTTGTGATTGTTGAATACGGTATAAATTGTTTTAGGGTCATGCTTGGAAAGAAGAATGTCCTGCACATAAACCAACGGTAGACTTAAGGAACCTACCTGTGTTTTTGGGAGTACATTAAAGTTTTTTAACGAGGACCAATTTTGACCATCGTCTTTAGTTTTCCAAACCAGTCCATCATCTGTTCCCGCCCATAATTCGCCAGGGTTAGTAGGATGTTCTTTCAAGGTGACTATGTTGCCGTAAATAGACGTGCTCTTGTGAAGTGCTATTGCCTCGGGTCCCCAGTATCGGTCCATGATGGGTAGTCTATTCCGGTCTATCTGGCGAGATAAATCCTCTGAGATAACTTCCCAGCTACCACCGCGGTCTAAACTTTTAAATACTTTGTTCGCAGCGAAATACAAGGTCTTTTTCTGGTGCTTACTCGCAACAAGTGGGGCATCCCAATTCCAGCGATAAGGAGACTCCTTATATCTAGGTTGTGGTTGAATAGGTGTCTTTTCGCCGGTTTGTTTATTGAATCTAACGAGCCATCCATATTGCGCTTGTGCATAAACGGTATTCGGGTCGTCAGGGTCGGTTGCGCTTTCAAAACCATCACCTCCGTTAGTGACAAACCAATCATCATTAGTGATCCCTCTTCTGTTGATCGTTTGCGATGGTCCGCCCAGGGAGTTGTTATCTTGGGTTCCGCCGTATACATTATAAAAGGGCCAGTCGTTATCGACCGCTACGCGATAAAACTGTATCGTAGGAAGGTTTGCTCTCCAATTCCAACTCTTCATTTCATCCCATGTTTCATACAAACCGCCGTCTGTCCCAATGATCATATGCGATGTATTGCTCGGGTCAATCCACAAGCAATGGTTGTCAACATGCTTGAATTTTTTAGGTATGTTGTTAAAGTTTTTCCCGCCGTCGCGACTTACATGAGCGTAAGTGTCCATGCTATAAAGTGTGTTGACCTCATCAGGATGAGCGACTAACTCCACATAATAATTCCCGCTAGTTTCGTGAGAACCACGCTTTGACCAGCTTTCACCCCGATCTGAAGATCTATACAGACCATGTCCTTCTATGGTTGCATAGAGAACATCTGGATTTGCAGGACTAATGTCCATTCCAATCCGACCAACGTCCCCAGTAGGAAGTCCACCTTTTAAGACCGTCCAATTTGCTCCAGCATCCGTACTCTTATAAATAGCACTCTCTGGGCCACCGCTTAGATAGGTAAACACATGCCTTCTACGTTGATGGGCAGTAGCATATAAAATGGACGGATCTCTTGGATCCATGTGGATTTCATTAAAGCCGGTATGTTCACTAACGTCATAAATTTTAGACCAATTCACTCCGCCATCCATGGTTTCATAAATACCTCTATCACCTGACGAACTCCACAGTGGGCCATAGGCAGCTACGTATACATGGTTAGAGTTCGTAGGGTCGACAGTGATCATGCCTATATGCTCGCTAGAAGCTAAACCTGTATTGACCCAGGTCTTACCAGCATCTCTACTGACATAGACACCGTCCCCGTAAGCTACGGAGCGTTGGTTGTTGTTCTCTCCTGAGCCAACCCAAATAACGTTGTGGTTGGAAGGATCCATAGTGACACAACCCGTGCTGTAAGAACCTTCATTGTCAAAAACAGGTTCCCAGGTGGTGCCATTGTTACTGGTTTTCCAGACGCCGCTTGAGGCAAGTGCAATGTACATTTCTGCACTGTTGTCTGGATTAACAGCGATATCAGCGATGCGGCCTGATGTTGTAGCAGGTCCTAAGCCTCTAAAAGCGAAAGCGCTGATACTTTGGTCTGCCCACTTAGGACTTTCG
Organism: uncultured Cryomorphaceae bacterium; assembly: GCA_913031435.1. Taxonomy (GTDB): domain Bacteria; phylum Bacteroidota; class Bacteroidia; order Flavobacteriales; family Schleiferiaceae; genus UBA10364. Next base: position 43,937 of record CAJWFD010000004.1, read on the forward strand.
TCCTTTGATTTTTTTTGTGCCTGAACAGTTGTGAGGGCAAGAAAAAAGGATAAAAACCAAGTTAATTTGGATGTTGTGAGAGAGAATCGATTCATAGTAAGGCAAACCTTTGAGTTCAATGAAATAAACGCATTTAAAGCGTCATAGTTTGCAAATTACACCAAATGTGGCAAAAGACCTCTAGAATTTCCAAACAGCGCCCATAGAAATGAACGATGTGGTGTTTTTAAACTCAACGGGGTTGGTGTAATCGGAGCTAAATGTGTAGTATTGTTTCTGCTGTTGCACAGCGCTCCATGCAAGATGTAGGGTAAGTTCTTCCGAGCGAATACTAGCACCTAGACTTGCTCTTTTCATACGATTTTCATTATCTCTATAGGAAGGGCTATATCCAATCCCTCCCCTCAAGGTAACGCTACGTATTCTAAATTCTCCACCAGCTGCCATGAGGTGCTGTGTTGATAGTAAAGAGTCTATAATAGGGTTGAGGTAATTCTCGTAGTTGTCTCGACCTATAGATTGACTCCAGCTATGAGGAACTGCGGTATGACTTAAACTAATAAGGCCTGTTCTTCCTAGAATAAAAGTTGCTCCGCTGCGAAGTTTAGGTGCGGTAATCATGGCCCACTGGTATTCGGTTCCATACCCTTCAGCATCTATCCCGACTGCTGAAACAGAAGGTCTAACGCTTGTCATGGTCACTTCCCAGTCTTGACTAAAGCCATAAATATGTGGCAGCTCTATCGCTGAGGCAATCCTCAGGAATTGATACGGTCGGTACAAAAAACCAGCATTAGCTGTAACTCCGATACCACTGTTGTCCCATAAGTCTTCCAGGTTAAGATTTGTTAAGTCATTGGTGCTATTAAAGGTTTCTTTATGCTCAACTTCTACCTTCTCGAAAGAGTGAACGAAACTGACCGAAGCGCCATAGTAAAAGGTTGAACTCACTTGATTTGCCCCGCCGAAAGTCCAACGATTGCGCATACCTTTTCTAAACAAAAGGTGTTCTGTGGAAACATTACTTAGTGCGGCAGAACTGAAATATGATCTCGTGTTCTGGTTCCAGTCGGTTGCATAGCTTTGGTAAAGTAAATCCTCATAAACTCCAACCGAATTTAAATATTCAGGAGGAGTCCCATCGGAATTATTGATCCATTGCTGCATGATACTCCCCGTTTCCGTAGAATTAGCTCTAAGACGTTCTCTGTAAATTTGATCTGAATTGTAGGTAAAGAAGAGGGTAGCGCCATTTTTTGGACTTTTACCTAAAAAACCAAAATTGCCGACATTCAAATTGGTGGTATTCCCTCGAACATTATTTGAGTTCAGGTCTATGTTTTTAGAATTGAACAATCCCATGTCAAATCCAAAAGCGTCTTGACGATATAGCGCTGCTCCTGCTGGGTTGAGTGCAAGTGCGCTGAAAGATCCACTCATGGCTACCATAGCACCCGACAAACCATTGTATCTAGCGTCCCCAAAAGTCATGGGTTGGTTTAGTTGAGCAAAATAATCTAAGTCCTGACCCTTGATAGAAAGGCACGAGAGGAAAATAGCACTACATAACGTTAATTTATTCATCGCCTTCTTCCGCCACTGCTTTGAACACTAGTTCGCGAGGAACTTGAGCTACGAGTAGGGGGCGCTGACTGAGTGCTAGAATTCGTTGCGCGACTAGGTTTACTTTCACTACGTCTGGTTTCTGTGGATCTTGTACTAGACTGCCCTGACCATTCTTGAGCAGCATTTGGTCTTGTCTGAGGATCCCCTGACCAATTACTTCTAGGTCTTGTAGATGCAGAACGACCTTTTGAGGATTCTCTAGTAGAAGTGTTTGCCGCCGGTGCTACTTCAGACTCCACTGACCAGTTCCTTATTTCCCTAGAGGATTCTCTTGAAGCGGGAGTATATTCGTGAATAGCCCTTCTTGCGGTTGTATTTTTCGAATCTTCCAAAGCTTGTCGAATAGGTGTTATAATACCGGTCCATCCACTTCCTTTTCCACCATTACTTATTTTACCGTTGCTGGATGAATTACCACGAGAGGAACTGTATTTTGAAGGACGTTTTCCACCATAGTTGGTGCCGGATCTAGGTGTGTTGTTCGAATTCCAGGTTGAAGAGTTATTACTCCAGCCATTACCGTTATTGTACCCGTTACTATTGTTGTATCCGTAGCCATTATTGTATCCGAAGCCATTGTTGTATCCAAAGCCGTTGTTGTATCCAAAGCCGTTGTTATATCCGTAGCCATTATTTGAAAATCCATAAGGGTAAGGGTTTAACGAGTTATGCCCATATCCTCCGAACATAAATTCGTTCCAATAATTTGACGGCCCTAGTTGCCATGGGTTATACCACGTGCTTCCAAACATATGAGGTATGCCGTATCCTAGTCCTTGACCCCATCCAAAACTGTTGGTTTGAATAAACGAAGAGTTCGTTGAGATTCCGTAACCTCCCCGGTTTGACCTTCCCGTATTCACTCCTGTTTTGGATGTCATTACTTGTCCAGTGGTATCCCAAAATTGATCATAATCTAATTCGGAATATATATCGTTAGATTTCAAGGACTCCAAGGCAAATTGAGGAGAAGGAAGCGAAGGATTGTAAAAGTTTTCATCCTCGAAGTAGTTCTCGGTTAAGCTCACATTAGTTCCACACGCCGTAAGCAGTGCATAACTAATACCCAATAATAATACGCCATTCTTCATAATCTCTGTAAGTTTGCCATTCTATTAAACCAAGGTACAAAAGTTATACCAAGACACTCAATTATGGGAAAACATCTAACTTCAAGAGAACAAGATTACTCCAAATGGTACAACGAACTGGTCGTTAAAGCAGACTTGGCTCAAACATCAGCTGTCCGCGGTGCGATGGTTATAAAGCCTTACGGCTTTGCTATTTGGGAGCGCATTCAGGCAGATTTAGACAAGCGGTTTAAGGAAACAGGGCACATGAATGCATATTTCCCACTATTTATACCGAAATCTTATTTCTCTAAGGAAGCATCTCATGTTGAAGGTTTTGCGAAAGAATGTGCTGTTGTTACCCATTATCGCCTCATGGATGATCCTAATGGCAATGGAGTTATAGTAGACCCTAGTGCTAAGCTTGAAGAAGAATTGATTGTCAGACCAACTTCTGAAACTATTATATGGAATACTTACAAGGACTGGATTCAAAGTTACCGCGACCTGCCTATACTGGTTAATCAGTGGGCTAATGTGGTGCGTTGGGAAATGAGAACCCGTTTGTTTTTAAGAACCTCTGAGTTTTTATGGCAAGAAGGACATACGGCTCATGCGACAAAACAAGAGGCCATAGCAGAAGCCGAAACTATGCTTGATGTGTATTCAACCTTTGTAGAGGAGGTCATGGCAATACCTGTTTTACGTGGCGTAAAGACAGATGGTGAGCGTTTTGCTGGTGCTTTAGAGACCTATTGTATAGAAGCGATGATGCAGGACGGCAAGGCGTTACAAGCAGGCACTTCACACTTTTTAGGGCAAAATTTCGCAAAAGCTTTTGATGTGAAATTTCAAACGAAGGAAGGAACACAAGAATACGTGTGGGCCACTTCATGGGGGGTCAGTACCAGATTAATGGGCGCCTTGATTATGACCCATAGTGATGATAACGGACTCATTTTACCTCCGAAGCTAGCACCTTATCAAGTGGTTATTGTCCCTATATATAGAGGACAAGAGCAGTTGGACGAAATCTCCGTGGTTGCGGAAAAGTTGATGCGAGAACTTCGCGACAATGGTGTAACGGTGAAGTATGACCATAGAGATACCCACAAGCCAGGTTGGAAGTTTAACCAGTATGAGCTTCAAGGAGTTCCTGTTAGAATAGCCATTGGGCCTAAAGACTTGGAGAAGGGAACTGTAGAGGTCGCTCGACGGGACACATTAACGAAATCGTTTATGGACCAGTCGGATGTATCAACTGCAATTCCAGCATTACTCGATGAGATTCAGGTCGCATTATTTGAAAAAGCATTAAAATTTAGAGATGATCATTCTCAAACAGTAGATACTTGGGAAGAGTTCAAAGATTTGATGAAAAATAATCCTGGATTTGTCTACGCCCATTGGGATGGAACGCAGGAGACAGAGGATAAGATTAAAGAGCTCACTAAGGCCACGATCAGATGTATTCCGTTGAATAACAAGCTTGAAGATGGCAAATGTATACTAACCGGCCAGCCAAGCACGCAAAGGGTAGTCTTTGCTAAGGCCTATTAAAGTGAGGGTAGAAGGAAAAAATTGAATTTTTTTTCGTCGAATGTATTGCATAATTGAAATTGCTCGTTACATTTGCACTCCTCAAACAAAGAGGTATAGTTCTGGAATTATAAGGCCCCATCGTCTAGCGGTCCAGGACGCTGCCCTTTCACGGCAGAAACACGGGTTCGATTCCCGTTGGGGTCACAATAACTAATAATAAAGACATGGCAAACCATAAGTCAGCTTTAAAGAGAATTCGTCAATCAGTCAAAAAGGCTGCTCATAATCGTTACTATCATAAGACGACACGTAACGCATTGAGAAAATTACGTACTACCACAGATGCTGCTGAGGCAACAGAGATGTTCCCACGTGTCGTTTCTATGTTGGATAGACTTGCCAAGCGCAATATTATCCACAAGAAGAAAGCTTCTAATTTGAAGTCTGGCTTGGCAAAGCATATTGCTGCGCTATAAGCTCAACCTAAGTAGTGTAAAGATTAATTAAACCCATCTCGAAAGAGATGGGTTTTTTTTTGCCTTTAATTAAGCAGGCGATGTGCTAATCAAATCAAATATAGCACATGGCATCGTAACGCTATCACGGTGACGATCCAGTAGGTAAAAGGTCCGGATAGAAACTTACGGTAAACGCGAAAAAAAAGCCCCCAGTAAAACTGGGGGCTTAAAAAAAATCGCGACGCCTATTACTCCGCGTATAAATCTTCTATTTGAGATTCGTATTTAGCGAGTATTGGCTTGCGCTTTAACTTGAAGGTAGGAGTCAAGCAGCCATTGTCAACGGTAAACTCTTGAGTGTCAATGATGACTTTCTTGATTTTTTCCCACTTGGCAAAACCTTCGTTCATCGTTTCAACATCTTGCCATACACGGTCGCTTACCCTGTTGTCTTTTGACATCTCATCAATGTTCGTATAGGATATGCTATGTCTTTTACACCATTCTTTTACACCATCCTCGTTGAGTATACAGATTGCGGCAGGGAACCTTCTGTTAGATCCTATGACCATACTTTGAGAAATAAGATGAGATGCTTTCAAGGAATTTTCTAGCAACTGTGGGGCAATGTATTTCCCTCCTGAAGTTTTAAACATTTCCTTTTTGCGATCCGTAATACGGATGAAGCCATCCTCAATAACTCCTATATCACCAGTATGGAACCAATCACCTGACATAACCTCTGCGGTTAACTCAGGCGCTTTGTAGTATCCCATCATGATGTTTGGCCCTTTGGCAAGGATTTCACCATCATCGGCAATTTTAGCTTCAACACCATCAATTACCTTACCTACTGCTCCAATCCTTATCATTCCTGGCTGCGTCGTAGTGTTTACAGAAATAACAGGAGAGGTTTCCGTGAGTCCGTAACCTTCGAGAATTGGTACACCTATCCCATTGAAGAATCGTGCTAACCTTGGTTGAAGCGCAGCTGATCCAGAAGCAACAGCTTTAATTTGCGTAAGACCTAATGCCGCTCGAACTTTACTAAACACGAGCTTATCTGCGATGCCTAATTTCCAGTGATAGAAAGCTCCGTTAGCGTGCTCCGGTTCCCACTTAAGTGCGAGACTGACTGCCCACTCAAAAATCATTTTCTTAGCGCCACCTGCGCTGGTACCATTCGCTACAATTCCATCAAAGAACTTCTCTAAAAGTCTAGGTACTGCAGTGAATATAGCTGGTTGCGTATAATTAAGATCAGCCTTGATGGTTTCAATAGCTTCAGCAAAGTAGATGCTTGCTCCATTGTACATATATAGGTACTGAATAAACCTCTCGAAGCTGTGACATACAGGTAGGAAGCTTAGCGCTTTCGCCTTTCCTTTTACTAAGCCTGGGATACGAGGAGTTGAAGCGATTACCGTGGTTGTAAGATTGCTGTGAGATAGCATAACACCTTTTGGTAAACCAGTAGTTCCTGAAGTGTAGATTATTGTAGCCATGTCCTGTGGCTTTATATTATCCCTAATGCTATTGACTTCTTCTTGTCGTGCGCTTGAATCGCCAAGACTGGTCACTTCGGACCAATGGTTCATGCCTTCGTATTGCTCAAAGGAGAATACCTTCTTCATGTCTGGACATTTATCCAAAACATTACTGACCTTATGGTAGAGTTCGTCGTTCGATACAAAACAGTAGCTACTCTCGCTGTGGTTGAAGATGTATTCATAATCAGCCTCCGTCATGGTAGGGTAGATGGGTACATCTATTGCTCCAATTTGAAGTAGTGCGTGATCCATGATGTTCCACTCGCAACGATTGTTGTGCGAGATCAATGCGATTTTATCGCCTGGCTTCACACCTAACTCGAGAAGGCCTCTGGATGCTTGATCCACGGCATCTAGAAATTCACTGGTACTGTAACTTTTCCATTCTCCTGCTAGTTTTGAAGACATCATAACCTCAAGAGGGAAATGCTCTTGTTGATACTTCGGAATATCAAATAAACGCGTCGGTTGATTCATATCTAATGTATTGAGTGTTTATATTTTGAAAATTCAATATAGTGAAAATGTGGCATGGACCCTTACCTATTAAAGTGTAGAAAAGTAATGTCCATTTACAACGGTTCCTATGACCTTAGTCGTCGATCGCTGGTCTTCCTTTGGGTCGAGTAAATTACTATTTAAGATGGTGAAATTTGCCCGCTGCCCAATTCTTATGGAGCCGTACTGGTGCTCGCCAAAAGCGGCATAAGAAGCCCCGTAGGTCATCCCCGTAAGAGCTTCCTTAGGACTAATAGCTTGCGTGGGTATAAAGCCGTTAGTAGGCCAATTGTCATTGTCTTTCCTTGTAGTTGCAGCGTAAAATGTAGCCAAAGGATCTATATGTTCGAAAGGGAAATCTGTTCCGAGTGCAAGGATGCCAGCGGCATTTAATAGTCGTTTATAACTGTACGCGTGGTGAATTCTATGTGGGCCAAGACGCTCTTCTGCCCAATACATATCACTGGTTGCATGTGTGGGCTGAACGGACGCTGTAATATTAGGATGCGTGTAGTAAGCACTGTCTTCAGGTGTCATGATTTGTGCATGTTCAACTCTAAATCTTAGATCTATAGCAGTATCTAACTCATTAAAGCTCTTCAGAAGAAGGTGATGTGCACTGTCTCCAATCGCGTGCACACAAAGCTGCCATTGGTTTCTAAGGCACCGGTCTCTAAGCGTATTAAGCTCATCATATGTTAGTAATGGCAATCCGTAGTGCTGCGGTAAGTCATGATAAGGAGTGCGTAACAGCGCTCCCCAAGAGCCAAGTGCGCCGTCTAAGTAGGCCTTAACACTTTTAACCCGGAGCAAAGGTTTTTCGATAGCTCCATATTTTTCAAAAAAGGATAGATTTTCCTCCGTGTTAGTAATCATGGCATTTATAGTAAGGTGCAGCTTACCCTCTGTTTGAAGAGAGTCCAATAAAAATATTTGCTCCTTATCGAGTCCTGCATCGGTCATGGCTGTAAGTCCATATTTGATCAGGCTGTCTTGCGCTCTTAATAAGGCGCTACGCCAAAACTGATTGGTAGATTTAGGAAGTGTCACTAAAGAGCACGCATTGTCAATAAGAACACCATCCATAATTTCTCCGCCGTTGATCACAATATCATTTGTAATTCCGAACTCTGTCAGTACACGAGAGTTTATCCAGGCTGCGTGGCCATCTATTCGGCTTAAATAAATGTTAACGTCTTTAAATTCGGATAAATCGGAAGCTTTTGGGTACTGTTTTGTAGGCCAGTCATTTTGATCCCAACCATGGCCTTGAATCCAAAGTTGACCTGGGTGAGCGGTGATATATTTTCGAATACGGACAAGGCATTCCTCCATTGTCGTGGCGCCCACTAAGTTTACGGTACTCAACATTTCTGCATAGGCGAAGAGATGTCCATGTGCATCAATAAATCCCGGATATAGATGTTCGCCATTCAAATCAATGGACCGAATACTGCCGGGCATCGTGTTCGCTGTATTGTAGCTGCCGACCTTCATGATTAAACCATCGTTTATTCCAATCCAAACGTGCTCCATATCCAGTGCCTCATGGATCGAATCTCCTTTTGTATCATGCAGTATGGCGTTGTAAATAACCAAGTCAAATTTCTCTTGCGGTCTATTGCCGCAGCTAACGAGCATTAATACACTTGTAAGAACAAGGTTATAAACAATAAAACTTCGAGTTGTGTGGGTAAGATTGCGCATAGAATATAAATCTGTTGCTGTAAGAATAACTAAATTTGAGCAAATTATTGCCGAAAATGAATAGCACTGCTCTTGCCACTTTAGATCAAGCCAAAGAAATGGGACTTTTGTCCGAAGAGTTTGATCAAATCAAGGAAATCCTTGGACGCACTCCCAACTACCTCGAATTGTCTATATATGGAGTAATGTGGAGTGAGCACTGTTCTTATAAAAACTCCATTGTTTGGTTAAAACAACTTCCTAAAAAGGGACCTCACATGCTGGTAGAAGCTGGAGAGGAAAATGCTGGATTAGTTGATATAGGAGACGGATTGGCCTGTGCTTTCAAAATAGAATCACACAATCATCCATCGGCAGTCGAACCATATCAAGGCGCTGCAACAGGAGTTGGAGGTATCAACCGTGATATTTTCACGATGGGTGCACGTCCGATAGCGCAATTGAACTCGTTACGTTTTGGGAAACCTACGGAAGATCGCACGAAATGGTTGGTAAAAGGTGTGTCAAAAGGTATCGGAGATTATGGAAATGCGTTTGGCATTCCCATGGTTGGTGGTGAAGTATATTTTGATGAATGTTATCACCAAAACCCATTAGTAAATGCTTTTTCTGCTGGTATTGTAGAAGTTGGAAATGAAATTTCAGCGACTTCTTCAGGTCCTGGAAACCCAGTATTTATTGTAGGATCTGCTACAGGAAAAGATGGTATACATGGTGCTTCCTTTGCCTCTAAGGACTTAGATGAAGATTCGGCAGAAGACATCCCTTCAGTTCAGGTTGGTGATCCCTTTCAAGAGAAATTATTGCTAGAAGCTTCAATGGAATTAGCCAACACTGACGCCGTTGTTGGAATGCAGGATATGGGAGCAGCAGGCATCACCTGTTCTTCCTGTGAAATGTCTGCTGCTGGCGAGCACGGGATGGAGATATGGCTTGATAAAGTACCCTTGCGCCAGAGTATGGAGCCTTGGGAAATACTACTTTCTGAATCTCAGGAACGAATGCTTATTGTCGTTGAAAAGGGTAAAGAACAACAAGTGTTGGATATTTTCGACAAGTGGGATTTAGAATGCGAAGAAATAGGAGTAGTCACTTCAGGTGGAACGGTAAACTATTACTGGGAAGGTAATCTAGTGGGTACGCTTCCTGCTGAAAGTGCGGTCCTTGGTGGCGGAGCTCCCGTGTACCACAGAGAGTGGACTGAACCTGCCTATTTCCAGGAATATAAAAAATTCTCTATTGATAGTATTGAAGAGCCTAAAGACCTTAAAGACATCGCCAGAAAGATGATCGCACTTCCAAATATTGCCTCTAAGCGTTTTATCTACGAACAGTATGATAGTATGGTAGGGACTCGTAATATGGGGACTAACGATCCATCTGATGCAGGCGTCGTTAATATTAAGGGGACGAATAAGGCGCTCGCAATGAGTGTCGATTGTAACTCTAGGTATGTGCATGCAGACCCAGAAGTTGGTTGTGCGATGGCAGTGGCAGAAGCAGCAAGGAACATCACTTGTTCCGGGGGTATACCTTCTGCGGTTACGAATTGTTTGAATTTTGGTAATCCATATAATAAAGAAGTGTATTGGCAGTTTGTGGGTTCCATCAAAGGAATGAGTGCTGCCTGTTTAAAGTTTGATACTCCGGTAACAGGTGGAAACGTTAGTTTCTACAATCAAACCCAAATAGGAAATACGACTGAGCCAGTATTCCCTACGCCTACGATAGGTATGATCGGAGTCGTTGAAGACAAGAAGTTTATTACTACGCTTAGTTATAAAGACAAAGGCGACTTAATCTTTATGATTGGGTCAAATAGAAATGACATTTCTTCTTCTCAGTACTTAGTGCACATCCACGGTATGGAAGAAAGCTCTGCTCCCTATTTTGATCTCGAGGAGGAATACGCTAATCAAAAACAGGTTCAAATGCTGATACGTGAGAACGCTATAAAAAGTGCCCACGATTTAAGCGAAGGTGGTTTATGGGTGGGTCTTCTGGAGAAAGGGTTTTCTTCAGGACTTGGCTTCAATGTAACCTTGCCTGCTGAATTTAGAAAGGATGCTGTTCTATTTGGGGAAAGTGCATCTAGAATTCTGGTCACGGTCAGTGAAGAGCATAAAAATAAATTCATTGATTTGATGATGCTCAATGGTTGCGAATTCGACCTGATGGGTCATGTAACTGAGGGAGACATCCGAGTGGATGACGAAGACTGGGGTAAGGTCGCGGATTACAAACATATCTACGACAATGCTCTTGGTGAGATTTTAACAAAGTAATCAATTGCCTAAATAAAAGGTCTGGCCTGCACTCATTTTAGGCCAGACTTTTTTATATATCGCCCTATTGTATATTCTACAGTGAACACTTTTGTGGGTAGAATTAATTTTTTTGCAGGGCTTATAGCAATTGGCCAAATAACAGAAGCACCAATAGCTACTTTTTTGTGGACACGAATTACTCCAGATATTTGAGGTGTCACCCCCATACCTTTAATAAGAGCGGAAGTATTCTCTGAAGTATGCATTATTCCAACCCCAAACCTTAATTGGCTTCGTAATGGAGCAATGTTAACCACTCTTAATAAAGATAGCGAGCGCCAATCATTATATCGGTTTAATTCCTTCCAGATCCTTCCTCCATCACTTAGGAATAGTATCTCTAAATAAATGTTAGGCTTTATGTCATACCCAGCTTTTAAACTTGTGTAATTACAGCCTTGGCCTACAGATAAGTAACTGAACCTATTGGGCTCCATAGGGCCGTATTTCTGGCCATAGACACTGTGGGAAAAAAAACTGATCAAAGAAATAATTAAGACGGACTTTAACATCATATGTGACTAAACATTCCACTTAAGTTAGGACCTAATATTGTATCAATGCTAGGCATAATAAAAAGATGCAACACGAAAAGTGTTTGCATGAGCCTCTATAATATTTTTTATTTCAGGGCTATAACCGCCACCCATATTAATTGCTATTGGAACTTGATTTCTAAAACAACGCTCAAGAACCAGTTTGTCACGCTGTTTACATCCGTCCAACGTGATGTCCATCCTTCCGAGTTTGTCACCACGTAGAATGTCAACACCGCTTTGATAAAACACAAATTGAGGCTCTACTTCTTCGAAGAGTTTCGAAAGGTGGTGGTCAAGTATCCTGAGGTAGTCAGTGTCTCCTATATAGTCCGGGAGAGGTACATCCAAGTCGCTTTGCTCTTTATGATAAGGATAGTTTTTTTCGCCATGCATGGAGAACGTGAAAATTCTTGAATCCCCGCGGGCCATAGATGCAGTGCCGTTTCCTTGATGAACATCAAGGTCGATGACTAAGATTTTAGTAATATTATGATAATCAATCAATTCGTGGGCACCTATGATAATGTCATTCAGTAGGCAGAATCCTTCACCACGATCACTAAAGGCGTGATGTGTTCCTCCTGCGATATTCAATGAGCACCCGTTTTCAAGGGCAAATTTCACGGAGTCAACGGTTCCTTGGCATATAGTTCGCTCTCTATTGATGAGCTCTTGAGATAATGGAAAACCAATTTTTCGCTGTGCCTTGGGATCCAGAGTGAGTTGGTCTAATTTATCCCAGTATGCTGGGTCATGCGAACGTAAGACACGTTCAACGGGAAGAAGACCGGGAGCAAAGAAATTACCCATTTCTAAGGTGCCGTCGTGAATAAGCTGCTCTGGAAGCAACGAGTATTTAGCCATAGGGAATCTATGGTTCTCAGATAATGGATGGTGGTAAATCGGTGCCCAGGCGACCTTTAACATATGATATTAACGTAATACGGCTCCTAAACGTTCGTTGAGCTGGTGTAAAATTCGTTGAACACATTTCTCTACGGCTTTGTCATTCAGTGTTTTTTCAGCGTCTTGAAACGTCATTCCGATGGCATAGCTTTTTTTATTCGCGGGCAATCGATCTCCTTGATAAACGTCAAACAGAAAAACATTTTTAAGTAGTTTTCGTTCCGTTTGAAGAACAACCTCTTGTACGTCATTGTAGCTGGTAGCTTGGTCTACAAGCAAAGCTAAATCTCTACGAACAGACGGGGACTTTGGAAGACCCATGAAAAGTTGCGTCCCCTTAATGAGTGCCATGGAGATAATGGTATCCCAATTTAGACTGCTGTAAGCGACAGATCCTTTGATGTCAAAATGGTGAAGTACTTTCGGATGAACATTTCCGATATATCCAACCTTGGTCTTACCAACCTTAATGTCGACAGACTCGCCAAAGAGGCTATGTGTGGAGGTTGTATAGATCGCTTTTAGGCCAAAGCGGACTAGAGTGGCTTCTACGATTCCCTTTAATTCAAAAAAATCGTTATCCACATCGCTGTCGGTCCAATGGTGCTCTCCGGTTTTGCCGGAAATGGCAAGATCTATATGTGAGGTTTCAAAGTAGCCCTTAGCGCCTTGTCCATATGTTTTTCCTCTTTCGAAAAATCGTAGACTAGGTTGTTGTCGTTTTTGATTAAAACTAATTACCTCTAAAGCTCCAAACAACATTGTACCTCGCATCACATTGAGATCTTGGCTCAATGGATTTAGCATCTCTATGAGCGACTCGCTCACTTCTGGTTGGAGGATTTGATAATTCTCACCCTTGGATAGGCTATTGTTCATGATTTCGTAAAACCCGTTTCCGGTCAATTGATTCAAAAACGAATGCTCTAGTTTTTCTGGACGAGGGTCGTGTTTTGCGACGCTAATTCTCATCTGATCAGGCACAGGTATATTGTTGAATCCGTATATCCTTAACAGTTCCTCAGCCACATCAACGTCTCTGGTAACATCTACTCTATAGGTTGGGATTTTAACGGTCCAAGCATCAGCAATCACGGAAATAATCTCGAATTCTAGAGATTCTAAAATTTCTTTAGCCTTTTGAATGGGCAGTGCTATTCCTATAAGTTTTGATACCTTATTGTAGGAGAAAGTAAGTTCTTGACGCGGGAATTCAACCTGTCCTTTATGGTCTATAGCGCTCGCAGATGCTCCTGTAAACTCACAGATAAGGTGCGCAGCATAAACAAGTGCTTGGGTCGTTGCGTTTGGGTCAACACCGCGCTCGTAACGATAACTTGCGTCCGAATTAATCCCGTGACGCTTTGCCATCTTGCGCACTCTAACCGCATCAAAATAGGCGCCTTCAAGGTATATAGAGGTGGTTTTGTAGTTCACACTACTGTCCCTTCCACCCATGACTCCGGCTAAGCAAATTGGCTTTTCAGCATCAGCAATGACTAAGTCATTTTCACTGAGCTCACGCTCTAAGTCATCAAGTGTAGTTAGCTTTTCTCCTTTAAAGGCGGAGCGTACCATTACTTTTTGACCACTGAGTTTATTGGCATCAAACGCATGAAGCGGATGACCGAACGTGTGCAGTACATAGTTTGTGATGTCAACTACATTATTTTTAGGGGTTAATCCAATCGCTGTAAGGTTGGCCTTCAGCCAGTTTGGGCTTTCCGCTACTTGTACGTTCGTGAAATGTATCCCGGAATAGGAAGGACAATCAGTATCTCCTAAATGCAGCTCAATAGTATTAGGCTGTGTACTCTTTAATTCTTCATTAGGAACATAAAGCTCTGGAGCCGATTCGCCCAAAGTAAGCAGTGCTGCACGCAAGTCGCGAGCAACGCCAATATGTCCCATTGCATCCGTGCGGTTTGGGGTTAATCCTATTTCAAAGACATAGTCGCTTTGAACATTAAAGACCTCTGAACACGCTGTGCCGGATAAAAGAGATTCCTCTAGAACCATGATTCCATCTTCCCCTTGTCCTAGTCCCAACTCACTTTCAGCGCAAATCATACCTAAGCTGATCTCTCCTCGGATTTTACCTTTTTTTATTTTTAATTCTTCGCCGTTTGGATAGAGAATCGTTCCAACAGTAGCTACCGGTACTTTTTGTCCAGCAGCGACATTAGGCGCACCACATACGATTTGAATAGGCTCATTCGTACCAATCTCTAGGGTAGTGATTTTTAGTCTATCTGCATTAGGATGTTGAACGCAAGTGAGTACTTCTCCAACCACCACGCCACGAAGACCACCGCGAATAGACTCTATCTCAGTAACCCCCTCGACTTCAAGACCAGTGTCTGTGAGCAATTCGTCTACTCTTTTCGGATCAAGTTGAACCGGTAAAAAGCGCTTTAACCAACTGTAGGAAATGTTCATGTAGCTTCGTTTTCTTAAAGTCTCAAAGTTACACTTTGAAAAGTAACTGCAAAGCCCTTAATACGTGCTTTAGAACAAATTATAGAGTACCGCTCCGTAGATGCCAAAACGAAGGAATCTTACCAATGTAAGAAAGGCGAACATCTTGAATGGATATTTATTTAATCCACAGAGCTGGCAGACGATAGGATAGGGCAGTGGTGTCAGCGCCGCAAGTACTATGAGCAATCCTCCAAATCGATGCAACTGTTTAAGAGTATCACCATGCTTAAGTATTAATTTGTCATTGACAATCTTACGCGTTGCCCAATATTTACCGATGAAGTAGGAGATGATTCCTGAGCAATAACTGAGCAATGCTAGAAGTACAAGCATCCATATAGGCTGGGCTGCTTCCCTTGCCCAAATAATCAATATTTCAGGAGCGATAAACCCTAATGTGATTTCTGAGAAAAAGAATAGGCTCAATAATCCAGGTGTTGACAACATTTTAGTGAGCCAAGCCGTAGCAGAATCGATGTCAATAACAAAGGTGTCAAAAAGATAAAATAGAACGAGAATGACAAGGATAGACGCTACAACTTTCAAGGCATTTTGCCTTATAAAACCGTAGCCTCCAGTTCGTGTTAACAGCAGGTGATTAAGTTTAAAAAAGCGAGCAAAGCGCTTGGCCATGAGTTATGAAATTCTGTTCCAACCCCACTGGTGTTTGTAGAGGCGAATCCAATGTTCTTTGATAGAACAGTGATTGGGTGTATTTAGTTGTGGATCATCCATCAATAATTGTTCCACAACTTCTCTTGTCCAATTTAAGATATCTCCATCTTGAACTAATGATGCCAGCTTGAATTCGAGTTGACCACTCTGTCGAGTGCCCATCATATCTCCAGGCCCTCTAAGCTTCATATCTACTTCAGCTATTTCGAAGCCATCCTGGGTACGCACCATGGTTTCGAGTCTGGTTTTTGCGTCACTCGATAGCTTAAACGAAGAGACTAAAACGCAAAAGCTATTTTCACTACCTCTTCCAACTCGTCCACGAAGCTGGTGGAGTTGACTGAGCCCAAACCGCTCCGCATTCTCAATAACCATTACAGAGGCATTAGGGATGTTAACACCCACCTCAATAACTGTAGTGGCTACCATAATTTGTGCTTTACCCGCGGCAAACCGTTGCATTTCACCCTGTTTGTCCTCCGCTTTCATCCTACCATGAACCGCCGCTATTTGATAGGTGGGCCTTGGGAAATCGCGAAGCAGCTGCTCATAGCCCTCACTTAGGTTTTTTAAGTCTAAGGTTTCGCTTTCCTCGATGAGTGGAAAAACAATATATATTTGCCGACCCTTTTCTATTTCACGCTGCATGAACCCATTAAGTTTTAATCGATTCTTATCGAACAAATGCATCGTTTGGATTGGTTTTCTACCTGGTGGAAGCTCATCTATAACGCTAATATCCAAGTCGCCATATAGACTCATGGCAAGCGTTCTTGGAATGGGTGTTGCAGTCATTACGAGAACGTGCGGAGGGTTTTCGTTTTTCTTCCAAAGCTTAGCACGCTGAGCAACTCCAAACCTATGTTGTTCATCAATCACAGCAAGCCCAAGATTGGCAAATTTGACGGTTGGCTCAATCAAAGCATGGGTACCAATTAATATTTGGAGTGATCCATCTTGCAACCTCTGGTGAATGACCGCTCTATTGGCCGCATTAGTGGATCCTGTAAGTAGCGCTATGTGTATACCTGCAGGTTCGCAAAGTTCGTTAAGACTATGATAATGTTGTGTGGCTAGTATTTCTGTTGGCGCCATTAATGTCGCTTGAAAGCCGTTGTCAATGGCCAATAGCATGGCAAGTAGGGCAACAATTGTTTTGCCGGACCCAACATCACCTTGCACTAATCTGTTCATTTGTGCACCCGTGCGCACATCCATTCTGACTTCTTTGACAACTCTTTTCTGTGCACCAGTCAATTCAAACGGGAGGTGATTTTTATAAAAGTTGAGAAAGGAGTCTCCCACTTCCTTAAATTTATAGCCCTTAATGGAAGACTTGTTGCGCATTTTGTTGCGCTGCTGCGTCAATTGTAAAAAAAAGAATTCTTCAAATTTAATTCGATTTCTTGCTGCGTCTAAGTGCTTTCGGGACAAAGGAAAGTGAATCCACTCTAGTGCTTGAGCTTTTGAAATTAGCTTATGCACTCCTCTAAAAGACGCTGAAAAAGGTTCTTCTAGAGTGTCTAATTCAGCGGTTAAAACGGATCTCATAATCTTCGCAAGGCCTTTGGAATTGAGTCCCTTTCTCGTTAGTTTATCTGTAGTGGAATACACAGGTTCGAGCGCAGAGGATACTTCATTCGATAAGGGGGCTGAGATTTCAGGATGAGGAATGCTTTTTTTACCGTTAAACACATTCAGTTTACCATAGATGACTATCGGCGTTTGCAGCTTGAGTGACTTTTTTACCCACTTTGCGCCTTTGAACCACACCAATTCGATAAAACCTGTTCCATCTGAAAAAGTAGCTACAAGTCTTTTTTGGCGAGGGGATCCCAATTCCTCTACCTTCGTAATCTGACCTTTTATCTGCACCTCATTCGATTGATTTGTGAGCTGTGCAATAGATAGGTATTGGGTTTTATCTACATATCTAAAGGGGTAATGCTCAAGAAATTGATGGGTAGTTCGGATGCTAAATTCCTCCGCTAGAGCTGCTGCTCTGTCGGGACCCACGCCTGAGGCGTATACTATAGGATGTTGGGTGATGCTCATCGTTGTAAAAGTAAGTATCTTTTGGGCTGTAAAAATGCAAAACCAAAGCACAAATATTTATCGATTAACAACCCTGCTATTCGACGGGTTACTTCTCATGGCTTTATTTATAGCTGTGGGATTTTGGCGTTTTGAAGATTTAAGGATAAGTAACCCCGAGTACTACAACTATTATTTGCAATTGTTAGTGCTCACTGTCGTTTCCTGGTACTCTGCCGGCCGATGGGCAGGTTTCTTTAGCTACACAAGTGGTCTAGAGCAAAGAAATGTTACTGCTAATTTATTGCGCGGTGCAGTAGCACAATTGGCCATTTTAGCTATTGTTGTTGTGGGTTTGAAAGGATATTATTACAGTCGAGTATTCTTGGTGACCTATTTTGTTTCGTTGTATTCGATTGCCCTGCTATATAGACTTTTGTTGGTTCACTTTTTACGTGTTCAAATGGCCAAGGGTAAATGGCAAAGGCGATACCTACTTTCTGGGCAGCACGCTACGTCTGATGCGTTAAGAAGTTTGACAGAATTACGCCCTGAATTAGGATGGAAATATGATGGACCGCTAGAGGACGCGACCCTGGATGGCGTGTATGAGGTTATTTGTGCACATGCTCCAGGGACAGAAGGCTATGACAGCGCCAATCGTCTTGCATTGGAATATGGGATGAGATTTAGATTCCTACCTGATTTAGGACCTCAATATGCGGGTCAAATGTTTTTAGAGTCACTCGAAGGAATTCCAATGTTCTCTCAACGTCAAGAGCCCTTAGCAAATTGGGCCAATGCATGGTTGAAGAGGGTGTTTGATTTAGTGCTCTCGCTTCTTGTAATGGTCTCTCTACTGAGTTGGTTATTTCCGTTGCTAGGTATGTTGCTCTTGCTTTCTGGAGCAGGCAACCCTTGGTTTATCCAAGAGCGTGAAGGATTGCAGGGAAGACCATTTAAGGTCTTAAAATTTAAGACCATGAACACAGCAGGTAAAAGTAATGCGCTACAGTCTTGGATGCGAAAAACAGGTGTTGATGAAATCCCACAGTTGCTCAATGTCCTCTTGGGACAGATGTCGTTGGTAGGTCCACGTCCTCACACAAGTGGCGATGGCGTTGCCTATTCTAAACTGGTGCAAAGCTATAGGGTTCGGTATTGGACGAAGCCGGGATTAACTGGTCTTGCCCAGACCAGAGGATTAAGAGGGGGAGGGGTTTCCGCTCGCAAAGAACTTTTAGAAATGCGCATCCGCGCCGATGTATATTATATTGAAAATTGGTCCTTATTATTAGACCTTCGAATCTTAATTGAAACGGTACTTAGAACTCTTTTCGCTCCCGCTTCTCTTCACGCTAAATAAAACCATGTTCATGAAATACCCTTTGTTACTTGAGAGATTCAAGCAGTATGTTCAGATAGATACTCAAAGTGACCCACATTCAACTTCTGTCCCTTCTACGCAAAAGCAGATGAACCTCGGAAGACTATTGGTGTCTCAGCTGTTAGAAATGGGATTGGGTGATGCCCATATGGATCCCCAGGGATATGTGTACGCTACGGTTCCAGCTGCACCGGGATATGAGTCTGCACCAGCAGTTTGTTTTTGTGCACATATGGATACGTCTCCAGAATACTCTGGCGCTGGTGTAGTACCTATGCTTCACGAGCAATACGATGGAGGCGACATCGCTCTTCCTGAGGGGGACGTGATTATAAGTCCAAAGGATTTTGGCCCACTGAAGGAAATGACAGGACACACGATCATTACTTCCGATGGATCTACTTTGTTGGGTGCAGATAACAAGGCAGGTGTTGCAGAAATAATGACTGCAGCGCACCTTCTCATGAGCTCAGAAGCGCCACGTGCTGCGATGAAAATATTGTTCACTCCTGATGAAGAAATTGGTAGAGGAGCAGACCATGTTGATTTAAAAAAATTAGATGCTGATTTTGGATACACCATGGACGGCGCCACAAAAGGGTCTATAGAGGACGAAACGTTTTCAGCGGATGGTGCGGTGGTTACTTTTCGTGGTTCGAATACACATCCTGGATATGGGAACAAAAAAATGGCAAATGCGCTAAAAGCGGCAGGTGTATTTCTATCGTCCCTGCCAAGACAAGAATGGGCGCCAGAGTCTACGAAGGGTGACGAAGGATTTGTACATCCATATGAGATATCAGGTGGCGTCGAAGAGGTACACATCACCATGCTTCTGCGGTCTTTTGATACTGATGAATTGTCAGACTATGCAGCTCTTTTGGGTGCGTTAGCCAAACAGGCAACAAAGGCGGTTAAAAGAACATCATATTCAATTACTATAAACGAGCAGTATCGCAATATGAAGCAGGTTTTAGACCAGCGTCCAGAGGTTGTGGAGTATGCTGAAAAGGCGATTGAAGCGGTTGGATTACCTATACGTAAGTCAAAAATCAGAGGGGGCACTGATGGTTCTAAGCTAAGTTTCATGGGGTTGCCATGCCCAAATATTTTTGCTGGAGAGCATGCTTTTCATAGCCCTTATGAATTTGTATCTCTCCAAGATATGGAGAGTGCAACAGAAGTGATCGTTAAGTTGCTTGAGATTGTAGCGATAGAGCATTCGAAATAACCAAGAATCAAATGTACAAACGCACAGAGGCCCGGGAATTAGCCGGGCCTCTGTGCGTCAATTCATGTGTAAATATTGAATTTACCGAGCTGCGTAGGCTTTATTTAAAGCGTCTGCTAGCCTCACCCCAGCTTGCGCTAAACGTAAATGCAGTAATTCAGTATGGTCATAAATGTACCGGTATCCCATTCTTTCCGGGTCCCCTGTGTTGTAACATTCTTCGCGGTAAATCACGCTTTCTCGAACCCAATCGTGTACGCTAGTATTCTTCCAGCTTACTATGTTTTCACTAGTCCTAGTTGACATAATCCAGCTTGAATATTCGGTATAGCTCATTTTCCAGTGATCAATCATTCCGCTATCCCAAACTCTATGAAGATTGGATTTCCCCCTGAAGAACGTGACCTTAACATCATTTGCTCCTTTGTCTTTGCCATTTCCGCAGTGTAAAGGTTGGTGTACATCTCCAATCAGGTGTGCCAATGCTTTCAGCGCAAAGGCTTCGTCTACACTGTATTGTTGGGTTTCTATTTCGTGCAATAACTTTACTATCGCCATCCAAACATCTCCTTGCTCCGGGTGCTGGTGACCATCTATGTCATCCAAGGAGGGTATGGTACAATAGTGCCATGCTTTGAGTGTATCATAGTCGCGGTCACTTTTGATAAAATCCATCCAATTTGCAACCATAGCGAGGTCTTCACCTCCAAGTACATCGATAATGTGCGCACGCACTTTGTTGTTTAAATGGTCCATAGCAATATGCCCGACAATTCGGTGACCAGTAAGCCCCCAGCCGAAGGCAGATGCGCTTGTGCAAAGAACTAAAAGTAAAGTGGTGATTCTATTCATGTTTATAAAGCTGATGATGGTTTTAAATATCCTATGATTCTATCGTAACGCAATCCCATTCCTTGGTTGTACATGATGAGCGTGTAATCGTTTCTGGTCTGCCAGTGCGTGCCCTCTGTCAATTCAGTACCCACACTTCCGTCTGTAGTAGGATGTGCAAATACATAGTTGTAATAACCTTGTTTAAGAAGAACACGTTTGGAATAGGCACCTCGGCTTTCGTTGTATGCCAATTCGAACTCATTCGTCAGCCGCCAGTCGCTTAATTGCCCAAACACAAAAACAGGAACATCTAGTTTTGGACTTTTAAAGTAAAATTCAACCCAGCAATAGTCTCCAGCTAAATCTGGATTACCAACATCGGCACGTTGATAAAATCTTCGTCCATTGATGTCATTTTGAAAGCTGTAGACAGAGATAGATTGGTTTTTAACTTCATTTAGATAAACTTCCCAGCAGGTATCTAGCCTTGACGTTTTGACGCCCATTCCCACCTGGTTAAGTCTTTTCGTGTCAAATACGTGAAACTCAACTCCGCCGGGGAAAGCCTCTCCACCCATGAAATTGTATTCAAGCAGGCCATCATTTATAAAGGCAGGCTTAAGTTCAGTTTTAGCATTGTCCCATCGCCTATTCTGTAGAATACTGAGATCTAAATCGTTGAAGTAGTCTTGAACGGGATAGCCAGAAAGAGACACTCTTGAGCTTACCTGCTGCTCAGAACTAAAGTTATTCAGATCTACTGCCCGTGATATCTGCACCGCAGGTATCACTAAGTTTTCATAAATAATGAATCTGCGACGAAGCACAATGTCGTTTGGATTATCATCTTGATAGATTTCTATAACATAATTACCACTAATTCGTGGTGTCATGTCAGCATTAGGTATTTTTAAACTGTAATGAGTATAAGGAACAAAAGTCCCGATGCTTATGGCAAAATCATTCATGTAATTACCCTCAAATCCAGTAAGGTATTGATTAAGTAATAAGTCACTTTTCTCCCAATTTTTAGTGCAATGAAAAATACGATAAGCGTAATTATTCCATTCATACGCTAAATCGTCAAAGCTCAATTCAAGCCCTTTTTTCGAGCCTAGTTCATACGCGGCAAAGTCAAGAGGCTCGCCAACAGGTGCTATTTGTATGGATTTTATGTAGGAAAACACTGTTGTATCGTTCAAATTTTGGCCGAACAAAACCGAGCTAGCAAGTGTTAACGTTAGGATAAGAGACTTTTTGAGAAGCATGTTGAATAAAAAATGATAGCTAAGGTACAATTCGTCTTTAATTAACGTGGAAAAAAGAATGTTATACCTTACTTCGCAATCCAAAATCATACTGAAACGTACGATGTCTCAAACCTATAAGATTCGCAAGGGTCACAACATTAAGTTGATCGGTGATGCTCCCCAAAAACACCTGGGGGCAGTTGCCAGCTCAACCTATGCAGTGAGTCCCTTAGATTTTCCGGGAATTACGCCAAAATTGGTCGTGAAAGCCGGAACTCAAGTAAACGCAGGCGATGTTTTGTTTTACGACAAAGACCGCCCCGAAGTATTAATATGTTCTCCAGTATCAGGTGAGGTTACGGAAATCAAGCGCGGAGCAAAGCGCAAGATTCTTCAAGTAATCATTCTTGCTGACAGTGACACGAAATATGCCGACCATGGTTCCTTTGACCTGAAATCGACTAATCGTGAAGCTACAGCCGCTCACTTTGCAAATACAGGAGTAGGTGCATTAATAACCAGCCGACCTTACGGTGTCGCGGCAAGTATGCATGAACTACCGCGCGATATATTCGTCAATGGTGTTCAAAGCGGTCCTCTTGCTGGCGATTTAGCCTATCAATTGGCAGGTAAAGAAACTGAAGTTGCAGCGGCAATTGAAGCACTTTCTTTGATGACTGCTGGTAAAGTTTATGTCAGCCAGGATGGGGATGTTCCGCCTTTGGGGCTATTGAGTCATGAGAAAGCGACTTCAATCCAATTTACGGGTAAACATCCTAAGGGTTTAGTAGGTACCCAAATAGCTCAAGCTGCTCCGATGAATAAAGGAGAAATTGTTTGGACCGTGAATGCCGTGGATTTACCGGTGATTGGTCACGCTTTTCTTACCGGATCTTATGCGCCAACCTATCGGGTGGCTGTTGCAGGCTCTAGGGCTAAGAATGCCGGATATGCTACAATGACACAAGGAGTCGGTCTGTCAAGCTTCGTTTCGACGAACATAAACAACGACAATACGCGAATGATTGCGGGAGACGTATTGACAGGAACTACTTTAGAAGAAAATGGATTTCTGAGTTTTGGTAAAAGTCAAATCACGGCGATTCCAGAAGGTAATTCCACAGAGTTTTTTGGATGGGTTTTGCCTGGTTTCGGTAAATTTTCTACGAACCGTGCTTTTTGGTCTTGGTTATTCCCTAACAGAAAGTATGATTTAGATACAAATATTCACGGGGAAGAGCGAGCCTTTGTTGTTACAGGGGAGTATGATAAATTTATTCCCATGGATATTTTTCCACAGCAGTTGCTACGTTGCATATTAATAGGGGATGTAGAGAAAATGGAGCAATTAGGGATTTATGAGGTATTGCCTGAAGACTTTGCCCTTGCTGAGGTCGCTTGTACTTCTAAGCTGCCTTTACAACAAATCGTACGAGACGGTTTGATGGACCTCCGAAAAGAAATGATGTAAGACGTTTTTATTATGAAATTTGTACAAAACATATTCGATAAGACCAGACCGCTCGTTGAGAAAGAGGGTAAGAGAAACATTTTGTATCCATTGCACAATGCAATTGAGACCATGGCTTTCGTTCCTGACCATACAACCCACTCTGGTGCACACGTACGTGACGCGATTGATTTAAAGCGCACGATGATCACTGTAATCTTTGCAATGGTTCCTGCCTTACTTTTTGGTATGTGGAATATTGGGCGCCTTCATTATGGTGCTTTTGGAGAAGAAAGTACATGGTTGGATAACTTCCTTTTTGGTGCGCTGAAAATGTTGCCGTTAATCACGGTAACCTATGCTGCTGGTTTGGGAGTTGAAATATTTTTCGCGTGGAAACGTAACCATGCCGTTAATGAGGGATTTCTCGTAAGTGGTTTGCTTATTCCAATGATCATGCCTGTAGACATACCACTCTGGATGGTAGCAGTGAGTACTATTTTTGCTGTACTGATTGGGAAAGAAGTTTTTGGAGGTACTGGTATGAATCTTTTGAATCCGGCACTAACCGCTCGCGCCTTTGCATTCTTCGCCTACCCAACATGGATGTCAGGTGATCAAATTTGGATCAACACTAACGGTGAAGAGGGCGCTCAACTAGTAGATGGATACTCAGGCGCAACAGCTATGGGAGAGTTAGCAACTACGGTTGGACAAGGCCTTAATAATCCTGCGACAGAAACGGTAATGGCCCAGTTTGGTTCAGGGGGAACCTATTCAATGATGAATACCTTCCTTGGTCTGATTCCTGGTTCTATCGGAGAAACCTCTGCTTTATTGATTCTTCTTGGAGGATTATTCTTAGTCTTCAAAGGGGTAGGGTCATGGAAAATAATGCTAAGCTTCCTTGTCGGTGGATTAGCGATGGCAACCATATTTAATGCATTCGCGGTGAATGAATTCATGGGACTTAATCCTATCCATCAATTATTGATTGGAGGATTTATGTTTGGAATGGTTTTCATGGCTACTGATCCTGTAAGTGGCTCACAGACAGAAACAGGAAAGTACATTTATGGTTTCCTTGCTGGATTCTTTGGAATTATGATCCGTGTATTTAACCCTGCCTATCCAGAGGGCATAATGCTTGCTATACTATTTATGAATGTTATGGCACCATTAATTGATCACTACGTTGTAGAATCAAACATAAAACGTCGTTCAAAACGTCTTGCTAACGCCTAAACCATAGAGTCATGAATGTTAATAGTAACACATATACGTACACATTTGCTACCGTCATGGTGGTAATTGTAGCTGTATTGCTCTCTGGGACCTCTCTGGGCTTAAAGAGCAGGCAATCAGCAAATATTACACAAGAGAAGAAACAAAGCATCCTTGCGTCCATAGGTATAGAGAAAAATCGCGCTGAGTCCGACCTGATCTTTACAGAGTATGTAAAGCAGAGTTTAACATTGAGCGGAGGTCAGGTTGTCTCTGAAGATGCTTCTGCTGCTTTCGATATTGATATGGCAAGTGCTGTTAAATCGGATAACATGGAGCGCTCAGTTCCTTTGTATGTTACTGAAAAAGATGGAGAGACTTTCTATGTAGTCCCACTAAGAGGCAAAGGTCTTTGGGGCCCTGTTTGGGGATACATTGCGCTCGAGTCAGATGGTAATACAGTTGTGGGTGCCACTTTTGGCCATAAGAGTGAGACCCCAGGATTAGGTGCTGAAATAACCACTCCTATATTCACCGATCAGTTCCCAGGAAAGAAGATATCTGAAGAGGGAGTATTCCAATCCATCTCGGTAGTTAAAGCAGGTACATCTGCAGGAAATTATATGGTAGACGGCATATCAGGCGGTACGATTACATCTAATGGTGTAAACGACATGCTGATAGATTGTTTGGCTCCTTATGCGGCATACTTTAAAAACATTGAACGTTCATGAGCACAGAAGTAAAACAAAAAGAGTCTTTGTTCTCAAAGAAGAATCAAAAGCTACTTTCAGACCCGTTTAACGACGATAATCCTATTACGGTCCAAGTACTTGGTGTGTGTTCTGCTCTTGCCATCACCGTAAAACTGGAACCTGCAATTGTAATGTCACTTTCAGTGATGTTTGTATTAGGAGCTGGTAACGTAATCATTTCATTGATTCGAAACTTGATTCCTAATCGTATTAGAATTATCGTTCAGCTTGTTGTGGTTGCGTCTTTAGTTATCCTGGTGGATCAATTCTTAAGAGCCTTTGCTTACGATGTGAGCAAGCAGCTTTCTGTATTTGTTGGTCTAATCATTACCAATTGTATTATCATGGGACGCTTTGAGGCTTTCGCTCTAGCAAATGGACCTTGGAAAGCATTTATGGATGGTATTGGTAATGCGATCGGTTATGGTGCTGTCCTGATCGCTGTAGCTTTTTTCCGCGAACTGCTGGGATCAGGAGCATTATTAGGTATCCAGGTCATTCCTGACAGCTGGTATATTGCTAATGGAGGATTCTACGCAAACAACGGATTTATGCTGTTCCCGCCAATGGCACTTATCGTAGTTGGCTTGATCATTTGGGTACAGCGCGCGCGCAACACTAAACTCATCGAAGAAAACTAGACTCGATATGGGACAAGAATTAGTAAACTTATTCGTTCGCTCAATTTTCATTGAGAACATGATCTTCGCATACTTCCTTGGTATGTGTTCTTACTTAGCGGTATCTAAAACTGTCAAAACTGCAGTTGGTTTAGGTATTGCAGTAACTTTTGTATTGACTATTACATTACCCGTGAACTGGTTGCTTGAAAATTATGTTTTAAAAGCAGGCGCATTGTCTTGGTTAGGTGATGGATTCGCTGATGTTGACTTAAGCTTTTTGTCGTTCATCATGTTCATCGCGGTGATTGCATCAATGGTTCAGTTAATTGAGATGATTGTCGAGAAATTCGCACCTGCATTGTACAGTGCACTAGGAGTTTTCTTGCCGCTTATCGCCGTAAACTGTTCTATTCTAGGAGGGTCGTTGTTTATGCAAGAACGCGCGTTTGGCACTATAGCTGAAGCGACAGTATATGGCATAGGATCTGGAGTGGGCTGGTTTTTAGCTATTGTAGCTATCGCTGCAATTAGAGAAAAAATTCGCTATTCAAATGTTCCTGCTCCTTTACGTGGCCTCGGAATAACCTTTATTATTACAGGTTTAATGGGTATTGCGTTTATGAGCTTCATGGGTATTAAATTATAATAAGCACAGTCAGCTATGTTTTTATCTAGCACAGTAGTAATTTCTTCAGTTGTCGTTTTTGTATTGGTGATCCTATTGTTGGTTACTATTCTTTTACAGGCAAAAGCACGCTTGTCCCCAAGTGGACCAGTTAAATTAAACATCAACGGAGATGATGTCGAAGTAGAATCGGGAACAACACTTCTCACTACATTAAGTAGCCAGAAAATCTTTTTACCATCCGCATGTGGTGGTGGTGGGACCTGTGGTATGTGTAAGTGTCAGGTAACCGAAGGTGGTGGTGAGATACTTCCTACAGAAACAGGCTTCTTCAATCGAAAAGAGATCGCTGACCAGTGGCGTCTGGGTTGTCAAATCAAAGTAAAAAATGACATGACCGTTAAGGTGCCAGAGGAGATCTTTGGTATTAAGAAATGGGAATGTGAAGTTGTTTCAAACTACAATGTATCTACGTTCATTAAAGAATATGTAGTAAAATTACCTGAAGGCGAGACTTTAGATTTTGAGGCTGGGGGATATATCCAAATTGATGTTCCAGCTTTAACAGTTGATTTTAAAGATATAGACATTACGTCTCATCCTAAGTTAGGCAAGGCGTCAGATGAGTTTCAGACAGAATGGGATAAGTTTAAGTTGTGGGACCTTAAAATGGTAAATCCAGAACCATTATTCCGTGCTTACTCTATGGCAAATCACCCGGCAGAAGGTAATATTGTCATGTTAAATATTAGAGTTGCTACGCCTCCGTTTGATCGTAAGAAAGGTGGATGGATGGACGTTAATCCTGGTGTTTGTTCATCATTTGTGTTTGGTCAGAAACCAGGTGATAAAGTGACGATTTCGGGTCCTTATGGAGAATTCTTTATTAAAGAGACAGAATCTGAAATGCTTTACATCGGTGGTGGTGCAGGAATGGCCCCTATGCGTTCTCATTTGTTCCACCTCTTCCATACATTGAAAACTGGACGTAGGGTGAGCTATTGGTACGGCGGTCGATCTAAAAGAGAATTGTTCTACCTAGAGGATTTTCGTCAGATAGAAGAGCAGTTTCCTAACTTTAAATTTCATTTGGTGTTGTCTGAGCCTTTACCGGAAGATAATTGGACACCTAAAGACAGCATGGATGCTGATGGTGACGGATTTGTTGGCTTTGTGCACCAAGCATTGATAGACAACTACTTGGATTTACATGATGCTCCGGAAGATATTGAATACTATTTCTGTGGACCTCCACTTATGAATGCAGCCGTTTTGAAAATGGTTGATGACTTAGGTGTTCCTCCAGAAAACGTAAGTTTTGATGACTTCGGAGGTTAATCTTATTTTTTATATTAAAAAGCCGCTTCGAAAGGAGCGGCTTTTTTTTTAGTTTTGATATTATGGTTAAAGTAGGTTCATTCATTTTATTGATGTTACTAATGGCATGTAGCTCTGCGCCAGAATTGGTTCAAATGACGAACCAAGGTCCTGCTCAGGGAAGTACTTATAGTATAAGTTATCTCGTTCCTGCGGGTATTGACTACAGGGAGGATATCGATAGTATTCTTCTTGAAATGGACCATCAAATGTCACTTTGGGTGAATGAAAGTGACGTGTCACGTCTGAATCGTGGAGATACGATCCTTCTCAGTCTTGACCTGGCAGAGGTGATTCGTCGATCAAAGGAATATGCAATACTTACGGAAGGAAATTTTGATGTGACCATAGCGCCGTTGATTAAGTCTTGGGGTTTTTCCAGAGGATCATACAACGCACATATAAATATTGATAGTCTAATGTCATTTGTAGGTAGTCGATTTATAAAAGATCCATTCAAGGATTCTACATACTGGCTTCCTCAAGGATATCAAATTGATGTGAATGGTATAGCTCAAGGGCATACGGTGGACAGAATAGCCGACTTCTTGACCCGTCGAGGTATTGTTAATTATTTAGTGGAGGTAGGAGGAGAGGTTATTTGTTCTGGAGCTAAAAACTCTGGGGATGTCTGGCGAATAGGTATTGATATGCCCACGGAAGACCGGGGAGAGGGTATGTTTCAGACGATAGTGACCCTAGACTCCATGGCGCTTGCAACAAGCGGAAACTACAGGAAATACTGGGTGAATGACAAAGGACAGAAAGTCGTTCATTCGATCAATCCAAAAACAGGTTATCCTGTGGTGAGCAATTTGCTAAGTTCGAGTATTATCGCCCCAACTGCAGTATTAGCGGATGCCTTAGGCACAGCATGTATGATTATGGGAGTAGATCGGGCTTCTAGTTTTATTGAATCTCTGCCTCATGTAGAAGGCTACTTCATTATCAGTAATAAACTCGGAGATATTGAAGTGGTGACTACATCAGGCTGGGCGGCTTATGAATTTAATTAATGCTTACGCAGGGTTTTCTTCGCAGGCGTTTGGGTCTTTTCCACATAACGAACATGCTTCACCATCCTTATTAAGGAAAGGACTTTGGGATGCACAAGTACCTGCGAATTCCCCATCTTTTTTGGCCCAAATCTTTATTGCGATTCCCGCAACACCAAGACCTAATAAAACAATGCTGATTCCAATAAGCTTTAGTGCGACCATGAATGGGTGATTTTAAGTGGGGTAAATCTACAATTTTATACACAAAAAACGTGTCTTAGTGAATTGTCGGTTATTCTAAAACATAAGTATAATTCCGTCCTTCTGTAACGTACCTTTACCTAACCATTTTAACTATAAATCACAGAAAGTATGAAGATTACGGTTGTAGGTGCCGGTAACGTAGGTGCCACAGTTGCAGAAAACATGGTTCGTCGCGAATTCGCAGAAGAAATCGTGTTACTCGACATCAAAGAAGGTTTTGCTGAAGGTAAAGCCATGGACATGAATCAAACTGCTACATTAAACGGTTTCGATTCAAAAGTTATTGGCTCTACAAATGATTATTCCAAAACGGCTGGTTCAACAGTTGCGGTGATCACTTCGGGCATTCCTCGTAAGCCAGGAATGACGCGTGAAGAATTGATTGGCACGAATGCTAGAATTGTTCAAATGGTAACGGAGAGCTTGATCAAGCACAGTCCGGATATCATTATTGTGGTTATATCTAATCCAATGGATACCATGACTTACTTGACGAATAAAACTTCGGGCTTGCATAAAAATCGCATCATAGGTATGGGTGGTATTCTGGACTCGGCAAGATTCAAATACCGCTTATCGGAGCAATTAAACTGTTCTCCTAATGACCTTCAAGCTCAGGTGATCGGCGGTCATGGTGACACGACCATGATTCCCTTGATTAAACATGCTACGTATAATAGTATTCCGGTAACTCAGTTTTTGAGTCAGGAACAACAGGATCACGTAGTTTCAGAAACTATGGTTGGCGGTAAGACTTTGACAGGCTTGATCGGTACTTCTGCATGGTATGCACCAGGTGCAGCCGGTGCAGAGCTTGTTGAATCTATCGTACGGGATCAGAAAAAAATGTTCCCTTGTTCTGTTTTACTTAACGGAGAATATGGCCAGGATGACCTCTGTATAGGTGTTCCAGTGATTATCGGTAAAAACGGCTGGGAGCGTATTGTTGAGTTCAACCTGAGTTCGGAAGAAAAGGAGTTATTTGAAGCTTCTGCCGTCGCAGTGCGTAAAATGAACGCCGCTCTAGACGAGAATTTATAAATCACCTGTTGATTTAACAAACTAAACCCCTGAAGTAAGCAACTGCTTACTTCAGGGGTTTTTTAATTTAAAATTTTGCTAGAGGAAATTATCGCACAATATCCTTTACCAAAAATAGCGTACCTACTTCTTGCGATGCTTCGGTACATAAATTCTCGAATAGGCTTTGGAATGACTTTTAGTCTGGCGAGCCACTTAAAATTGGGCAACACCTTGCAGATTTCAATGATAGCATCACTACCAGAGAGCCACTGAGTAGGCGTTTGGATTACTACGGCATTTGCATGAGAAAGTCGTTCAGGTAGATGATGAGTTGCCCAATTGCTCTGAAGCGAAGCGAACACCAAGCGATTTTCAGTATCGTGTCTATGAATCCATTGTACAGCTTTGTTACACAATGTACAGGGGCCATCAAATAGAACTACCATGGGTTGGTCGGTCATTTTATTGAATGATTAGTTTATGCGATGAAATCAGTCCATTGGAGGCATCTGTAACGACTATTACATAGAGTCCAGGTGCTAGTGCTATTTGGTTCCGCTCGTTCAAGACAAGATCTCTCACTTTTCTACCCAGCAATGTGTATAAAGCGGCCGAAGCTTTAAATGCAGTCGTATGGGCAATAAAGACGTCCGTTGTCGCTGGGTTTGGGTATACCCTAGGTCTTTTTCTCGCAGGATGAACCTCTGATATGCTGATATCATTAAATAGGTTGCCTTCAAAATAATGTAGTCCTCCACTCATGTTTCCTACAATAACATCTAAATACCCGTCCGCATTTAAGTCGGCCACAGCAGGATGGAGGCGCTTGCCTGAACTTTTAAAATGGGTGTCAATATTACGTAGCGTAGGCATCAGGTTGAATCTCATATTTGGGCGTTTATTACTCTTGCCTCCAAATGGCATTTCACAACCGTCTTTGGTAATTCCGTTCCATGCCGACACATCTCCGTAGAGCACTGATGAAAAGGAAGTGAGTCCATATATAACAGGAATATCTCCTGTTTGCGCATTTTTGGAAAAGCAAAATTCTATCATAATATGATCATCCCCATTCCAAGTGAAGGGAGACAAGAATTGAACGTCATTCCATCCGGTAGTTAAAACTCTGATGCCCTGGTAAACAGTTTGAAAACCTTGATTCTGAAAATTAACTTGTGCCGTATCACTAAGGTGTTTTATAGCTATTGTAAAGCCTTGCGTCAAATAGGTGCTTGTATTTGTGCCAATTTCAAATCCTATCGAAGTCAATTGTCCAAAAGTAGAGCCCGCTGATGAAAGTTCATCGCTACTTAAAATGATTTGCATTCTTCCGTTTCTCTTAGAACCACTAAAAGGCGTTTCTTCACGTGAATTCGAGCTCGTGGAGCCACTGTCAAAAACCAAGTCTAAACTACCTGAGCCATTCATGATTGCCCTAACGGAATCTTTTTGAACAACACCTAGGTCTTCTGATCCTATGAGTAAAGTAGTGTCGCTGCCATAAATTATGATAGGAACAGAATATCCACTGGGTGCGGAGGAAGATGACATGTCGATGCCAGCCCATGAAGATTCTTCTAAAGTAAAGATATTAGGAAACACACCTGTTTTTGTATAGTAGGCCACTGTTCCCAATTCATTTCCAATCACCAAGTCTAGATCACCATCCCCATCTAAATCACCTAAACTGGGTGTGCTGTTATTTCCAACGTCTATACTTTGAAGAGCTCCCTTGTAGGTGAAGCTAGGGTTTAAAATGCTTCCGGTGTTTTCATAATAATAGATTAAGCCATTTTGAGCACCTACAAGAAGGTCGGGATCGAGGTCTCCATCGAGGTCACCAAATGTGGGGCTTAGATCTTCTCCTAGATTATTGAAGCCGGCATTAGCTAGATCACTGTTTGTAAGTTCAAACGAAGGCGAGGTGTTCGAACCTATGTTGGTGAATAACTGAAGTTTACTTTGGTAAGTGCCAGGTGCTAAGTAAGCCCCTTTCCCACCTATGACTAGGTCAAAATCACCATCAAAATCAAGGTCACATAGCGTTGGACGTGCGCCCGAACCTATGTCTAACATCTCATTTACAAGAAACGAGCTGTCTAAGGAATGGAATGATGGGTTAGAGAATGTTCCGCTGTTGGAGTAGAGCCAAGCGTTTCCTTGGTTAATACTTCCGTTTAAATTAGGGCTTACTATTAAATCAGGTATAGAGTCAAAATTCACATCTTCGTAATATGCTGCTGGGAAATATTCAATATTTGTTGGGGAGATGTTTGGGAATAGGGTGTCTTTTGCCGTCATAAAGGCACTGTCAATATACCCTCCATTGTATGCGGCTACCAGATTAGTGAAGCTGACATCACCAATAAGCACGTCTTTAAGTGTATCTGCATTTAGATCTAATGCAAGAAGGGTGGATCCTGCATGTGCAGCGCCTGAGGAGGAAGTTATTTTCTGTACTCCTTGGCAACCATTTAGCGTTAAATTATTTGAGGCTAGGTTTTCCTCAAACCTTCCCCAGCAAGTCGTATTCATTTGAAAATTTAACGAGTCTTCTGTTAACCCTTCGTGCCATTCCACAGTGGAACGCTGCCCAAAGGTGAGTACATCAACATCGCCATCATTGTCTATATCAGATATGGATGGAATATCACTGCTGAAATTATAGAGATTAGAAATGGAAGATCCTGTATTAGTAGTCAGGTAACGACCAGGCAATACCCATTCTAAGATTAAACTATCGTTGTTAGAATTATTCTTCCAAACACCTACCCCCCCTGAAACATAAGCAAACAGATCTTTTTTACCGTCATTGTCAAAGTCTCTGAAAAGTGCCCAATTTTGTACTGAGGGTAAACTGTCTGCATACTCCGGAGCCGCTTCCCAAGTGTTATTCTGTTGTAAAAACGTAATCCATCTATTTCCTTGACGATCAAAAGCTACTAAATCTTCTAGGCCATCTCGATTTAAATCTATCCGCGACCATTGTGGTAAATCGGTGCCTCCATGGAAGCCGTACAATAAGGTGTCAGATCCTATTTTCATCACTGGGCCTGAGGTCCATGTGAAATTAAGCCGGTTAGTTTGTGCCGTTATTTGTTCCGGGCAAACAAAAAATAGAGTAATTGCGTAGACGATCCATCTCATAACTTCCCAAAGATACGTCGAACTAACAATTAAGCATTGATAAAAACTGTTAGGATAGGGAGGCCGACTTGACTATATTTGGCCGTTATTGAAAAAAAGAAATAATCCAACAAATGCAGAACAAAGGATTAATTACATTATTCGCAATCGCTCTAGGGCTGGCATCTTTATACCAGCTTTCTTTTACATGGGTTGCCAATAGTGTCGCAGGTGATGCGGAAGAGTTTTCCGCAGGCGATTCGAAGGTGAAAGCCGCTTATTTAGACAGCATGATGTCCCAAGAAGTATATCCTTTCTTAGGATATACCTTAAGTGAAGTCAAAAAGTATGAGATGAATCTCGGTCTTGACCTCAAAGGGGGGATGAATGTGATTCTTGAAGTTAGTGTCAAAGATGTCCTAAAAGGCATTGTCGCGAACTCTAAGGATCCTCTATTCGCTCGGGCTATCTCTAATACAGATATCGCACAAACTGAAGGTCAGAACAACTATTTAAATACCTTCTTTAAGGAGTTTAAATCGCTTTCCCTGGAAACAGGTGGTGGTCGTACTTTAAGTGATGCCGGTTTGTTCGGTACTCCTGAGATGACGGACAAGGTTGGTTTTAATGCATCTGATGATGCTATTCAAGGTGAGATTCGTAGTGATGTTGAAGCTGCTATAGCGAATGTGTTTACAGTTTTACGTGCACGTATTGATCAGTTTGGCGTTGTTCAACCTAACATTCAACGGTTAGAAGGAACAGGCCGTATCTTGGTAGAATTGCCAGGAGTTAAAGATCCTGCTCGTGTTCAGAAACTTCTACAGAGTACAGCAGAGCTCCAGTTTTGGAATATGTACGAAGGTTCAGAGGTACTTCCTTTCTTAATTAACGTTAATGAACGTCTTCGCGATGTCGTAGCGGCAGAAAACGGCAAAGTTGAAGAAATAGAAACACCAAGTTTTGATGATTTAAGTGTAGAAGGGACGGTTGCTGAGTTGGATAGCACTGTGGCAGATTCCTCAAGCGCTCTAAGTAATAATAATCCATTATTTGAAGTCTTCCGCCCGATGGTGAGTGAGACCGGTATGTCAATGGAGGGGCCACGCGTTGGTTATTCTCTTATTCGTGATACTGCGAAAGTGAATGCGTATTTAAAACGTCCTGAGGTCATTCTTTTGATGAATCAAGAATTACGCAATGCGGAATTCTTGTGGAGCAACAAACCCGAGCCTGATTCTGATATCATCACATTATTTGCGATTAGAGGGAATCGCGAGGGTACGCCAGAACTAGATGGTGCTGTCATTGTTGATGCACGTCCCGACTTGGATGAGTACAATAGAAATATTGTCACCATGGCAATGAACGGATCTGGTGCTCAAAAATGGCAACGCTTAACAGCAGATGCTGCATCTCAATCTCCAAAGCGATCTGTGGCTGTTGTTCTTGATCACTACGTGTATTCTTATCCACAGGTTCAAAATGAAATTTCCGGTGGTAGAACTCAAATTACAGGAAACTTCACGCCAGAAGAATCTTCCGATTTAGCAAACATTCTCCGTGCAGGTAAGCTTGATGCTCCGGCAAGAATCATTCAGGCTGATGTTGTGGGTCCATCTTTAGGTAAAGAGGCAATATCAGCTTCTATTAACTCTTTCGCTATAGCACTTGCCCTTGTGCTGTTTTACATGTATTTCTATTACAGCGGAGCCGGTTTAGTGGCGAATATGACACTTCTCGTAAACATGTTTTTCATCTTTGGAATTCTAAACAGTTTCGGTGCGGTATTGACTCTTCCTGGAATGGCAGGTATTGTCCTGACTATTGGAATGGCTGTAGATGCGAACGTAATTATTTTTGAACGTATTCGCGAGGAGTTGCGTTCGGGAAAAGGTTTGCGTGCTGCATTAGTGGACGGTTATAAGAACTCGAACAGTGCTATTATCGATGCGAACGTAACAACCCTTCTTACAGGTGTTATTTTGTATTCTTTTGGTACAGGACCTATTCGTGGTTTCGCAACCACATTGATCATTGGTATCTTGACGTCATTGTTCTCTGCATTATTCATCTCAAGGGTTGTATTTGAGCGTAGATTGGATGCTAAGAAAACAATCAATTTCTCAACCAAGACTACAAGAAACTGGTATACGAACTTGAATTTTGACTTTTTAGCGAAGCGTAAGATCGCTTACGCTATTTCTACTGTTGTGATCATTATTGGATTGGGTTCATTATTTACTAATGGTCTAAACCTTGGTGTAGATTTCGTAGGTGGTCGTTCATTTCAAGTGAGGTTCGATCAACCTGTTGAGGTTAGTGATATTTCAGAATCTTTGAGCGCTACTTTAGTTGATGCTGAAGGAAATAGCTTCAAGCCGGTAGTTAAAACACTGGGAGAATCTAATCAGGTTATTATTACTACTAACTACCGTATTGACGAGACGGGTACTCAAGTAGATCAAGATATAGAGGATAAATTATTCGCTGGCGTATCTGGCTTTTTTGCGGAGCAAATAGCTCGTGAGGACTTCTTTACAGACGCAACAGACGAGGCCATTGGTCTAGTAGGATCTCGAGTAGTCGGTCCAACTATTGCTGATGATATTAAAACGGGTGCTATTTATAGTATACTGTTCTCTTTGATTGTTGTGTTCCTGTATATCCTATTGCGTTTCCGTAAGTGGCAGTTCTCGTTGGGTGCTGTGGTCGCTTTATTACATGATGTACTATTCGTATTAGGAGCATTCTCTATCGCAGATGGTTTGCTTCCATTCCAATTGGAAGTCGATCAGGCATTCATAGCAGCTATACTAACCGTAATAGGTTATTCGTTGAATGATACTGTGGTTGTATTTGACCGTATCCGTGAAAACCTAGGGGGTCGTACCAAGAACTTAACTGCCCTCGTTAATAAGTCATTGAACCAGACGTTAAGTCGTACGTTCAATACTTCCTTGACAACATTCTTTGTGTTGCTTGTAATCTTCTTGTTTGGAGGTGAAGTAATACGTGGATTTATGTTTGCATTGTTGCTGGGAGTAATTGTGGGTACTTACAGTTCGCTATTCATCGCAACTCCAGTAATGTTTGATTCTTCTAAAGAAGAAGAGTAACGAAAAAAAAGGAATTTCAAAAGCCCCCCTGTGCGATGCACAGCGGGGCTTTTTTTTGTCTTAAATTTGAGCTATGGTACAAGTATTTCTTTTGTTCAACATAAGTGGTGGTGAGTTTATCATTGTTGCTTTACTATTTTTATTACTCTTTGGGCCAAAGCAAATCCCCAGTATGGCGCGTTCTGCGGCAAAGCTGATCAAGCAAGTCAAAAACGCGACGAATGACATCAAGCGTGAAATCTTAGATAGTGCCGAAGATCAGAAATTAACAGAGGTTAAAAAGACCATTAAGGATGGGCGTGATGCTTTCAAAGAGGTGACGGATTCAATTAAACGCGGAACAAAACTGTGATGGCTCTTTCACTACTCGCTGGTTTTGGTTTACTGTTATTGGGTGGAGAACTGCTGGTCAGAGGAAGCGTTGGTATTGCAATGAAGCTTCGTATTTCCAGAGTGGTCATTGGTTTGACGCTGGTTGCATTTGCGACGAGCGCCCCTGAACTTATCGTTAGTGTGGTTGCTGCTCTAAAGGGTAAAAGTGACATCGCTTTAGGTAACGTGATTGGTTCTAATATTGCCAATATAGGATTGATATTAGGTGGTACAGCCTTATTGTTTAAAATGTCTGCACTTCGAACGATATACAGGAAAGATTGGATATTTCTATTAGTGTCAAATGCGTTGTTAGGTGTTTTCTTGTATTTCGGAGGTATTTCCTCTATTCAGGGTGGAATTCTGGTTACGTTGTTAGTAGGTTACAACATTTTTAAGATAGTAGGAGCTAGAAAAGAGGGTATGGTGATGCCCATGGATGGTTTAGATACAAGTTCTATGTCATTAGGTAAAGGTGTTTTGTTCCTTATACTAGGAGCGACAGGACTCAAGTTTGGCGCTCAATTTTTTGTAAGTGGTATTTCTGCCGTAGCATTGGACTTAGGTTTAACCGAGCGGTTCGTATCTGTAACCATAGTCGCATTTGGAACAAGCGTTCCTGAGTTGGCGGCCAGCTTGACGGCAGCAAAAAAGGGTGAGTCTGATATCGCTATTGGTAATATTATAGGATCGAACATCTTCAACATTCTAAGTGTTTTGGGATTTACAGCTTTAATAAAGCCAATCACTATAGAAGATCAGGCTCTATTTACATTCGATTTCCCGTACAGTATCTTCCTAACACTTCTTATTATTCCTCTCATGGGCCTATTTAAAGCAGACCGACTGAATCGTTTAGAGGGGGGTATACTACTTTCTTTATACTTTATGTTTCTTTTTTGCCTGATTTTTTAGGGGCAATCCTCTTTGAATATTGTGCATGATCTATTGCGCCCCCTAAAATTTAGGGGTACATTTGTTGAAACATAAAAAACCAGTCATATGCCAACGGTAAGATTCCTTGCGTTAGAACAAACTATGGGCCGTAAGCCTAACAACTTTAAAGCGCCTGAGTCTCGTGTATCAGAGTATTTTGGATCTCATGTATTCAATATAAAAGCAATGCGCGAGTATATGACTTCTGAGGCGTTTAAGGCTGTCGTCGATGCTATGGAAAATGGAAGCAAAAT
This sequence comes from uncultured Cryomorphaceae bacterium, assembly GCA_913031435.1. Lineage (GTDB taxonomy): Bacteria > Bacteroidota > Bacteroidia > Flavobacteriales > Schleiferiaceae > UBA10364. Next base: position 82,198 of record CAJWFD010000004.1, read on the forward strand.
TTCTAGAGGAGTAGCAGATCAAGTCGCCTCTGGAATGAAAGCTTGGGCTCTTAATTTGGGTGCAACACATTATACACACTGGTTCCAACCGTTAACAGGTTCTACAGCTGAAAAGCATGATTCTTTCTTTGAGCCTACGGGTAACGGAGAGGCTATGGAGAAGTTTTCAGGAGGAATGTTGGTTCAGCAAGAACCTGATGCGTCATCATTCCCTAACGGTGGAATAAGAAATACTTTTGAGGCTCGTGGTTATACGGCATGGGACCCCACGTCTCCTGCATTCGTTTTCGGCAGTACCCTTTGTATCCCAACTGTATTTGTATCCTATACAGGGGAGGCATTAGATTATAAAACACCCTTGTTAAGGGCGCTACAGGCCGTGGATAGTGCTTCTACGGCTGTCTGTAAGTACTTTGATAAAAGCGTAACCAAGGTAAACGCCACTCTAGGATGGGAGCAAGAATATTTCCTTGTTGATGAGGCATACTTTCATGCAAGACCTGATCTAATGCTTGCGGGACGTGCCCTGGTGGGACATGCTCCGGCGAAAGGCCAGCAGTTGGATGATCATTACTTTGGGTCTATACCCGAGCGTGCTATTGAGTTTATGAAGGAATTGGAATATGAAAGTCGTATTCTGGGGATTCCGGTGAAAACTCGTCATAACGAAGTAGCCCCTGCTCAGTATGAATTTGCGCCTGTTTTTGAGGAAGCTAACGTAGCTGTTGATCATAATTCACTGTTCATGGACCTCATGGAAAAAGTGTCACGTCGTCATGATTTCCGTGTATTACTGCACGAAAAGCCCTTCGCCAATATTAATGGCTCTGGAAAACATAACAATTGGTCTTTAGCAACGAATACTGGAGTGAATTTATTAGCTCCTGGGTCTACGCCTATGAGTAATTTGATGTTCTTGACGTTTTTTGTTAATAGTATAAAAGCTGTTCATAGACATGCAGATTTAATTAGAGCTTCTATAGGATCTGCTGGAAACGAGCATCGTCTGGGAGCTAATGAGGCTCCGCCTGCTATAATATCAGTATTCATTGGTACTCAACTCAGTAGAGTTCTTGATCAGTTAGAAAATATTGAAGGAGGAAAGATGACTCCAGATCAGAAGACGGACCTTAAATTAAACGTAGTAGGTAAAATTCCAGATGTCCTTTTGGACAATACCGATCGTAACCGTACTTCGCCATTTGCTTTCACAGGAAATAAATTTGAATTACGTGCAGCAGGTTCAGCGAGTAATTGCGCGCAACCTATGACAGTACTTAATTCAGCAATGGCGCAGCAGTTGATTGAATTTAAAATCGATGTTGATGCTCTCATCGATAATGAGGGGTTAAAGAAGGATGAAGCTATTTTTAGCATTCTAAAACGTTACATCAAGGAAAGTAAGGCTATTCGTTTTGAAGGGGATGGATATGGAGATGCCTGGAAAGCAGAAGCTGCAAAACGGGGTTTGACTAATGAGCCTAGTACACCTCGTGCTTTAGACGCTTATATAAGTGAGCAGTCGTTGTCTCTTTTTAAGCATTTAGGTGTCATGTCAAATAGAGAAGCAGAAGCCCGTCATGAGATTCTTTTAGAATCCTATTTCATGAAAATTCAAATTGAATCCAGAGTGCTGGGTGATTTAGCCGGTAATCATATTGTGCCCACTGCGATCAAGTACCAGAATACATTGATTGATAATGTTCAGCGATTAAAAGATATCATGGACGCTGACACCTTTAATCGTGTCGCGAAAGAGCAGCTGGAAATGATTAAAGACATTTCAGCTAGAATTTCACAAATACTTGGGTCGAAGGAAGCCATGGTACAAGAGCGAAAAAAGGCTAATTTAATGGAGGACATGCGTGATAGAGCAATTGCCTACCACGATCATGTTAAGCCTTATTTTGAAGTGATTCGTTATGAAAGTGACAAGCTTGAATTGATGATAGACGATGAGCAGTGGCCATTACCTAAATTCCGTGAAATGCTTTACACGAGATAGTCATATTCATGATCTCGATGTAGTTAAATAGAAACCCTGCCTTTGCGGGGTTTCTTTTTTTATTTTGGCTATATTGGGGATGCTTAAACTCTAGTGATAACAATTCTCATGCAAAAAAGATTTTATCAAATACTGGCCCTGGCCATATTCATTATACCTGTTTTATCCAGTGCTCAAGTAGCTCCTATTGAGGATGTTGAGACCGCTTTACATAAGACCACTAAACGTGCAGATGAGTACTTCGATGCTAAGGAGTACACCGTAGCTTTAGAAGCATATGCTAAAGCATATTCTAAAGAGAAATCACGCGATCAAAAACAACGGATTTCTTACAATATGGCAGAATGTTACCGGTTTACTGGTCAATGTAAGCGAGCTGCGAGCTATTATTTAAGAGCTCAAAAACTAGGTTTTGGAGCTCTTTCAGGACTTGGATATGCGGAGATGCTTCAGTGTCAAGGGGAATACGAAGATGCGATAGTTGCTTTTGAGGAGTATAAAAAATTGATTCCGTCAGATTCAAGAGCTGAAACAGGAATTTTGAGCTGTCAGCAAGCAGTGAAATGGTCCGATCAAGGATCATTGTTTGCGCTCGATAACGCGAAAGCCTTAAATTCTAAAAAATCTGATTATGCCATTTCCTATGCTGGGAAAAGAGGTAAAGAAGAATTGACCTTAATGATCTCCTCCATGCGTGATGATGCCACCGGCAGAAAACAAGATGGTTGGACAGGTCAGCGTTTCTCTGACATGTTTATTATTGAAGGTCAAGCGAAAAAAGGATCGAAAAAGAAAAAGGGAAAAGAAGCCAATGCAAACGACGACATCGTTTGGGGTGATATAGTACCCATGAGTGATGTGATCAATACGAAAGATCACGAAGGTGTAGTTACTTTTGATTCTCGAGGAAAAACCATGTATTTCACGAAATGTCTACAGGTGAAAAACGAGAAAATGGGTTGTGCCATCTACACTACGAAGAAAGTGGGACAGGACTGGGCTAATCCTGAGCCTGTGGTGGTTGCTCTGGACAGTGGAGCATCTATTGGACACCCGGCGTTAAGTGCTGATGATAACATTCTATATTTCGCTGGCGAATTATCAGGTGGTAAAGGTGGTAAGGATATTTACATGACTACGTACGATCGCAGAGCTCGCGAATGGAAGACTCCGGAGTCGTTAAATGTTAATACACGTGGTGACGAGCTTTATCCGTTTATTCATGGAGATGGGTATTTATATTTCTCATCAAATGGCCGAGCTGGAATGGGTGGTTTTGACTGCTTTAGAGTGAAGTTAGATGATAATGGTATGGCGATTGGTGATGTGGAAAACATGCTAAGCCCTATTAACTCTGAAGGAGATGACATAGCATTACGTTGGACTCCAGGAGATGATACTAAAAAAGGTTTTGTAATCTCTAATAGAAAAGGAACTAGAGGAGAGCACGATATTTGGTATGTAACAGAATGGTCAAAAAAATTCGAAGTTCAAGGCACCGTTGTAAGTAGTAAAAACGGAAAACCTGTTAAAGAGGTGACTATTGAGGTGAGCGATAAATCAGGAAATAGTTTTGTTGTTACGACGGATGCATCTGGAAGATTTAGTATTCCCAAGGGAAATATACTAGAAGACAAATCTTATAAATTTAACATGAGCCGTAAGAAGTTCTTGAATGCCATAGATGATATTTCCACTCAAGGGCTAAGTCTTTCTGATTACTCGAAGGTCAAAGAGAACCGTGAGTATGTAAAATCTTTTTCACTAACCTTGACAATGGACCCTATTGAAGTGCCTATTGTTTTGCCTAATGTATTCTTTGATTTAGCAAAATCAGAATTGCGTGAGGAAAGTAAAGTAGCCCTCGATACTGTTTACAGTATTTTAAATAGAAATCCAACGATCACTATCGGACTTCGTTCTCACACGGATTATCGTGATACTGACGTTAAAAATGATGTATTATCTCTCTCGCGTGCTCAAAGTTGTGTGGACTACCTCATATTGAAGGGTATTTCATCCCAGCGTTTGACAGCTGTCGGTATGGGCGAAAAAGAGCCATTTACTATACCACAAGGTTATACAGGTTTGGGTGCTGACAAGTTCAAGGGAAATGATGTAATGACGGAGCGATACATTAAATCGTTATCCGCTGACAATCAGGAGGTCGCTAACCAGATCAACCGTCGTACCGATTTTAAAGTATTGTCTGATGATTATGTGCCGTCGGTTATTGACGTTTCAGAGGAAGGTGGAGCACTTACTTCTACCAAGAAAGAAGAAAATCCGAGAGGACAAACGATCACCTTGAGTGCAAAGGACCGCTCCTTAGGTAAGATTGCTATGGCCAACGGAATGAATGTTGTTGAGTTGAAAAAGCTTAACGCAGGCCTTCGTGGTGCTCGTCCTTTACCAGGTATGGTAATTAAGGTTACCAAGAATGGTGACTATAAGTCTTTTGATGAAAGCCATTACCAAGTTCAGCGTGGTGACCAATTAAGAACTATTGCTAAAAAGACAGGTTCAGGACTTAAGGATATTCGTGAGTTAAATGGCTTTAAGAATGATAAAGACTTAATCATTGGTTCTTGGATTCAAATTAAGTAAATCACTACTTTATAAAAAGAGAAGCGCGCACGGGTTACCCGTGCGCGCTTTGTCGTTATTTTTACAGCATGAGTAACAATTTAGACCGCTACGCGGGACGTGGTGTAAGCGCACAAAAGGAGGACGTTCACAACGCCATTAAGCATATAGACAAAGGTTTGTTTCCGCAGGCTTTTTGTAAGATTGTACCAGATTACTTGACGGGTGACCAAGATTATTGTCTTGTGATGCATGCAGATGGTGCTGGCACAAAGAGTTCCTTGGCGTATATGTATTGGAAGGAAACCGGAGATATTAGTGTTTGGAAGGGCATCGCCCAGGATGCACTTATAATGAATATTGATGATCTCTTGTGCGTAGGTGCAACCGATAACATAATGCTTAGCTCTACCATTGGTAGAAATAAAGGACTTATTCCGGGCGAAGTATTAAGCGCTATTATAGGTGGTACGGAGGAGCTTTTAGAAGAATATCGCAAATTTGGAATTGACATTAAGAGTACAGGAGGAGAAACAGCAGATGTAGGAGATCTGGTACGCACTATCATCGTAGATAGCACAGTTGTTGCGCGCTTAAAGCGCAGCGATGTAGTGGACAATGCAAATATTAAAGCAGGCAACGTTATTGTAGGTCTGGCATCTTTTGGTCAAGCTACTTACGAGTCTGAATATAACGGCGGTATGGGATCTAACGGCTTAACTAGTGCTAGACATGATGTCTTCGGCAAAGAGTTGGCCCACAAATACCCGGAGAGTTTTGATCCAGCCGTTCCTGAGAATTTGGTTTATACGGGTTCTAAGTCTTTGACGGAGGTAACGGATACGATTCTCGATGCCGGTAAGTTGGTATTAAGTCCAACAAGGACCTATGCACCTATAATTAAACGGATTTTAGATCTATATAAAGGTCGCATTGATGGAATGGTCCACTGTTCAGGTGGAGCCCAGACCAAGATTCTTCATTTTTTAGGCAAAGGACACGTTGTTAAAGACAACCTGTTTCCAATCCCGCCATTGTTCAAAATGATTCAAGAGCAGAGTGGAACTTCTTGGGAAGAAATGTACCAAGTATTTAATATGGGGCATCGAATGGAGTTATATGTCCACCCATCTATTGCGCAAGAAATCATAGCAATCAGCGAAAGTTTCGGCGTAGCCGCTCAGATAATAGGTAGGGTTGAAGATGGATCAGGAAAATCATTGACCATTGAAAGTGAATTCGGGTCATTTAAGTATTCTAAATAATGCTGGATAAGCTAAACGTTATATTACAACGCTTCAACGAAGTCACGGATCTGATTATTCAGCCGGACGTTATTAATGATAACCAGCGCTACGTATCATTGAATCGTGAATACAAGAGCTTGAAGCCGCTGGTTGAAATTCGTGAGAAATATATCGAGTTGTCAAGCAGGATTAATGAGGCTAAGCTCGTCTTAAAAGAGGAAAAAGATCCTGATTTTCGCGAGATGGCGAAGATGGAACTCGATGAGTTGCTTCCTATGTTTGTTTCCTTAGAAGAAGAGGTTAAAGTTCTGCTTCTACCTAAGGATCCTGCAGATGATAAAAATGCTCTGGTTGAAATACGACAGGGTGCAGGAGGAGACGAGGGCGCCATATTTGCTGGTGACTTGTTCCGTATGTATCAACGTTATTGTGAACAACGCAAGTGGAAAATTGAAATAATTACCATGAACGATGGTACCGCCGGTGGTTTCAAAGAAGTTTCTTTTGAAGTGACGGGTGAATCTGTATATGGCATATTAAAATATGAAAGTGGTGTCCATCGTGTTCAACGAGTTCCCGCTACGGAAAGTCAAGGTCGTGTACACACCTCTGCGGCTTCTGTGGTTGTTTTGCCTGAGGCTGAAGAGGTAGATGTTGATTTGGACATGAAAGATGTGAAGAAAGACACTTATAGATCCCAGGGAGCTGGTGGTCAGCATGTGAATAAAACAGAGAGTGCGGTCAGGTTAACTCACTTACCTACTGGTATTGTGGTGGAATGTCAAGATGGAAGATCCCAGCATAAGAATTACGAGCAAGCATTAAAAGTTCTTAGATCTCGTATGTTCGATATGGAGTTTAAAAAGAAGCAAGCTGAACAAGCTGCCCAACGAAAGACCATGGTGAGCACCGGAGATCGATCCGCAAAAATCAGAACCTATAACTATCCTCAGGGTAGGGTAACTGATCACAGAATTGGTTTAACGACCTACAATTTAACAGATGTTATCGGTGGTGATATACAGCGATTTATTGATGAACTTCACATGGCTGAAAATGCCGAGAAAATGAAGGAAGGTAATGACATCATTTAATTATGACTAGAGCTCAACTTATTCAACAAATCGAAAGTAAACGAAGTGTTCTTTGTGTTGGTTTAGATACCGATATCAAGAAGATACCTGCACACTTGTTGGGAATGGAAGATCCTGTTTTCGAGTTCAACAAGGCTATAATTGATGCAACGGTTGATTATGCCGTTGCTTATAAGCCTAATATCGCCTTCTATGAAAGTATGGGAGTGGCGGGATGGCAATCTCTCGAGAAAACCATTCAATATTTAAACTCAAATTATCCAGAAGTATTTACCATAGCTGATGCCAAGCGTGGCGATATAGGAAATACATCAAAAATGTATGCCGAGGCTTATTTTAACGCCTTCGAATTTGACAGTGTTACCGTAGCACCCTATATGGGGAGCGACAGTGTTACCCCTTTTTTAGCCTTTGAAGATAAATGGGTTATTTTATTGGCACTTACCTCAAACCAGGGTGCATTAGATTTTCAGCTCGCAGAAAATAAAGAGGGTGAGGCGCTTTTTGAGCAAGTAGTTAAAACTGCTCAAGAATGGGCCACTCCTGACCAGCTCATGTTCGTGCTCGGCGCGACTAAAACGGAATATTTGGAACGCGTAAGAGCTGCCGCGCCAGATTCGTTTTTTTTGGTGCCTGGAGTAGGTGCGCAAGGAGGATCGCTTAGAGACGTACTTACTAAAGCCACAAACAAGGACTATGGTGTTTTAGTGAATTCAACAAGAGGAATAATTTATAAGAGTAGTGCTAGAGATTTTGCTGAAATAGCGAAAATTGCAGCGGAGGAGCTTCAACGTGAAATGGAGATCATACTATTCTAGTGTGTGTTGTGTCACACTCGATACCTTAGTCCAGACTTAACTTCACCTCCTTAAATAAAGGTCATGGAAGCAATCGGTTATATAGCGTCAATATTTATTGGCATCTCGTTGGGCTTAATTGGCGGTGGGGGTAGCGTTTTAACGGTACCTGTACTGGTTTATCTGTTTGATATTACGCCTGAAATGAGTACTGCGTATTCTTTGTTTATTGTAGGAATTACAGCTTTAGTAGGTGCTATTAGAAATGCGTCGTTGGGTCAAATTGAATACAAGACAGCCTTAGTTTTTGCGGTACCTGCCTTTATAGCAGTTTATTTGACTAGGCGTTTTCTTGTTCCATCTATTCCAGATCCAGTTTTCAGTACCGAGTTAATGACTCTTTCCAAAGACACTACAATCATGGTGTTTTTTGCTCTTATTATGTTGGCGGCTGCCGTAAGTATGATTCGTAGTCTCAAAGACGAAATTGAGTTAGCTCAAAAGCCAGTTTTTAATTATCCTGCAATTATCACAGAAGGTTTGTTGGTAGGAGTTATAACAGGTGTAGTCGGAGCAGGAGGAGGATTTTTAATCATTCCAGCGTTGGTACTTTTTGCTAAATTACCTATGAAAAAGGCGGTGGGAACATCTTTGCTCATCATTGCGTTCAAGAGTTTAATTGGATTCAAGGGTGATTTAGACCGTCCCGATGTAATCATTGATTGGACTTTGCTACTGACCATCTCCGCTATTGCGATAGGTGGTATTTTTGTAGGAATTTACTTATTAAGATTCATTGACGGTTCGAAACTTAAAAAAGGTTTTGGATGGTTCGTATTAGCCATGGCGGTTTATATAATATTAAAACAGATTTAGGATGATTGTAGAACAGATTTATACTGGTTGTTTGGCTCAGGGTGCTTATTATATTGCATCTGCGGGTGAAGCTGTGGTTATTGACCCACTTCGCGAAGTAGGTCCTTATTTAGAGCGTGCAGAAAAAGACGGTGTTAAAA
>CAJWFD010000005.1 GCA_913031435.1 uncultured Cryomorphaceae bacterium
TGCTTAGTTCCGCTGTCCAAACCGATAATAGATGGGCTAATAAGTGCTTCTTGACTCGCGTCAAATGAGTTGTACAAGTAGTAATACTTAGATCCGTAATACGGGCTAATGCTCCATGTGGTATTTGTGATATACCCATATCCGGCGGCGCCAGATTCTTCCACATAAAACCAACACGAGGGTGCATTTGGATTAAGATATGATCCAGTAGAATCGTTCTCAAAACTTTCGAAAACAGGAGTAACGATAGCGGAACAGGTAGTCTTTGTGTAAAAAGGTCCGATAACGGTGCTATATCCATTTGTATCTGCCGTACAATCTGTTTTTAACAAAAACTCATAGGCCGTATTAGGACTCAACATTCCAATCAATGCGAAGGTGTCATTCACAATAACCGTGGTACCTAAACCCGCTACAAAACCCGCAGCACCATATTCAATGGAAAACGTAGTGTCCAGAGACGACCATGAAATCAAGGCTGTAGTATCTAAAGCAGTAATAGCAGAGAACACTGGGGCAGGACAAACTGGGGGGGCAGTGACCGTCACGGTATAATCGTGCACCTCACCGTAGGTAAGACTAGAACAGCTTTCCGAAGAGGAAATAGCCGCGGAGTAATTAGAACGTATTCTCATTCTATAAGAACCTAATGAAACTGAAGTTGGAATGGCTATAGAACCCACGTTTCCGTTCCAAGCATTTGTGCTAGACGTCCATAGAAATTCGTTTGCATCATCAAAATCGCCATCGCTATTGAAATCCCCCCAAATTGCAAAGTATTGTGTAGAATAATTTGATGTAAACGATACGGTTGTGGGTGCTGTTTGCTGAATAAATATGGTATCAGATGTGGCTACATAATAGTTACCGGAGGTACATCCGGTATTGGTATCTTGAAAATTTCCAATGAAAACTGAGTTAATGTCATCACCAACAGTACAACCCGTGGTGTAAATTGGTGAACAATATGAAGGCTGCGCTTGTGTGCCATACCCGGCAACAAATAGGAGTAACAGTAAAAGTTTTTTCATGCTCAGGGTGTTTATCTCTACAATAGATTATGAGAATTAGAAAGATAACTACTTATGCCTATATGATGAAGGAGAAATTAATATTTTACAGTGTGTTGAAATATTGATCTGATTATTCCGTTTCATAGGGTCTTAATACCTTCTAAATGCTGAAATTTGAATGATGCTAAGACTACTAAAGTATGTTGCTATTAGTTTTTGTTCCGCCTGCGCTGTCCAAAATGCGCCGCAAGGCGGGCCAAAAGATGAAACTCCGCCGGTTGTACGAGAGATTTCACCTGTTCCTGGGGCTTTAAACTTCACGGAGTCATCTGCGGTAGTAGTGTTTGACGAATACATTCAAGCACAAAAATTACGAGGTGCTTTAGTCAGTAGCCCTCCATTATCGGGTTTGGAGTTTGAGTTAAAAGGCAAGAAACTAAGCTTCACTTGGGACGAAAATCAAATGAAAGACTCCACCACCTATCGCATTAGCTTGGGAGACGAGGTAGGAGACCTCAACGAAAATAACCGCATTAAAAATTTACAATTTGTTTGGAGCACTGGTCCTACGATTGATAGTTTGCAATACCATGGCTCGTTAAACAAAGAAGGAGAAGGGGATTTTGATGCATTGAGTGTTTGGTTAGTCCCTTTGGGAGTTGACTCTGTTTCTAAAGCGGTTTTCAGTACAACTCCAAAAAAAGACGGTTCATTTTCCTTCTATTATATGCCATCCGACACCTTTGATCTTTTGGTTTTTGAGGACTTGAATTTCAATAAAGCATGGGATGTTGAGATGGAGCCATTTGGGTTTCAAAAAAACATCTTCTCGCTTCCTGATTCTTCTCACACCACCATTGACTATTACGCTGTAGACTTTGAAATACCTGTTTTAGACTCCATTATCCAGGATTCCATCACTTATTATATTGATACGGCTACAGAAGAATCTCTTGGAACGGTTTCATTCGTTTTAGGTCCACATGAGAAATCGCTTCACCTATGGTGTACGCACAGTTCTGGTCATCAGTTTTATATGACGAGTGGACCACATTCTGACACCTTAACTACAGAGTACATTACACTTCCACCTGGTGACTATACGATATCAGGTTATCAAGACTTCAATGAAAACCAAGTTTGGGATGGTCCATCATGGAAAGACGGAACGAAGGGTGAGCTCATTCTTGAACCACAAAGTTTTGACTTAAAAGCAAATTGGGATTTAGAACAACCTATTGCACTGCCCGTAATACCGACAAAAAATGAAAACTAAAGTTCTTGTTTTTCTATTGCTCTGCAATCACCTTTCATCAGGACAAGGCAGCTATATATCTCGACTTTGGAATACGAAGAGCTACGAGCAAATCACAGCGTATGCTCCTAGTGGATCTTCTTTAAGCGCAAGAGATAATATGACTATTGGTCGAGCATTTATGTCTCTACAGCCTTTGCAAGCCCAACAAGCACTGCAACATTACGACTTTGCCATTGCCAAGCGCATGAACAGTGAAGACCTTTATTTCTTTAGGGCCGAGTCCAATTACGAATTAGGCAGATTAAATGCTGCATTAATTGATCTCGATAAATGCCTTGAGTATAGAAAAGACCATCAAAAATATCTATTGTTTAAAGCCTCTATTCAATATGAAATGGGAGCTAAAGATGCGGCCTACAAAACCTATTTTAATCTCTGTGAGCTTTATGATAAGCAAACACCTTTCTTCATGCTTGTTGTTATTAATCTTGAGCGAGAAATGTACAACAAGGCTCGTCAACAGATAAAGGATAATATGCTGAGATTTGAGAGAGGTCAGGACTTTTGGCGCCTTACTGCAGAACAGCAAGTCCGCCTAGAATGGCACGTTTTTAAAGACTATTCCGTAGCGCTTAAGGCCCAGGAATCCTTACTAAGCTACAAGCCAGATAAGGTGCCGTATCTTATTAATAGACTCTCTTTATACCGTTTGCAGGGTTCAGATAGCCTAGGTCAGTGGGCAGAAAATGACTTACAATCGAGGTATAACACGAACAAACTTCCCGTTGATTTGTATAAAAAGGGGAGTATTAAAGTAGGCGAATATATACGCACGAATGGCACCGTGGAGGACTATAGAACTTTTAGACCTAATCTATTTGGAAATACTAAGTACTCCCGGTTTTACATCAGTTCATCAGGAGTCATTTTAGGAAAACATTGGGCAGGCCTAGTCCTAGATTCTAAAGACAGTACTGCCCTATTGTGGGATTTCCATCGGGGAGATGCTCATTTCATAGCAGTCGCTTCGGATACCAGTTATAGTGGTTTTATACAATTACTGGAAACCCCCGATAGCAGTCTTTCTTTTGTTATAGAAGGAAACACAATAACCGACTCCTCGGAATTTATCCCTTCGAAAGGAAGTCCGTCAGACTCCCTTTTCCGCAGTAACGAAACCCCTTTACAGAAGAGTCCCGTGAAAAAAGAGCCCGTTATCTATACTACCCCTGTTCTAGATGTTAAACGGGATACTATTTAGTATCGAGGAGGATTTGAATGTCCAGGATCAACTGTTCCATCTGAACGTCATCTGTGCCGTCATAAAAACCTCTGATGCGCTTTTTCTCGTCTATTAATATGACATTTTCCGTATGGATAAAATCGTGCTCATCAAAGCTTGCGCCTTGCTCCATTACCGCAAAATACTGCCTCCTTGCTAGTCGGTAGAGTTCCTCTTTCTCACCGGTAAGTAAGTGCCACTTGCCTTTTACCGCGCCTATTCTGTCACCATAAGACTGCATCACTTCAACACTATCTACCTCTGGCATTACGGTATGGCTCACTAAGTTCAGCTTCGGCTGGTCTATATACGCCGCTTGAATTTTTTGGAAATTTTTTCCCATTTCAATACAAATGGTGGGACATGTAGTGAAAAAGAAATCGGCGACATAAATTTTCCCGGAAAGCACGGAGCTGTCCGCAGGCTCACCCCACTGATCGGTAAGTGAGAAGTCTCCCACGCGATGACCTCTACCTATCCGCTCAAGATCATCATCAACCACTGCGGGATTAATATCTGCTGGGTTGAATATGGGAAGCCTAGCTGGGCGTTTTAGGATTTGATACGAAGCGGTAGAGCCGACAACGAAAACTAAAAGCAATACTAATATTTTCAGCCACTCTGTTGTTTTGAGTTTTATCTTTATCATACCATTCAAAATTACTGCATCTTATGGCCAATCGCCCCACGTCTTGCCCTGCTTTTTTTATTCTATTTTTCACTACTATGGCCTTTTCTTGTGGCAGTCAAGATGATACCGAGTATTCAGTAGAAAATATATCAACTTCCGAGGTTTCACAAGAGCTCAATGGTCTCTTGGCAAAGAATACTTGCCTTGGGTGTCATAGGGTTGACAAGAAATTAATAGGCCCCTCCTATTTAGAAATAGCAAAACGGAAATACACCAAAGAGGAGTTGATCAACCTGATCAAACAACCTAAACCAAAAAACTGGCCCGATTATCCACCTATGGCTCCAATGCAGTGGGTGAATGGCGAGGAATTGGCTACTATTGCAGACTGGATTGCTTCATTAGAAGTGAACGAATAAAAATGGCCTCAATTGGAATCAAAAAATCTTCTTTCTGTACATAAAATCAGTAAATCTTTCGGGATTAAAACGTTGTACAAAGACATCACCTTCGGTATTCATGAAGGTGAAAAAATTGCCATCATCGCAAAAAATGGTGCTGGTAAAACCACCCTCATGCGCACACTTATAGATCCGAGTAATGCTGACACTGGAGATGTGGTTTTCAGAAACGGCATTAAGATTCGTTACTTGTCGCAACAGCCCGCCTATGCAGACGGTTTAACGGTGAGAGAAGTACTTTACCAGAGTGATCATCCAGGCTTAGATGCACTGAGAGACTACGAAGAAGTGCTCATGGGTGAAGGTGACACCGATGCTATGCAGGCTGCCTTAGACCGTGTAGAAATCACTGGTGGATGGACTATAGAAGGTCGCATCCAGGAAATGCACAGCAGAATGAATCTTCCCGACATGGAGCGTAAAGTAGATCGCTTCTCTGGAGGTGAAATAAAGAGGCTAGCCCTAGCGCAACTCTTTATTGAAGAGCCAGATCTCATTTTAATGGATGAGCCCACCAACCACTTAGATTTAGATATAATTGAGTGGCTTGAGGAATATTTAATCAATTACAAGGGCGCACTCTTGATGATTACCCACGATAGATATTTCTTAGAACGCGTATGTGGAACGATGTTCGAATTAGAAAACCTCCAGTTTTATAAGTACGAAGGAAACTATAGCTACTACCTCGAGCAAAAAGAACTTCGCGAAGCTAATGAAGCGGCTCATCTGCATAAAGCTAAGCAACTCTTCAAAAAGGAATTGGACTGGATGCGCAAATCGCCCAGCGCTAGAACCGGTAAGTCTAAAGACAGAATAGACCGATTCAAAGACGTCAAAAAAGTGGCCAATCAGCGTATCGATGATACCGAAGTTACGCTTGCTTTGAACTCTCAAAGGTTGGGGGGTAAAATATTAGAGCTGCATAAAGTGGCTAAAAGTTATCCTGACAAATTACTGATCGAGCAATTCAGTTATGTTTTTAAGAAAGGAGAGCGCGTAGGAATTGTGGGACCTAATGGATGTGGCAAGTCTACGTTGTTAAAACTTATCATGGAGCAAGAGACTCCTGACATGGGAAAGATAATTACAGGTGAAACTGTGGTTTTCGGACATTATACCCAAGACGGAATGATCGATAAGAATGAACTCAAGGTGATTGAGGTGGTTCAGGAGATTGGAGAATACATCACGTTAAATAAAGGGCAGAAACTTACCGCTTCTCAGCTATGTGAGCGCTTTCTCTTTGATGGACATCAACAGTATAGCTATGTGAGCACCCTAAGTGGTGGAGAAAAAAGAAGGTTATTTTTGTTAACCATTTTGATGAAAAACCCCAATTTTCTCATTTTAGATGAGCCCACAAATGATTTAGATATACTCACGCTTCAAGCCTTAGAAGAATTTTTAGAGGAGTTTCAAGGTTGTTTGCTTGTCGTTAGTCACGATAGGTACTTTCTAGATAAACTTTGTGACCACCTGTTTATTTTTGAAGGTGGTGGACGAATAAAGGACTTTAACGGTAGGTATTATGAGTGGCGTGAAGATCAAAAAAGAGTTGATGCCATTAAAACTTCTAAAGGGAAGGCTATAGATCCTCCCAAGGGGAAAAAAGTACCCAAAAAAACTAAGCTGAGTTTCTCCGAAAAACGAGAATGGGAGGACCTTCCTGTTCAAATCAAGGCCCTAGAAGGCCGGCGCAAAGAGCTCAACGATATTTTTGAGAGTAATAAGCAGGATGCCGAGCAATTATTTAAGGCCTCGGAAGAGATTGAGCGCATCATTGCAGAACTAGACCAGAAGGAAATGAGATGGCTAGAACTGAGCGAATTTGAGAGCGAATAGTTATTTTTAAGATCCTAACCCAAGCACGACAGCCATTTTGACTGAAAACAAAGCCATACTCCAACTCCGTGATATCAAGCGCGACTTCAAGCTAGGTGCTCAAACCGTACATGTACTCAAGGGGATAAACCTTGACATTGAGAAGAATCAATATCTTGCTTTAATGGGTCCATCAGGATCAGGAAAATCAACCCTCATGAATTTGCTCGGATGTTTGGATACTCCGACCTACGGATCCTATAAGCTTAATGGCACTGATGTCAGCTCACTGAACGACAACCAGCTGGCAGAAATTCGCAATAAGGAAATTGGATTTGTCTTTCAAACATTTAACCTTTTACCGCGTTCAACAGCCTTAGACAATGTAGCACTTCCCCTTGTCTATGCAGGTATGGGCAAACAGGAAAGACTAGAGCGTGCCTCTGAAGTTCTCGCGCAAGTAGGACTTGCTGACCGCATGGACCATAAGCCCAACCAACTCTCAGGTGGTCAGCGTCAACGCGTTGCAATCGCAAGGGCGCTGGTCAACAGACCTGCATTAATACTAGCAGATGAGCCTACGGGAAACTTAGACTCCAAAACTTCGCTTGAAATCATGAAACTCTTTGATGACATTCAAGCCGCTGGCAATACGGTTATCCTAGTGACGCACGAGGAAGACATTGCCCAGTATGCGAAGCGTATTATTCGCTTGGTAGATGGAAATATAGACTCTGATATTACGAAATAGTAAAACTCTTATGAAATCAATTAGATGGAGTCTTTTAGCAACGCTCATTACTTTTAGCGCTGTAGGGCAAAACATACTTACGCTTGAAGGCGCCGTATTAAGAGCTCGATCTACCTACAGTCCCCAAGATTTACCCATGATGAAATGGGTACCCGAAGAGGATGCCTATTCCTATCTCAAAGATGGATACCAGACCTTAGCGATTGAACAAGTTGATGGATTGGAGGTCTACCCAGCCATCAGTACCACAGATATTAACGAGGCTTTAGCAGAACATCAAACTAAAATTGGTGGTGCGTATGTTCTTAATTGGTTAGATTCAAAAACACTGTACTTCCAAAGTGGTGGGAAATTATTTACCTACGGACTAAACGGAACACTGACGCTTCATCAGGAATTGGCAAAAGGAGCCTCAAATATTACGATTGCACCTACCTCACTTAACGCAGCATATACCATAGACAACAATGTCGTTGTAAGCTGGGAGAAGGATAATGTTACTGAACACGCAACAAATTTAGAGGACCTCAATATTGTTTCTGGGCAAGCTATAGCGCGTAGCGAATTTGGTATCACAAATGGTTTGTTTTGGAGTCCCGATGGCGCTGCCATAGCTTTTTATCAAAAAGACGAGAGTTTAGTCTCGGACTATCCGCTTTTAGAGCTCGCATCAACACCGGGTTCCCTCAGGGAAATCAAATACCCAATGGCTGGGCAGCCTTCAGAATATGCTCGAGTGGGTATTTTTCGCAGGGGCATGACATCACCACTTTACTTAGACACAGATGATTTAAAGCGTGACCAATACCTTACCAACTTGAGCTGGTCACCTGATGGTGCGATAATTACCCTAGCCATTATTAATAGAGCACAAAACCACTTTGACTTGGTTGCCTTCAATGCGCAAACAGGCGTTAGACTAGGAGTTCTTTTCAGTGAGGATGATGAACAATGGGCCGAACCCGAATTCCCTGCCTACTGGGTATCCAACGACCAATTCATTTGGTTGAGTGAACGTGACGGTTTTATGAACCTCTATCTCTACCACAGCAGCGGAAGACTCATTCGCCAGTTGACTAAAAACCAATTTGTCGCTACCGGAATAACCGGACGTACGGCAAAGGGGGGTATTCTATTCACCGCTACCGGATCTGATCCTCGTGAAAATCATTTATTTAGTGTTGACCTACGAGGGCGACAAAAGCAATTGACGACAGAAGGTGGCTACCACAGAACAACCGTTCAAGAGAATGGACGATGGTTTGTAGACAGCTACCAGAATGTGAATACTCCCAGGGTAATCCAACTGGCCTCTTTTAAAGGTCAAACTCGACAAACATTACTTGAAGCATCAGACCCTTGGAAGGAATCTAACATATTCGCTCCAGAATTGGGTTCCGTCACTGGTCCCGACGGATCTACACTGTATACCAGAATGTATAAGCCATTTGATTTTGACCCTACAATGAAATACCCAGTATTGGTATACGTCTACGGGGGTCCCCATGCTCAAATGGTGACCAATAGCTGGAATGGCGGAGGCCCGCTGTGGATGAATGAATTTGCGAATAGAGGCTACCTCGTCTTCACCCTGGACAACCGTGGGTCTGCACACCGAGGTACTGATTTTGAGCAGCAAATTCACCGCCAACTAGGAACTTTAGAAATGGAAGACCAACTAGCGGGAATAGAGTACCTCAAATCTCTTAACTACGTAGACGGAGAAAACATGGCAGTACATGGCTGGAGCTATGGTGGATTCATGACTACGTCATTAATGTTGCGTAAGCCTGGAACTTTTAAAGCCGGCGTTGCGGGAGGTCCCGTTACCGATTGGAAATACTACGAAGCCATGTACGGAGAACGTTACATGGATAGACCAGAGGAAAATATAGAAGGCTATGCCTTAAGCCGCTTACACAATCATGCAGACAAACTTATAGGCAACCTGCTTCTCATTCACGGCACTATAGATGACGTAGTGGTCATGCAACACAACTTGAGTTTAGTCCAAGAGTTTGTGAGTAAGGGGATTCAGATGGACTTCTTCCCTTATCCTATGCATCCACATAACGTACGTGGTAAGGACCGGTTACATTTAATGACCAAGGTGCTCAATTACATTGATGAAGCCTTACAGGAGTAAGCGTTAAATGATTAAAACAAAAAACCCGCGTTCCTGATAGGAACGCGGGTTTTTAATGTTTATCAAAATCGTAGTACTCCTACTTGCGATTTTTACGCTTCTTCTTAACCTTTCCTTTTACAACAGTCATTTCATCAATCAAGTGAGATGCACCGGCATACTTATCGATAATGAACAGTGTATAGCGAATGTCCACAGAGATCGTACGCTGTAGTTGATCTTCAAAGAAGATGTCACCTGACATCGCTTCCCAGTTACCATCAAAAGCTGTACCGATCAAATGACCATCGCCGTTGATTACAGGAGAACCTGAATTACCACCGGTAATATCATTATTAGAAATGAAGTTTACTACTAAATCTCCATTTTCGTCTGCATACTGACCATAGTCCTTAGCAGTATACAATTCTTTCAATTTCGCAGGAACCACGAATTCATCATTCGTAGGATCTTCTTTTTGCATCACACCCTCAATGGTTGTGATGTAGTCATAATGCACAGCATCTTGCGGATCATAAGCGCCTACAACGCCCCATGACATGCGTAGTGTAGAGTTTGCATCAGGTGCAAATGTTTTCTCAGGCATAGCCTTACGTAATCCGTCTGTAAACAAACGATAGCCTTTGTTCATTTTCTCGGATACCTCTGCATTACCACTTTGCGCACCAAAATATGCCTCAAGGAAACTACTTGAAACTTTTCCTCCAGCATCTGCAGCAAGAACATCTTTATCCATTTCCACTAACCAAGCTTCTAGTGCTTCTTGAGATGCGTAGATGGAGTTGTCATAAACATCCTTGACCAATACACTCACGTCTCCACCCATACTATCGCGAACCTCAGCAAAAATACTTGGCTGCTGATCTGCTGGCGTGTTTTTCATCCACATACTCCAGAGTGCCTGTGCAAGATTACGGTCAACCTCTGCTTGATATTCAGCAAAGTGGCTTTCCGCATAGGCAATCACCGCAGCTTTATCTCCATCTAGATCCTCTGAACTAGATAATGCACCCAGCATACGTGCTAATCGAAAAGCATACAAAGGCATAGATGCGCCACGAATACCTGCTTCCATCAAGTACACGCCGTTTTTCACTGTTGCGTCTGTTGATGCATAGGCTTCATTCAATAGCTCTAGAGCATTTGCATACTCCGAGCGACTCGCATCAGCATTTGCCCATTCAAGATAGCGGGCTTCAATAGCCTCTTTCTTTGCTTTAACCCTGTTTTTCTTTAGCTGCTCTGTTTGACCAATAAAGTATTTCCAATAATTGGCTGTAGATGCGTAATTAGAGGCTAGAGCGATACGAACTGCATCATCTGCATCCATAGCTTCTTTCATGATCGCTAGTTTCTGAGCACGGATCTCAACAACACTTGGGTTGTACAAACTGACTGCTTGATCAATACCTGTAGAGGTCAAGAACCTGTCTGTAGACCCTGGGAAACCAAAGACCATAGAGAAGTCACCTTCTTTAACACCATTCAAACTCACTGGCAAGTGATGCTTCGGCGTTAACGGTACGTTGTCTTCACTAATTTCTGATGGATTACCCTCAGCATCAGCATAGATGCGGAACAGCGAAAAGTCTCCCGTGTGACGTGGCCACATCCAGTTATCTGTGTCACCACCGTACTTCCCAACACTACTAGGCGGTGCACCTACCAAGCGAACGTCCTGATAAGTGTTGAATACGAATAAATAATATTCGTTATTGTGAAAAAAGCTGCGAACATATGCATTCTGCACGGTTCCTTCAGTAGCCTCTTTTGCTAATGCGCTACCAATTTCTTTTGCCTTAGCGGCACGCTGCGACTCCGTCATGTCATCCGTAAGTTCAGACATCACTTTATCCGTTACATCTTCCATACGCACCAGGATAGCGGCGGTAAGACCAGGATTAGTGCGTTCCTCTTCACGAGTCATGGACCAGAATCCATCCGTTAAATAGTCATTTTCTACGGTAGAGTGTGTTCGGATAGCATCATAACCACAATGGTGGTTCGTCATCATTAATCCCTGGTTTGAGATCAATTCACCGGTACAAAATCCTCCAAGAGATACAATAGCATCCTTCACGGAGGCATTGTTGATGTCATATAATTCTTCCGCAGTAAGGTTTAATCCGTTTGCCCGCATTTCAGCGTGGTTCAAACGTTTTACTAACATAGGCAACCACATTCCTTCGTGGGCTGATGTGATTAGACTGCTGAATAAAAGGGCTAGGGTCAATAAGCCCGCTGTGATTTTTCTCATGCTTTTTAGTTTCGGTTATCAAGAAAAAAGGCCCCGATTTTCCAAACAGGGCCTTCAAATATAAGGATTTTCAATGCGTTAACTCCACTTGAAATGGTCAAAGCACATTGGGCGTATTGATTTATAGTCCTAGAGCTTTAATTGGATTACCTCCCATTAAAAATTCTTCAGGGTTCTCTAAGGCTTCTTTCATAGCGACTAACGTACCGACACTTTCGCGCCCATCAATCACCCGGTGATCATAGCTTAGGGCCACGTACATCATGGGGCGTATCACAACCTCACCATTTACGGCAATAGGACGCTGGATGATGTTGTGCATCCCTAGAATTGCACTTTGAGGTGGATTGATGATAGGCGTGGATAACATAGAGCCAAAAACTCCACCATTTGTAATGGTGAATGTTCCACCTGTCATCTCATCCAAGGTGATTTTACCATCACGTACTTTTGACGCTAATCGGCCAATTTCCTTTTCAACTCCAGCAAAATCCATGGTCTCTGCATTACGAAGAACTGGTACCATTAAGCCTTTAGGGCCACTAACCGCTATACTGATGTCTACAAAATCGTAACTGATTAATTCATTGCCGTCTATCATGCTGTTTGTAGCGGGATACATTTGCAATGCGCGCGTCGTAGCTAGCGTAAAGAAGCTCATAAAACCGAGCTTCACACCATGTTTCGCAAAAAACTCGTCTTTGTATTTATTACGAACATCAAAAATTGGCTTCATGTCCACCTCATTAAAGGTGGTCAACATTGCCGTTTCGTTCTTGACGCTCACTAATCTGCTTGCAAGCTTGCGACGCAGACTACTCATTTTCTTACGTTCAGAATTACGTTCGCCTGATCCTACAGACCCCATGGAAGCGATGGCCTCAATCACGTCTGCCTTGGTTACACGTCCATCTTTTCCTGAACCGTTAGGGACTTTAGCTCCTGACTCCGCCATCATTTTCTTCGCAGCTGGAGAGGCTGTACCTGTTGCATAGGTATCTGCCTGTGCCGCTATGGGTACTTGCTTTTCAGCTGTTGGAGCAGGGTTTGGTGCCGCGGCCGGAGCAGCTGAACCGTCAGGGCGAGGAGCGCTTGTGTCGATCAAGCATACTACTTGTCCTACTTCAACGACATCGCCTTCCTCAGCTTTTAAGGTAATAATACCTGCTTCTTCTGCGGGAAGTTCAAGAGTAGCCTTGTCAGAATCAACTTCTGCAACGGCTTGGTCTTTTTCCACATAGTCGCCATCACTGACTAACCATGTAGCTATTTCAACTTCTGTAATGGACTCGCCTGGTGAAGGCACTTTCATTTCTAACATATCTCTATGGCTTAGATGCTAAATACTCGTTCAATTGTTTCGCGCTGACGCTGAAGGGCTACTTGATTAGAACCACTTGCTGTAGAAGCACTAGGTACGGGTGACACTAAGGTCAACTTCTGATGCATCTGCCACAGCATGTAGGTCCATGCGCCCATGTTGGCTGGCTCTTCTTGTGCCCAAACATATTGAGTCGCATTAGCATATTTTGCTATTTCATCTTTGATTGCTATATCGTCAAGAGGGTAAAGCTGCTCTATGCGCACAATTGCAACATCATTGGCCTCTATTTTTTCTCTTTCCTCTAAGAGCTCGTAGTACAGTTTTCCTGAACACAAGACCACTTTAGTAACTTCTGCTGGCACAACATCGAAGTCTGGAATGATAGGCTGAAAAGATCCGTTTGCCAACTCTTCCATAGTGCTTTTAACCCTTGGGTGGCGCAACAGACTCTTTGGAGACATGACCACCAATGGACGGCGGAAATGACGCTTTTGCTGTCTTCTTAACAGGTGATAAAAATTCGCAGGCGTGGTACAGTTTGCCACGGTCATGTTTTCCTGTGCGCAAAGCTGCAAGAAACGTTCTAGTCTTGCAGAACTATGTTCAGCACCTTGACCTTCATAACCATGCGGAAGCAGTAATACCAATCCATTCTGGACTTTCCATTTGTCTTCTGCTGCTGCAAGAAACTGATCAATCATGATCTGAGCACCGTTTGCGAAGTCACCAAACTGGGCTTCCCAAATGGTTAGCGTATCCGGAGTAACCATAGCATATCCGTAATCAAAACCCATCACGGCATACTCACTCAGTAGTGAATTATAGATGGCAAAACGACCTTGTTTTCCCGGAAACTCATTGAGCAAACACACTTCCTGTCCACTGTCTTCCACCGTTAAGATTGCGTGACGGTGTGAGAAGGTTCCACGCTCTACATCTTCCCCTGAAAAACGAACATTATAGTCTTCTGCAAGGAGTGAGCCGTACGCCAAAAGCTCCGCCATTCCCCAATCCACACTATTACGCTGTTTTGAAACTTGGTCAGCGCGATCTTTCATTAATCGCTCCGTCTTGCGCAAGAATTTTTTGTCTTTTGGAAGCGTAGTGATGAACTCTCCAATATTTCTAAGACGGGCTAAATCAAAAGTAGTGTCCGTTGGTTTAAGCATGTCACCTGGCTCAGCGCCGGGATACCCTGTCCATTCCTCTTGCATAAAAGGAGTGATCACATTTAGCTCTATTTTTTTAGACTCGTCAAAATCTGCTTCTAGCATTGTCTTAAATTCCGATTGCATTTCATCAACCATATGCTTATTGGCAATACCCTCAGATAATAATTTCTGTGTATAAATTTCACGCGGATTCAGATGGGCAGATATTGCTTTATACAGAAGAGGTTGCGTGAAGCGAGGCTCGTCACCTTCATTGTGACCATATTTACGATAACACAAAAGGTCTATGAAAATATCACGTTCAAAGCGCTGGCGGTATTCTATCGCCAATCTCATTGCGTGAACCAGTGCCTCTGAATCGTCTCCATTGACATGAAGAACAGGAGCAAGAATTACTTTAGCAATGTCCGTGCAATAGGTAGAGGAACGTGCATCTTTATAATTAGTGGTGAATCCTACCTGATTATTAATCACTATATGTAACGTCCCACCAGTTTTATATCCGTCTAGCGTCTCCATTTGAACCGTTTCGTATACGACTCCTTGAGCGGCGATAGCGGCGTCTCCGTGAATGAGAATTGGCAATACTTTATTGCCATCACTGTTATAGTCCTTATTTATTTTTGCACGTGTAATGCCCTCTACTACTGGATCCACTGCCTCTAAGTGCGATGGATTAGGCGCTATATTCATTTTAACCGAGTGGCCGTCGATGGTTTTTTGCGTGGTCGTGTATCCCAAATGGTACTTCACGTCGCCCTCAATAGTAACATCGGCAAAAGCTTTACCCTCGAATTCCGAAAATATCTGTTCTCTGGGCTTCCCAAAAACGTTGGTTAATACATTTAACCTTCCACGATGCGCCATGCCCAAGACAAATTCCTTGACACCATGACGAGCTCCGTGGTTAATGACTTCATCCAATCCTGGAATAAGAGATTCAGCACCCTCAATAGAAAATCGTTTTTGACCCACAAACTTGGTATTCAAAAAAGACTCAAAACTAACCGCTTGATTCAGTTTGTGGAGAATGTGCTTTTTCTCTTTTGTGCTAAGCTTAGGCTGGTTGTCATCTTTATGGATCCATTCCTTAACCCAGTTTCGGCGTTCATCGTTGCGAATATAATTATACTCGACACCTATGCTTTGACAGTAAATAAGTTCCAGATGCTCAATGATTTCGCGCAACTTACGAGGGCCAGAAGCTCCTAATTCTGTAGCTGCATTGAACGATATGTCAAGATCGTCTTTTGACAATCCAAAGTTCTCTATCGCTAAGGTGGGCTTGTACTCTCTGCGCTCACGAACAGGATTAGTATGGGTAAACAAGTGGCCTCTTGAACGGTAACCTTGAATAAGGTTAAGAACATGAAACTCTTTAATCACCTCATCCGAAGCGCCGGCTTGAACTAAATCTTCTTCTGAGTAGACCTCCTTCGCAAAGTCATACCCTTGGAAAAACGCCCTCCATCCAGGTTCAATACCGTCAGGATTTTTGAGATAGCTTTCGTACTGTTCATCTATGAACTGTGCATGTACACTGCCTAAAAATGAAAATCTATCCATTTCAATGTGTTGGAAATTCATTCAAAAATACAACACAAAACGTGGGCAAGTATTGGATTGTAACAATAATCATAGCGGCTTATCATGTGGTACTGTTAATGCATAGCCGCATTTCAAAAAAAGCCCCAGAATGGGGCTTTTTTTCTAATATTCTTCTTCGTTCCAAAGGAAATCTTCCTCAGAAGGATAGTCGGGCCAAATCTCTTCGATACCCTCGTATGTTTCCTCTTCTTCCTCTTCGATAGCTTGTAGGTTTTCTACAACTTCAAGAGGGGCGCCTGTGCGAATGGCATAATCAATAAGCTCATCACGAGTTGCAGGCCATGGGGCATCACTCAAGTAGGATGCTAATTCTAAAGTCCAGTACATAATTTATATCGAACGTTTAATTCTTTATTTTGTGCAAATGTAGTTTTTTACTTCACTTGTGCAACTTCCTTGGTGAAAATGTAAGGTGCTAATAATTAGGTGTCCAAACTACTTCATCCAATCCTTCTGTGTACAGAACATATCTCGCTTGCACAAACAAGAAGTCAGAGAGCCTATTTAAAAACAGTGGGATTTCAGCCTTTACCTCGACCTGCTCTGATAAAGCTACTATGAGTCGTTCACTTCTTCTACAGATCGTACGCGCGACATGACACATGGACGATGCTTTAGAGCCATTTGGAAGAATAAAATTCTTGAGCTCCGGTAATTCTTGACTCCAACTGTCTATTTGAGACTCAAGCTGTAGGACAAGTGATGAATTGATCTTAGGCATTGGAAATGAAGCCTTTCTATCCAGTGCTAAATACGACCCCATCGAAAACAACTCTGACTGAATCTCATGAAGCATTGGGAAGCAACCCTGTGGAACTTCGGCTGAAACAAGACCTATCCATGAGTTTAATTCATCTAGTGTACCATACGCTTCTAACCGCATGTCAGACTTAGACACCCTGGTGCCAGTAAGTAGTGAGGTTGTTCCCTTGTCTCCTGTTTTTGTATATATTTTCACTAGTAGGCGCGTTCTTTTTTTCCTTCAACATAGAAAATAAAGCTCTTGTTCACGACTCTATTTCCTCCTTCCGTTGGATAGTTTCCCGTGAAGTACCAATCCCCCGGATGGTTTGGGCAGCTCATATGAAGGTCCTCAATGTCTTGATAGACGATGCTGACTTTCGCTCGAACCTCAGGTGGCGTCAATAATTCAGCAATCTTATCACTAATTTCTACTGCCGTAAATGGCTCATAAATTTCTTTTACAAAATTCTTGATCTCACTATCCGGCATCGACTCCTGTGCTTTACACTTTTGGTATATTTCTTCAATTAAATAAGATCGACCAGATTCTGTTAACAGTGCCACTGCTGCTCGAAAGGCAATGAAATCACCCATTCGCGCCATATCAATCCCATAGCAATCCGGATAACGAATTTGCGGGGCAGAAGAGGCAACTATAATATGCTTGGGAGACAATCTGTCAAATATTTTAAGGATACTTTGCTTAAGCGTGGTGCCTCTTACAATGCTATCATCTATGGCAACCAAATTGTCATTAGGCCCAACGGATCCGTGGGTGATGTCATACACATGACTTACTAATTCATTTCTAGTGCTGTCATCTGCTATAAACGTACGAAGTTTCACATCCTTCCATGCTACTTTTTCCACCCTTGGTCTAATGGCTAGAATTTCCTTTAGTTGTTCATCCGTAGGAGTTCCAAGCGCCTTTATTCTGTCAAATTTAATATTGTTGAAATGGTCTTCCATTCCCTTCACAACACCATAGTAACTAACCTCAGCCGTATTTGGAATGAATGAGAATACTGTATTCTCAACGTCTCCTTCTACTTTTTCTACCAGTTTTGGGACCAACCTACGGCCCAGCTCTACGCGTTCTTTGTAAATATCTCTATCGTTCCCTCTCGAGAAGTAAATACGTTCAAAAGAACACGCTTTGAACGCTAGAGGCTCCTTAATCTGCTCAATAGATACCTCACCATGATGCTTCACGATCAGCGCAGCCCCAGGAGGGATCTCTGAAATAGCGTCTGTAGGGAGATTCATTGCTGATTGAATGACGGGACGCTCAGATGCTACCACTACAATCTCGTCATCATAGTAATAAAAGGCAGGCCGAACGCCAGCAGGATCACGCAACACGAATGAATCTCCGTGTCCCATCATGCCGGCCATAGCATAACCACCATCCCATTTCTTAGAAGCATTTTTAAGGACACCCGCAACATCTAATCGCCTTGCAATTTCAGCAGTCGCCTCTTTTTTGCTGAAACCTTCTTCTTTTAACTCATAGTACAAACGGTCATTTTCCTCATCAAGGAAATGGCCGATTTTCTCCATAATGGTAACCGTATCCGCTTTTTCTTTTGGGTGTTGCCCTAGCTCCACTAGTTCAGAAAAAAGATCATCAACATTAGTCATGTTGAAGTTACCTGCAACAATTAAATTTCGGGTTGGCCAATTGTTTTGACGCAAAAACGGATGACATGCCTCAATCGTATTTCCACCATAGGTTCCATAACGCAAGTGTCCTAAAAACACTTCACCTGTAAAGGGAAGGTTTTTCTTTAGCCATGCTACGTCTTTCAATAATTCTGTGTTCGTACCAATTCCTTCCGCTATTCTGCCTTGAATTTTCCCGAAAATGTCTCCAATACTATTGGGATCTACACTTCTGTACCTAGAGATATAACGGGTGCCAGGGTCCATGTTAAGCTTTATATTCGCTATACCTGCCCCGTCTTGACCACGATTGCGCTGTTTCTCCATCAGAAGGTACATTTTGTTCAGGCCATAAAAAGCCGTACCGTACTTCTCAACGTAGTACTCTAGAGGTTTTCTGAGTCTTACAAATGCAAGGCCACATTCGTGTTTGATCGCGTCACTCATAAAAGGAAAATTGTAAGAAGCGAAATTACCATAATTCACTCCCGTTATCAAGAATGTTTAGATGAATTGCTGGAGATCTAAATTCAGCCACTCGAGGGCCGCTCCATGGAGCAACTTTCCTTTCCGCTCTTCACTCCAAGGCATACTGCCAATAAGCTTTCCAGGATCTAACTCACCCAGTGGAAACGGATAGTCTGTGCCTAGAGCTACTCTGTTCTCGCCCACCATTTCAACGATATGATCTAGCATTTTTTGATCATGAACGAGAGAGTCTAACCAAAATTGGCCTAAATACTTCTCTGGTGAAACAGGGTTATCTATCGCTACAAGATCCGGACGTACATCAAAGCCATGCTTTATCCTTCCCAATGTTGCAGGAAAAGACCCACCACCATGGGCTATAGCAATGCGAAGTTTTGGTAGTCGTTCAAAGACGCCGCCAAATATTAACGAGCATATAGCCAGAGAGCTTTCCGCGGGCATACCAACCAACCAAGGCAACCAATATTTAGGCATTTTTTCCTTTGCCATCATGTCCCAAGGATGGACAAAAACAGCCATATCCAAATCTTGACAAGCCTCGAAAAACGGAAACAACTCCGGTGCATCTAAATTCCAATCATTCACATGCGTACCTATCTCAATGCCTTTCAGTCCAATTTCCTTGCACCTTATTAGCTCTTGAATAGCTAACTCAGGACTCTGCATAGGTACCGTTCCTAAGCCAACAAAACGCTTAGGCTGCTTGACACAAATCTCAGCGATATGGTCGTTTAAAAACCTCGCGACCTCCAAAGTGTCTTTGGGCTTTGCCCAATAACTAAACATTACAGGTACAGTTGAAAGTACCTGAACATCCACGCTATGCTGTTCACAATCTAACAAGCGCGCAGCGGGGTCCCAGCAATTTGCTCCTACCTCTCTAAAAAATGTTTCATCTTTCATCATTCTGGCGCATGACGGCATATGATGGTCCAGTGATATAAAGCCTCCATAACCAAACCTTTCTTGAAAATTCGGGATGTCCCTTGGGAGTATATGGGTATGAATATCTATCGTGAAATTTCTTGAAGTCAGCTCACACATACTTAAATAAATCTTGAGTCAGCCTCCATGACTTGGTGACAACTATTACAAGTCCTGAGCTCCTGACTTGCATAATATTCTTTGAATTTTGGCAGGAATTCATTTTCAATATCCTTGAGTTCAAAAAACGTCTCGTGCAACTTTTCGTTGCATGATTCGCAGAACCACATCAAGCCGTCCGTAAAGCCACGTCCTTGTCGTACACGCTCAATGACCAAGCCCAAACTTCCTTCGTGACGTATTGGGCTGTGTGGGGTTTTTGCAGGTACGACCATCATATCACCTGGCCCAAGCTCTAACGTTTCCGCATTACCATCTACCTGAACCTTGACCGTGATATGTCCTTCGAGTTGATAGAAAAATTCCTCTGTCTCATTGTAGTGGTAATCCTTACGAGCATTTGGACCCGCAACCACCATCACGATGAAATCATCGCTGTCAGGTGTTAAGTTTTTATTAGCGACAGGAGGCTTGAGCAGATGTCTGTTCTCGTCCAGCCACTTTTGGAAATTAAAAGGCTTCAATAATGACATGAGTGTTGAATTTAAAAACGACAAGTTAGGGAAATTAGAGGTTGATGTGCAGGCAGTGTTTGGCTTGTGTATCTTCGTGGGAACAGATTGACCTTATGAAGATTCTCAACTATATAAACGGAGTATTGCAAGCTCCTGTCAACAACCAGTATTTAGACAATACTAACCCCGCTACTGGGGAAATCTACGGGAGCATCCCTCGAAGCGATGCTGAAGATGTGGAGGCCGCCGTTCAGGCAGCAAAAAAAGCCTTCCCCTCATGGAGCTCGCTCTCTGCAGGACAACGCTCAAATTGGCTTTTAAAAATAGCGCAGGCTATTGAGGATCGCATGGATGAGCTGGCTTTAGCAGAAAGTATAGATAATGGGAAACCACTTTCTCTGGCTAAAGCAGTTGATATTCCACGAGCACGTGACAATTTCAAGTTTTATGCAACTGCCATTTTACATGACGCCTATGAAACCCATGACATGGGTGTAGACGGATTCAACTACACGCTTCGTCAACCTATTGGTGTTGCAGGTTGTATTTCTCCGTGGAATCTACCGCTATACCTCTTTAGCTGGAAAATAGCTCCTGCCTTGGCCTCTGGAAATACGGTGGTCGCCAAACCATCTGAGGTCACACCTGCGACGGCTTATTTACTGAGCGAAATACTACACGATATAGATTTTCCAAAGGGCGTACTCAATATTGTCCATGGACTCGGCGGAGAAGTTGGAGCTTCTATTGTAGAACACCAGCATATCCAAGTTATTTCCTTTACTGGAGGAACGGAAACAGGGAAAGCTATTTCCAAGATAGCCGCACCGATGTTTAAAAAACTTAGCTTAGAATTAGGAGGAAAAAATGCAAATGTGATTTTCAACGATTGTGATTTTGAGGAGGCGATCAAAACTAGTGTAAGGTCCTCCTTCGCTAACCAAGGTCAGATTTGTCTTTGCGGTTCCAGAATTTATGTTCAACGTGGTATCTATGATCAATTTAAAGCTGCCTTCTTATCTCGCGTTGCAGGGCTGACGGTTGCAGACCCTCTGTCGGAGTCCGCACGAATGGGCGCTATTGTGAGTAAGGATCATTTTAATAAGGTGCTCTCTTATATTGAATTAGCTCGGGAAGAGGGAGGAACATTACTCGCTGGAGGGTATCCAGTTAAATTAGAGGGAAAGTGCGAAAACGGTTACTTTATTGCCCCCACCGTCTTTGAGAATTTACCTATTGGTTGCCGCACAAATCAAGAAGAGATTTTTGGACCAGTGGTAACCTTAACTCCTTTTGACACAGAAGATGAAGCACTCACGCTTGCAAATGGCACTGTTTATGGCCTTGCATCGACAGTGTGGACTACAAATCTACAGACAGCACATAGAATGGCTGCAGGACTGCACGCTGGTATTATTTGGGTGAACTGTTGGCTGTATCGCGATCTCAGAACGCCTTTTGGAGGTGTTAAGCAGAGTGGTGTAGGTCGTGAAGGAGGGTTTGAGGCTCTTCGATTCTTTACGGAACCTAAAAATGTATGTATCAAATTATAAAATAGTCCATGAGTACAATAACAGAAAAGGCAAATAGCCTGCACATCAGTGCGAGAACACAGAAGCCTAGAGGGCAATTTTCTAACTCCGAACAGTATACTCTCGCGGAAGCCTATGATGTGCAGCATGAACTTATTCAACGCCGTATTAAAGAAGGTTTTCCATTAATTGGCGTGAAAATGGGTTTCACTTCGAAGGCGAAAATGATACAGATGGGGGTTGATGATATGATCATTGGTCAATTAACAGCTGATATGACCATCCATAAAGATGAAGCCTTCAAAAAAAAACTGTTCATTCATCCTCGAGCTGAACCAGAAATAGCCTTCAGACTATCTAAAGACATTAATGGACCGTTAACCGTAGACCAGCTTCATAATTATATTGATGGAGTAGCAGCAGCAATTGAAGTGATTGATTCACGATACGATAATTTTAAATTCTCGTTAGAAGATGTGGTCGCGGATAATTGCAGTTCATCAGCGTATGCCGTAGGAGATTGGTGCGAAGTTCCACTGGGGTTAAACGGCTTAGACATGACCATGACTTTTGATGGAGCAATCACCGCTCAGGGTAACAGTGATGCTATTTTAGACAATCCGTTTGAAGCTTTATCCGCAGCTACCAGACTTGCCTCAGAATATGGTATTCCATTAAAGACTGGAATGGTAGTTCTCGCCGGAGCGTCTACAGCAGCACATTTCATCAAAGACTCTTCTAGCGTTACTCTTGATGTAGATGGATTAGGCGTGGTGTCTTTTAATGTCGTCTAAAAAAAACAAGCCGCTTCGGGGTACGAAGCGGCTTGCTGAACAAAACCATGTTGCGTCAAGTGATTTAACCAAAAACACTATATCTAAAAAGACGCTAATTGGTTCAATTCAAATCTTGTGCCAAAGTGTGGTAATGAATTGTTAATTCTACAATTCAACCCCTAAACTGACGAGTATCTGCGATCGCTCATAGCTCAGTGGGATGTCGTTCCAGGTACCAAGGTGGTCAGTGAAACTACCATAGTAGGTGACATCTAAACTGATCTTCCATAAATCAATACCCAGAGAAGCGTTATAGCCCGCTGTCGGCGTAGCAAAAGTATTGCTAAATGCATTATTGCTTATGGAGCCTTGGTAATGTACTCCCACTTCTGCTCTAGCAAATTTCAACAGGCGTATCCCTAAACCCGCATCCAACTGCAAGAACTTATGGTCAAATCGCTCGAAAAAAAAGTCATTGTTGCCGTCGTTTCCTTCTAAAAAATGTGTGTTTTCCGCATAAAAAAGAGAACCCGACGTATACAACTGATCACCTAAATATTGTCTTCCAAAAACACCTATATGATATCCATTGTCCAAAGTCTCTCCTTCAAAAATCTCTTGGGTTGAAGATGACGCGGCATCTAACCCTATGGCATTGAGATCATAATTCAATCCCGTACGAACTCCCCACCTACTCTGTCCTGTGACTGAAAGTGTTAGCCCAAAAGCCAGCAATATTATTATGTTTTTCATAGAGCTCTATTGTTTTCTCTTTAGCCTAAGGCAGTAATTGTGCCAATTGATCTTGAAGCTGAGAATTAATCACATAGACCACCTGACGCTTATCTGTTGGGGACTTTTCACGTAGAACTAGCTCTGAATTTAAAAGTTTTACTCCTAATTCGTTTAATTCTTTTATAAATATGCTGCGCTGACGGCGCTGAACCTCCCAGCTTTTTTCCTGAACATTTAAAATACTGTTTAAGTCCTCCGCAAGTAAGGGACCGCTCAAGAGCTGACGTAACGTGTTCATTTGCGTTAAACTAAAGTTTTTATGGATTGTCTTAATCTTTCTAGATTTTAAATAAAAAACACTCCTTGATTTTAATATTAAAAAAAGAATTAGCAATACTGAAAATAATAAAAACGCAAACTGCAAATATTTCTCAGCTGAGGAAAAGAATAGCGGTACTTGACCTTTACTCTGCATTTTAGTTACGAGGTACTCAAAACTATATCCTACCGAAATAACATCACTAATTTTCGGTATTAGAAGCGTATGCTTATCTAAGGTGTACATGCAATTAAAGCCACTCAAAGGTCCTGTTAAGTTGTATATCAATCCATTATCAATACCCCTATCAATGATCCTATTTCCATAAAAGTCAATTTCCCATGCCCCGATATTACTCATTACCAAAAGCGTAGTGTCCGTCATTCGATGATACACGTGTTCAACTCCTTTAAGGCCTGAGCTGAGGGTCCCTTTTTTTGACCAGGTATAGGTTATAAAGTCAAAAGCATACAACACATTATTGGCCTCTGCGTAAAACACATCTCGGCCTTTATCGTAAAAGCGCAAGCGGTTTTGTTCGTATTTGTCGGGCTTAATAATAGGAAACGGTGCGTTGGACATATAGTTCCACTCCCTTCTGGCCTCCGAAAAATAAGTCAATAAATTATTTTCAATCCAAAAACCATAACCTCCAAACGAGAAAATAGTATCCTTCCTCTGAAACTGGTAGGCATAAAAGTTATATCCTTGATAAAAGGTCCGATCTTGACGATCAATCGTGTTATTGAATGTGTCAATCTCAAACACTCGGCCAGATCCGGAGAAAGTAGCCAACCATAATCCATCTCTTACAAACAGCTTCCCCAGTTCCCCTTTAAACAAATTACTATTCTCGCATTTAACGATGAAACTCTGCAATGTATCAATGTGATTTTCGAAATATGCTAGGTGTTCCCCCGTAATCATAGATAAGACATGAATACTACTATCAGTAGGTGAACTCCATGAGACGGTTCCCTTCACTTCTTTACCGTTTACAGGGCTTAAGCACCATAATAACAGGAATCCTACAATACGTGATTTATGTTTTTTTAACATGTGATTAATGTGTTATCCCTTTTTAATACTACATAAACATACGAATAAGTCCAATAGTAAGGAGTCCAATAAATCATAGCCGCTTAAAGCCCAGGTCCGTAAATATTTCTAGGCTTTTATATTTAGGCTGATTCGGTTTAAAGTGCCTCAATGAAACTCTGAAGTTCTAAGAGCTGAGATTTTGAAAGCCCAAGTGGCTGAATGAGTAGAGACTGATAATCATGTAGGCTTCCACCGGCGTTGTATTGAAGCAGCACATCCTCAAGTGTTGCGACAGAACCGTCATGCATGAAGGGTGCTGTAAGTGCTGCATTGCGCAATGATGGTACTTTGAAGGTATAAAAGTCCGAAGAATCTAGTGTAAGCTGACCGCGACCATAATCGCCGTCTAAGATGGAAGTACCATTATTATGAAAAGAATAATCTGTAAACAGCGGACCAGAGTGACATTTAGAGCAGTTGGCCACTCCATAAAATAGTTCCATACCTCTTTTCGCGGATGGTGTTATGGCATTATTATCTCCAGAAATGTAGGCATCTATATCAGCATCTCTAGAAATTAACGTACGCTCGTATTGAGCGATAGAACGTGTTATAGTGTAAGCGGTTGCAGAATCATTAAACGCTTGTAGGAACAACTTTTTGTACGTTGAGTCGTCGTTCAACCGATCCGCCAGTAGCACCATATTAAACGCCATTTCATTGTGTTCTTGAATAGGTACTAAAATTTGCATTTCTAATGTGGGCACTCCTCCTTCCCTCATGAAATAGGGTTGATAACCTATGTTCAGTAAGGATGGGGAATTACGAATTCCGAGTCGTCCTTCTACTCCTGGAGAAACAGCAAGGTCGTCTGCTAAAGCAAATTGAGGTTTATGACAAGAAGCACAACTGATTGAGGAGTCTACACTGAGTATAGGGTCTTCAAACAATTTCCTGCCAAGATTGATTTTGGATATCTCAGGTTGGTTGTCTTGAGGATAGGACATCTGTGGCCAATTTGACAATGTTCCAGGTACTTCAGGTTCGTTTTTTTCGCAAGAAAACATCAGGATGATAAGTCCTACAGTAGCGAGTTTAGAAAGGTGAGCTGAAGCGTTCATCTTGAATGAGTTCTTGATCCGTCAATGTATGCAAAAAGGAGACCAAGTCACTTATATCCTGATCATTCAGCATCAAACCTGTTCCCATCGTCATTTGTAACGCCTGATCTAGCGTTGGGCTAGATTGTAATCCCGTATTGTAGTGTTGCACCACCTCTTCGAGCGTTTGGAAAATTCCATCATGCATATAAGGAGGTGTTAATGCAATATTTCTAAGGGTGGTCGTTTTCATTAATCCTATATCAGCGGAGTCGGCGGTTACGATAAACCGTCCCAAATCCGAGTTTAATGAATCCGTACCGTTATTCATGTAGGTGGGTGAATCAAACGTCTTGCCGCCGTGACAGTGTCCACAATCTGCGCCACTAGCATCTGGAAAGAAGGGGTTGTATTCTCCAAAAAACAACTCCCGACCCCGGTCCTCATTTTCTGTAAGCAAGGCGGATCCATTAAGGTATTGGTCGTACTTGCTCCTATACGAGACTATGCTGTTCATAAACTGTTCTAAGGCCAGCGATACGAGATAAGAGCTTGGTTCTGCTGTTCCAAAAGCACGTAAAAACTGATGCGTATACAAAGTGTCTTGCCCGAGTTTTTCTATTACATTTTCCAGTGTCTCATCCATTTCTATGGCATCTTGGATGGGCAGTAAGCTTTGATCTCTCAATTTCTCAGCACGTCCATCCCAAAAATATCCATTAGTATTCCAAAGCATGTTAACCGCGCTCATGGCTTGTCGATGACCCATGTCACCATGAATTCCTGTGCTGAATTTTGACGTGTCCGAAAATGCATTTATCTGCTTATGGCAAGAGGAGCATGACATTGAATTATCTCCGCTAAGTCGATTCTCATAAAACAGCATCCTTCCCAGCTGTACGCCTTGATTTGTCAGCTTGTTATCCAAAGGGATTTCTGGAGTAGAAAGTGCTCCATATTCGAGTGAATAAGAAGTTTGGTCAATGACCGGGTTTGGTGGTGTTTTGGTACAACTCCACATCATTAATAATACAGCAATGGTTATACCCGCTAGACGTATCATCTAATAATAACTCGTTCCGTGCTAACGCTTTTACCCTGTCTTAATATCACAATGTATACACCTGTTTTATTTATAACGAAGCGTTCTTTCGTTTGTTCAGCGGTGCGGTGTTCAATCTTTTGACCTAATACATTTATCACCTCTATCTGAGAACCAAGTGGTACTGTAAGCCAGAAGCTTCCATTCGCAGGGTTGGGATATATTACAAAGTCTAAATGCTCTAATTCCTTATCACTTAACGCCGCATTTCCCTCTGAAGAGGAGAAGACGTGATTATTCATGTTAACTAACGATTGACGCGCAGAGCCGCTTTCTCCATGAGAAATAACTCCCTGACCAACCGCTATTCCTTGGGTAAGCGCATCGTAGTTTGCTACTAGTTTAATCTCTAACGTATCTGTACCCACAGCAACTCCTGAAGTTGATATGGTTTGCATAGCGTAGTTTACATCACCTAGACCATGCAATTCAAAGCCTTGATTTAAGGATGATGAACCCATACCTTCTGCCGCGATAAATCTATATCCAGCTGACCAACCCCAGTGCATGGAAGGAGATTTGGGCGCTAAAGGACTCTGAGATGAATAGATGGATGGATCCAAGTGGTTTAAGCTCGTACCTACTCCTATGGCAAATCTTACAGCCGTAACGCTGTCTAAACTCTGACTACCTAAATAAAGGTTTGTTGTTGCAGCGTCTAGCGCATCAATCAACACTACTTCAGGGTAATTAAATACGGAGTCATTGTCATAGATAACTTGAATATCCCCCATGTAGTATTCTAGACGTGAAAAATTGAATTGGTTGCCTAAGTTATTTACCCCTATTGATGAACTAGTTAAGGGTGCAGAAGCCATCGTGTGATCAATAGTCAATACCAACTCTTTTGTAGACTGCGAAAAGAGAGTGACACTAAATATAAAAGCGAAAAAGATGAGTATTATTTTTCTCATTGTAGACGATTAAATTTGGAACCAATGTACTCATTAAATAAAGAGGGCTATGGAAAAGAAAGATATCGAATAAGCAGTGTAAATACGCTTTAAGAGTGGGATACACTAAAACAGAACTACTCTTTCGGATGTTCTAAAAAACAATAAACCCTTGACCTTGTTAAAACTGCTATAAATAACTACGCTGTGGAACAACGAGATACCCTACTAAAAGGGGTTAGGCCAGAAATAAAGTCCATTAATAAGACAGCGCAAGCTCTCGATATAGAAATGTTCCAAAATAGGACGTTAAGACCTATTTTAAAATTTCAAAATGACCTATTGCTGGCGATATACAAACAATATATTGCTCAATACAAGGATGCGTTTTACGAATTAAACGAGCTCAAGAAACCCGATTACATCAATCATTCATTAAAAGCAAACCATGCCTTCAGAAATCTCATGATCGGTACTGTGATCGGGCTATTTTCCGCAGAGGAATATCTTAGTTATGCACCGCAATCTTCTGTTATCAATAAGCGTATAATCTCTATGCTGGTCCAGCGCTTCCAGGACCAATTACCTCTATTAAACCAAAGGTTCTCCGTTTAGGTCTGTAGTTAATACGTCCGACATAAAGTCCACAAATGGCCGAACAACCTGCAGAGCACTATTTACAAGTCCTGAGAAATCATCTTTCTCAACTTCATGGTCTTCAAAGTGAATCATGAACAAAAACTGCTTCTTTCTAATCAGATCGATCTCTGGATGATTCTTATCGAAAGCCCTAGGCGCTGATTTTAATTCATCACCTACTAATTCTCCCCATGTGTTTTTAAAAGAGGGCTGGCTAATAATGTCTCTAAATTCATCACCTGACACTGCTAATTCCTGGCGAATACGCAATAAATCTTTTGGCTCAGGTCCCCAAAAACCACACGCCAAAAAACAATTACCTGGAGAGATTTGCAGATAGTAGCTGCCTCTAAATTTTGGCTGCGAACGATGAAAAGCAATGCCGAAATTTGTTTTATAGGGTGTTTTGTTTTTCGAAAAACGGACATCTCTATAAATGCGCATAAGCTTCCATCGTTCCAAAGAATCGTGAAGACTGATTTGATCAAATAACTGTGCGCAGAATTCCTTAACCTCTACTTCAAGCGCTTTAAAGTGCGGCTTGTGTTGCTCAAACCATGTTCTATTATTGTTCTCTTTGAGGCTGCTTAAAAAATCGAAAACTTTGTGGTTGATGCCATTCATTTCCTAAAGGTGTTTTTGGCTTTACTTATTATGGAAATAATGAAACAATTTTTTGCTTATTCGGAATGGATAGAACCTTCTCAACATAATCTTTATAGAGTTGGTGTCCAAGTGGAAGTTGAGCATCGATTTCTTCTGGGGTACCAATAATGAACTCTTCATTACCAGACATTCCATCCATGCTTTTATCGGTAATACCAAAATAGTTCCACTCTGCTAAAATTAACCAATAGGCATACTCCTGTGTTGTGATTTTATTATAAAGATCATTATCATCCTTCAAATCGTCGTAACTAGAAACATCATAAATCCCTTTATCAATAGCTTCATGCATAGCCAATGATATAGCCGAATAAGAGTCATTATAATCCCAATCGTTAGGATAGGCCAAATAGAAAACAACATTTGTAACGGTATGTAAAAGGTGTTCAATTACCTCGCCTATTTGACCATCATCAGCAGAGTTCTTTTCCCAAATATAATCAGTTACATTACCATGATAAGGTAACGGCGGCTCACCTGAATCAAAATTTGAATTGTTCGCCATACCATCAACCCCAACTCGCTGATAAACGTACTCGTCCTGGGATGTAGACAAATAGCGTGAACGCATCGTTGAATCAATGTTTGAGTTATCATTGAACATTTCTTCATAGGCCTCACCGACATTATTCAGGAAGCTTGTACTCACTTCTTCTCTGGCGAATATCCGTAGCTTTTTCGCATCAATATAACTAGGGAAATCTTCTTCAGAGCTTGACTTACATCCCGTATTTAAAAAGGGAAGTACCAATAAAACTAAAAAGGCTTTTTTAATTATTTCTATTCTTTTCATAAAAACAAATCTACTTTTTTTGTGACTAAGGATTTGTAGTCGTAGAATACTTTATACCAAAAAACCCTAATACACTTATTACTAGTGTATTAGGGTTTTTTCTTGTGGAGAAGATGGGATTCGAACCCACGACCTCTTGACTGCCAGTCAAGCGCTCTAGCCAACTGAGCTACATCCCCAATGGATGGCAAATATATGCTCTAGATTATTTATTAATACAAAAACTCCGTGTTTGTATTCGTGGATTCAAAAATGATTATGACTGAATACTTTTTCTTGAGGGATCCATATGAAAATTCAGATTTATTCCTCCGGTGAAGATGATTCTTCCGAAGAAATAGGTTTTTTAGTATTTGGAAGCGCATCAAATATTTGTTGATATTTTGAAGGCTCTCTTTTCTTCTTAGGTGTGTCGTTAGGAACAGCACCTTCTGGCCTTGGTGTGCGTTCTGGATGTTCCCTTCTTGGCTTTTTATCCTTATTAGCTCTATCTGAAATTTTATTATGTTCGCCTTTCTTGCGAGGTGCTCTTCCACCTTTACTAGACTCGCCCCATTGTGGACCTTCTCCAATTTCAGCAGGCGGTTGTTCCTTCTCTAAAACACGGTCAATGAGCTGTTCAATTTTACCAAACTTAAACATGTCATCAGGACATACTAAGGTAACCGCCATTCCCTTTGATTTAGCACGAGCAGTACGGCCTATACGGTGTACATAATCTTCTGCATCTCCAGGAACATCAAAGTTAATTACTAAGTCAATCCCCTTAATATCGATACCACGGCTCATGACGTCGGTTGCTACCATAACACGGATTTTTCCGCTTCTGAAATCTCTTAGCGCCAACTCACGCGCTTGCTGCTCGTAATCAGAACTAATGCCCTGACATGCATAGCCTTTCTGTAGTAGTTTCCGAGCAAGACTTTCTACTTTCTTCTTTGTAGAACAGAAGATAATGATCGCCTTGAAATCATCCTTATCCCGAAGAACACTATGAACTATTCCGATTTTCTGCTCCTCAAAAGCTAATATTACTTTTTGGGTTACCCCTTCCGCAGGCTTTGATATCGCCACCGATATCTCCTCAGGGTTTTTTAGAATCTCCTTCGCAAGATTTCGGATTTTCGGAGCCATCGTAGCGGAGAACATCAGACTCTGACGCTCCTCTGGAATTTCAGCAATAATCTTGATGATGTCGTCAAAAAATCCAATGTCTAACATTCGATCTGCTTCATCTAAAATAAGATGCTTGACCGTATCAAACTTTACATATCCACGTGCAATGTGAGCAAGTAACCTACCTGGCGTGGCAACTATTACATCTGCGCCACCTTTAAGGGCGTCTGACTCAGCTTCCCAGCTAACACCGTCACCGCCGCCATAAACAGCAAAACATGAAGCATTTGTGAAGTACGCTATCCCTTGTATCTCTTGGTCAATTTGTATAGCTAACTCGCGCGTGGGGCACAGAATTAATACCTGTACACCTTCGCTGGGCGTTTCGGATAATTGATTTAATGTCGGCAAGACAAATGCCGCTGTTTTTCCTGTGCCTGTTTGAGCACATCCGATAAGATCTTTTCCAGAAAGTATATATGGAATTGCTTTTTCCTGAATCTCAGTCGCCTCCTCAAAGTTCATATGGAACAGGGCGTCTAGTAGTGTTTCGTTCAGGCCGAAATCTTTGAATTTCATCATTTATTGTAGGTGTATGTCTACCTGTACCTCAATGTTTTGCGAGATAGTGAAATTAGGATAGCCTTCTCCGAGGCCCCAAAGTTCTCTATCGATGGTAAAGGTTCCTTTCAAAAGACCGTTGTTTTGCTCAACGAGTTCGAGCTGGAGCGGTTTTGAAAGTCCACGCAAGGTAAGATTACCTGCTAGTTTATAAGTTGTTAAGCCAGAGGATTTTCCAACAAATATTACGCTCGAAGCTTTAAAGCATACTAAAGGTGTTTTCGCAGTGTTGAAGAATTCTTTTTCTACACGCAAGCTCTCGTCACGACCTTTACTACCTGTGTCAACCGTGTTTGCGTCAAGACAGCCCTGTATTGCAACAAGGATTCCATCATCATAGGTCGCAAATCCGGTTGGATTACCCATGGTCCCTGTTACTGTTTTAAAGGTTAAACTCTTTAATTCAAACGAAGCAGTGCTCTCCAAAGTGAAAGATCTTACTTGTGAAAAGCCACAAACATGAATGAGGAGTGATAGAAGTACAAATTTATTTTTCATAGTCTAATAGCTAGGACCCTTTTCTGAGGGTATAAGGCGTGTCTCCTTTAAAAGTTCTTGACGTGAACCATGTTCTGTAAAAACATCATCGATTTTACGTATCACTAATTTCAAGTCTAAATCAGTTTGAGCAATTTCCATAGCTACCGTGCCAGACAAGCCTCCTACCCCAATAGATTCTTCCAGTACCACAATAGTTTGATATCGTCCGAGCATGCGCTTCACCTCTGTTGGTAGCGGCTTAACCTGACCTACATGAATATGATCCATGGCTCCCACCTCCGCAAAGGTACTTAGCACACCACTACTCAATAGTAACGTATGGCTATGTGCCTGCTTTAAAATCCGGTACTCCATAAAATCTACGGATGAGTCGCAACTAGTTCTAGCCTTAGGATACCTTATAAATAATGGGCCTATTAGCTCTGCTTGTATTTCCGATGCCCTGCGCAACATGGCCTGTAACTCAGATCCATTCATTGGATTCCAAACCGTCACGTTAGGTATATCTAAGAGAAATCCCTGGTCAAATACCCCATGGTGCGTAGGTCCATCTGAACCAACAAATCCAGCTCTATCCACCAAAAAAACTACGGGTAGTTCTTGCAGGGCGATGTCATGAATCACTTGGTCAATAGCACGCTGAAGAAACGTACTGTAAATGTGTACCCAAGCCTTTCCACCAGCTGCGGCAATTCCAGCAGCTGTGGTCACTGTATGTGGCTCGTTGATGCCCGTATCATGGAGTTGCTGCGGATACTTTTCGCGAAGTGGCGCAAAGCCACTTCCTGCGAACATGGCTGGACTTAGAATCTGAAGTTCAGGATGAGCCGCTAAAATCAAACTCATTTCCTCTGCCGCCCACCACTGAAAAGTAGTTCCTGGCTTGTAAGACTTAGGAGGACTGAGGTCAGGACGGGTAGTTTTAACATGTATAACTCGCTTTCCACCGAGCGTCAATGCCTGTTGTAATTGTGCTACTAAAGCTGTAACGTCATTTCCATCTTCGCAAAGATGGTACTCCCATCCAAGACTTTTAAAATAAGCTTGGTAATTCTGATGGTTGTGTAATACACCGATCGTTTGATCTATACTTCCATTGTTGTCGTTTAGAATCACCAAGGCATTTGTATCTATGGTCCCTAAGTGATTGAGGGCCTCAAAAGTCTGGCCGCCGGTAAAAGAACCATCTCCAACCACAGCTATCCTATGACGCTTATGTTTTTTAATAGCATCTGCCATACAAACACCGGCCAACGCACTGATACTCGTTGAGGCATGTCCTGCGCCAAAAAAGTCAAATGGACTCTCTGCACGATTAAGAAATCCTGAAATACCGCCACGTGTACGCTGGTGGTCTAGAGACTTAATACGACCTGTAAGGGCTTTGTGGATGTATCCCTGGTGGCCTACGTCCCAGATAAGCACATCCTCTGGAGTATTTAGCACATAGTGCAAGGCCACGGTTAATTCCGCTACGGCCAAGGAAGATTCAAGGTGTGGTATTTTTTCTTTGACGCGCAGTAGGACCTCAGATTTAACCTCTTGGGTGAAGTCTTGAAGTTCATGTAGTTCTAATGCGCGAAGGGCTTTGATCATTTTGCAAAATTAGCGCAAATAAAAACCCGCGACGCTATGCGTCGTGGGTTTTTGAATTCTAGTTTTTTACGACCAATCAACTTATGCGAAAAGTCGTGCCATGAACCGCTGTATACTCTCAAAAAGGAAGTACATCACGGGGACAATAACAAGGGTGAGGAATGTTGCAAAGGTCAATCCAAAGATGACTGTCCACGACATTGGACCCCAGAACACCACGTTATCTCCACCAAAGAAGATATGTGGATTGTTTTCGCTAAATAAGGTGTAGAAGTTGATGTTCATCCCCGTAGCTAATGGAATCAATCCCAATATGGTCGTGATGGCGGTTAACAATACGGGGCGCAAACGAGTACGTCCAGCTTCTACAATAGTATCGATCAAGATCGGTACAGGTAATTTATCCTTTTCATCCAGACCTAATTCGGCAAGCTTACGCGAGGAAAGCTGTTTGATGAAGTCAATCAATACAATGGCGTTATTTACCACAATACCCGCCAGCGATATAATACCGATCATCGTCATCATAATCACGAACTCCATTCGGAAAATAACTAACCCCAAGAAGACTCCGATCAAGGAGAACACCACGGTTACAAGGATGATAAAGGGAGTAGAAGCTGAGTTGAATTGGCTTACTAAAATCAAGAAGATCAAGAATACCGCCATTAGTAGTGCGCCAGAAAGGAAATCAAGTTCTTTAGCTTGCTCCTCTTGCTCACCGGTAAAGTCCACGCTGATGTCCTGTGGAAGGTCGTAACCGGCCATCGCTACTTTTATAGCGTCCACTGTTTCTGTTGGATTAGCTCCTTCCAATAGATTGGATTGAATAGAAATCACGCGTTTTAAATCCTTGCGTTTCACGGAGGAGAACGTAGATGTTTTTTTAGCCTTAGCTACTGCCGAGATCGGGACTTGCTTGATTTTTCCACTGGCCTGGTCACGGAAGGTGATTTTCTGATTCATCAAGTCCTCGACATTGTAACGATATTGGTCACTCATCCGAATATTAATGGGATAATCATCTTCACCGTTTTTAAAACGCGAAACTTCCTTACCGAACAAAGCGGTACGCATCGCATCCCCGATTTGTGCAGAGCTTAAGCCTAAGGCCCTTGCTTTGACACGGTCTACCGTGATCGGCATTTCAGGTTTTCCGGTTTCTACATCTAGTTTCAATTCCTCAATTCCTGCAATACTTTGGTTGTTAATGAAGGCTTTGATACCATCCGCAACCTCAACCAATTGGTAGTAATCATTACCGCTGACCTCAATATTTACTGGGGGGCCTGTTGGGGGTCCATTGCTGTCTTTTGCTACTGAAATAACCACGCCAGGGTAATCGCTGAGGGTCGCGCGAATCTTTTTCAATACATCAGAAGAATTCACACGGTTACCCTCCGTATCTACTCGATCTGAGAACTTATAAAAAGCCACTGTGATTTTTGCTTTGTTCGGTGTCTGTGCCATAGATGGCCCCGCGTTAGGATCACTCGTTCCTTCACCAACCTGAGCAATAACCGATTCTACCATGTAGTTCTGCTGCACACCGTTGACATCGACATAGTTGTATTCACTTACAATCTCCATGACCTCTTTTTCAAGCTCCAGGGTTACTTCGTTGGTTTGCGCTATGTCGGTACCAATTGGCATCTGGATATAGACCATCGCCTGGTTCGGCATGTTTTCTGGAAAGAACAGTGTCTTTGGAGGAAAAGCTCCGAGAAGTATCCCTGAGAAAATAAGTAGGGCAAATGTCCCCGCAAAAAACAGGATGGGCTTTTTGCCTGATAAAGCATAGGCTAAAACAGATTTATAACTGTTCTCTAGAGATGGAAGCAAAATGGTCTGAAACCACTTGGTTGAAGGAACCACGAAATAGGTATAAATCAGTGCGAAAGAACCGGAGTAAATAAACAGATTACCCCAAGCCATTTTACCAGCACCATAGGCAATCACTACACCTAAAACTATAGCTAAAATGCTGTAGATAGCTACCCTTTTTTTATTTAAGGGAGCCTCTTCTACTTTCATAAGTGCCGCTGTTAATCCTGGATTAATCACCAGTGCCACGAACAAAGAAGACGACAGAACGGTAATTAACGTCAACGGTAAGTACTTCATGAATTCCCCGAAGAGACCCGGCCAGAAAGCTAAGGGCAGGAATGCCGCTAAGGTGGTTGCTGTAGAGGCTATAATTGGCATAGCCACTTCGCCCGCACCCAACTTCGCCGCAGTAATACGGTCGTAGCCTTCATCCATGAATCGGTAGATATTCTCTACCACAACAATTCCGTTATCTACTAACATGCCTAAAGCCAAAACCAAGGCAAAAAGAACAATCGTATTTAAAGTTACTCCCAAGGCATTGAGAATTACAAAACTCATGAGCATAGACATTGGAATAGCAATCCCAACAAAAAGTGCATTGCGCAATCCCAAGAAAAACATCAAGACAATAACCACGAGAAGCATTCCAAAAATA
Organism: uncultured Cryomorphaceae bacterium; assembly: GCA_913031435.1. GTDB lineage: Bacteria > Bacteroidota > Bacteroidia > Flavobacteriales > Schleiferiaceae > UBA10364. Next base: position 36,097 of record CAJWFD010000005.1, read on the forward strand.
ATCGAGTTTTCAAGATCCGCTACTTGTGTTTTCGTTTGCTCAGAAGTATCGTTCGTTACAGATATGTTGAGGTTGTCTGGGAAATAGCTTTCCTGCGCCTCTGCTAATATTTGAGCAATCTTTTCAGAAACAATAATCTGATTTTCACCCGAACGCTTAAATACGTCTAACATCACTACAGAAGAACCGTACTGGCGAGCATAGGATTGACGCTCTACCTCATCAAATTCAATCTCTGCCACGTCGCCTAAACGAACGAGCATCATCTTTTCACTCTTTATAATCACATTGCGCAGTTCATCTAAATCACGAATTTCTCCGACCACGCGGACGTTGCGTCGGTAACCGTCTACAAGAAGGTTTCCCCCGGAAATGGTCATGTTTTCATTCTGAATAGCCCCTGCGATATCGTTAAACCCAAGCTGCATACTCTCCAACTTTTTGTTGTCAACAAGGATTCGCAACTCTTTATCGTCAATACCGCGGATGTCTACTTTTGAGATTTCTGTAAGACCCTCTATTTTCTCTTCTAAAAACTCACCATATTCCTTCAGCTGGTCCAGAGAAAACTCTCCTGACATGTTGATATTTGCTATGGGCATCAATTCTGAGAAGTTCAATTCAAACACGTTTGGGTCCGCCGGCAAATCTGTGGGAAAATCTGGCTGGCCCATTGCGGCGTCTACCTTGTCTTTTACTTTTCTCAAAGCTTCGTCAGGAGAGACATCAAAGTTGAACTTAACCTGAATGGTAGAGTATCCTTCTACCGAAGTAGAATTGATCGCATCTACCCCTGAAATACCATTAATTTCTTTCTCTAAAGGGCGGGTAATGAGTTTCTCTAAATCCACCGGTGAGTTTCCGGGATAAGGAGTACCCACATAGATTTCAGGAGTAACAATTTCAGGAAATGCCTCAGAGGGCATTGAATTATAACTCATGAAGCCTGCAATAAATACAATGGCCGTGAGCACGTATACCGTCATGGTGTTCTTCACCGAGAAGGTAGAAGGACCAAACTGTTTGATTATACTTTTCTTTTCTTCCATGTTGGTGGCGTATTTCTACTATTAACCTTTTACTACACGTTGTCCAGTGCGGACGCTACGTGAACCCTTGTCGATCACCATCATGCCCTGTTCAAGGCCCGTGGTGACTTCAGTCGTGTCTCCGAAAGTCAACCCAGTGGTAACCCACGTCTTTGCCACTTCATAGTAGGCAGCACCGTTAACAGTCTTTAGGGTATAAACGAAGTCATTTCCTTCCACGTCCTGCTGAACCAAACTTGCAGGTACCGTTAATGCGTCTTCATTTTTATAATCCTGTAAGGCTACATGCACCATTTGGTTTGGCTTCACGCCCTCAGTAACAGGTAAGCTCACATTGATAGAAAATGTGCGGTTTCCTTGAGCAATAAATTGTCCCACTTGCAAGACTTCGGCGGCTACTTCGTAGTCCATTGCGGTAAACGCAATATTAGCCGGGGTCCCCACGCGAACGCGATTGGCATACGTTTCTGGGACATCTGCTTTAACATAAACACCAGATGTGTTCACCAGCCTCATCGATGGAGATTGCGGACCTGCCATTTCACCCTCTTTGACGAAGATGTTGTCAATAGTACCTGCAAAAGGGGCGTGAACCTCACTCAACTGAATTTGTTCCTTTAATGTCTTAACACGCTGAACCAAACCATTGTATTGGTTCTGGGCCTGTAGAAATTGAATCTCCGAACCTATCTGTTCATCCATCCATAATTTCTGTTGCTTCTCAAACATCGTCTTCGCAAGCGCCAGACCGTTCTCTAACTCTTTCAAAGAAGACTGTAAGATGTCGGTGTCTAGGCTGATTAATAATTGACCCTTAGAAACGCGTTGGCCATTTTTAACATAGATCTTCTCCACTTTGCCGTTTGCAGAAGGATATAGGCTGATGCTCTTGTCCGCTTCAACCGTACCAAAAACATCAAAATAATGAAGGAATATGGCCGATTCAATGCTCAATGCTGTAACAGCGTCGTAGCGCACCGTAGTGTCTAGCTTAGAAAGCTGCTCTTCTAACAGCGTAATTTGAGTATTTAGCTCAGAACGAACAGACACAAGACTGTCTTTTTGTGCGCTCAATGCTGCTATATCTCCAGTCGCTTGCTCTGGCGAGCTACAAGCTGCGAGAAGTACAATACTAAAAATGGATAACGTTTTTTTCATGATAAGGTATTATTTCAAGGTCTGTTTTGTCATTAAATATTCCAATTCGGATTGTTTGTCTAGTGCTGTTTGAGCAGACATGAACAATCCTTGAAGTCCCTCTTGATACTGGGATTCCGCTTGAGTAAGATCCATAGAAGAAACCATGCCTTGCTCATATTCTTTGCGACGTTGGTCACGAATTCTCTGCGCCAATTCCACATTTTCTTTCTGTGCCAAATAGTCCGCTACGGAGCGGTGAAACTCATTCACTAAAGACACGTGTTGCATCTTCAAGCCTTGCTCTAATTGGGTTAAACCAATAAGTGCTTGATCTCTCCTGATTTTAGCCTGCTGCAGTGATGCTGCGCCTCCACCTGAGCTCCATAATGGAATATTAATGCTTGCTCCTACCAAACTGCTTGGAATATCTATGGCGTTATCACTAAAGATATTCGCGTCTTGGCTTTGGTATTGAATATTATTCTGGTAGCTCACAGCAACAGATGGCAAAAACTGCATGTACTCATTTTTGACCTCTAGCTTTGCACCTTCAACTCTATTTGCTACAGACATGTAGTCCACCGTGTTCTTCGCGTCAAATGCTAGATCAGCCATGGAGGAAGAGCCTGCAGCTTTTACCACCAAGTCTTCAAGGTCATCCGCTAGTAAAAGCTCCTGATCGACGGCGAAACCCATCTGTAATTTCAGCAACATCTTAGTAACATTTGCCTGACCTTCGCTGTAGCGCAATGCGTTTTTAATATTGTTATAGTTCAGCATCATTTGATCTGCATCTGCCTTACTTACCATACCGGCTTGGTTTAACTTTTGCATTTCTTGAGCCAAGTCCGCGAGGTAACCCACATTTGCTTTTAAAACCTCCACGCTCTCCTCACTAAGTAGGGCCAAATGATAGGCCTTCGCTACCTCGCGTCGGAGTTCCGCTTTGGATTTCTCCATGCCCAATGCAGCGTTATTTTTCAATACTTTCGCCGCCATTAGTGCCACCACATAAGAGCCGTCAAAAAGCAACTGGGTGACAACAAGACCACCTTGTGCTTGATAGTCTGTTCCAAAAGTTAGCTTTTCTAAGGTGCTCGGGTCATTGTCTAGATCTGCTACCAAAGAGGCCAGCTCTATGTTGTAGGCATATTGACCCTGAGCACTTGCCTGAGGCAATCCAGCCGCAAGATTTTGTCTATAAATTTGCTTCGCTCGATCAATCTCAAGTCTAGCAATTTGCACCCCGTAAGCATGGTCAAGTGCATAATCCTGTGCAGAAGACAGCGTGAATTTTTGCTGACCTTGCGCAGAAAGCGCAATGAACATGGAAACAAGCAGCAGAGCGTTTTTTTTCATTGTTCTGTTTGTATTAATTTATTTAAGTAATCGAGACCTTTCGCGGATGCGATGCCTCGAATATGGTATTTCAGACTGGTATTTCTCAAGTCATCTAGATCCAAAGTTGTATCCGATATAACGCTTTCATGTAACGCAAGAATATGTCCGTAATAAAGCATAGCGATGTGCTCAATGTGCAAATCCTTTCTATACGTTCCTTCGTCTATTCCCTTGTTCAAGTTGATTCTTGTAAAAGAAAAAACTATTTCTTCTCGCTTCTTCTTTAGAACGGTGGCAACCTCCGGATAATAGAAACCTAGTTGGAATATGAGCTTATCCTCTTCACCGCGTATTCGGAGCTCAGCAAACTTTTCGATTGCAAACAATTCGTCTATGGCATTGCCTTTCTTGGAGCTCACTGCTGCACGCAACTCCATATTCATAACCTCAGCGATGAATAAAAACGCCTTCATTAAAAAGTCTTGCTTGTTGTCCACATACTTATAAAGCGTCTTTTTGGATATTCCGCAGGCCTGGGAGATTTGATCCATGGTAACCGCCTTGATACCAAACTGCTTAAACAATTCGAATCCTTTAGCGTAAATACGATGTATGTCTTGATCCGTTGTCATCATGCAATGCGGGGCAAAAGTAAGTTTTTATGCAACTTAAGAAACGTTTTAAACAGAAAGTGTTTCTGGTGTGCCGGTTTATCGTCAATTTTCGTGCCAATTAATTGTACTTGCCTTGTTTTTCCTAAAGAGCGGGTCTTAATTGATTTCGAAAACGCATCTTTGTAATTAAGATTTACTTAAGATGAGCATAAAGCAAGTTCTACAGCAGCCGGAAATAGGCGCCAAAATCACTGTCAAGGGATGGGTTCGTTCCTTCAGAAGCAATAGATTTATTGCCCTAAACGATGGGTCTTGCCTCGCAAATATGCAGTGTGTTATCGATTTCGAAAAGGAAGACGAAAAACAGCTCAAACGAGTTACCACCGGATCTTGCTTAGCAATCACGGGTGTTTTAACGGAAAGCAAAGGGAAAGGTCAAACGGTCGAGGTTATTGTTGAAGGGTTTGAAGTTTTGGGTGATGCACCTGTAGATGAATATCCACTCCAGCCCAAAAAACACAGTCTTGAGTTCTTGCGAGAGATTGCCCATTTAAGACCACGCACAAATACTTTTGGTGCCGTGTTCAGGTTACGTCATGCGCTTTCTTTTGCCATTCATAGCTACTTTAATAAAGAGGGGTTTTTCAACTGGCACAGCCCTATTATTACTGGTTCAGATGCTGAAGGAGCAGGTGAAATGTTCCGTGTCTCCACATTGCCAAATGGCACTGATAAAGACTCCTCAGAGGACTTTTTTGGAAAAGAAACACACCTTACGGTAAGTGGACAGCTTGAAGGCGAGCTAGGCGCTATGGGTCTGGGTAAGGTCTATACTTTCGGGCCTACATTCCGCGCTGAAAACTCAAATACCACGAGACATTTAGCTGAATTTTGGATGGTTGAGCCGGAGATGGCTTTTCATGATTTAGAGATGAATATTGACCTTGCTGAGGATTTTTTAAAACACACACTTTCCTATGTGCTCGAGCATTGTCGTGCTGATCTTGAATTTCTTGACGCACGTTTTGCAGACGAGCAGAAGGGAAAGCCTACGATCGAACGTGCCGATCAGGGCCTAATAGAAAAACTTGAGTCTGTAGTCCATAACGATTTCATACGCTTGAGTTATACCGAAGCAATAGACATATTACGAAACAGCAAGCCTAACAAGAAGAAGAAATTTAAATATCCCATCACAGATTGGGGAATCGATTTACAAAGTGAACACGAGCGCTTTCTTGTAGAAAAGCATTTCAAGGCGCCCGTAGTAATCTACGATTACCCAGCAAACATTAAAGCCTTTTACATGCGCCTCAATGATGATGGTAAGACGGTACGGGCTATGGATGTTTTATTTCCTGGCATAGGCGAAATAGCCGGTGGTTCTCAGCGCGAGGAACGCTACGATGTACTAAAGGAGAAAGTAGCGGCGGTAGGTATTCCAGAGGAGGAGCTTTGGTGGTACTTAGAAACGCGAAAGTTTGGCACTTGCATTCACAGCGGGTTCGGACTCGGTTTTGAACGACTTGTTTTATTCGCTACCGGAATGGGTAACATCAGAGATGTTATTCCTTTTCCAAGAACCCCAGGAAGCGCAAATTTTTAATTTTCAAACGGCTATTCTACGTATTTCATGCTAAAGCAGTCACTTGCACATAAACTTCAGCAGAAGTTGAGTCCTCAACAGATTCAGTTGATGAAGCTTGTGCAATTGCCAACGCAAAGTCTTGAAGCCCGTATAAAGGAGGAGCTCGAAGAAAACCCAGCCCTTGCTGAAGGATTAGATAAAGCTGAAGACACTTTCGACAACGACCCAAACGAGGAACGTGAAGTTCGAGACAGCATGGAGGAAATCAACTGGGATGACTACATCCCTGATGACGATACCCCTGATTACAAGACAAAGGCAAATAATTACAGTGCTGACGACGAGCTCTATGAGTCACCCGTCGTCGTTAGTGAAAGCTTTCATGAAAGCCTCACCTCTCAGCTTCATTTACGTAATCTTAACGAGGACGATTTAGACCTTTGCATCTACCTCGTTGGAACCATTGACGATGATGGGTTATTGAGAAGGCCCTTGGAAGATATTGTAGATGACTTGGCCTTTTCTCAAGGTGTTTTCACAGACGAATCAACTTTGGAGAGGCTACTTCAAGTGATTCAAGATCTAGACCCCGCCGGAGTTGGTGCCCGTGATTTACAAGAGTGTCTCTTAATACAATTAGAGCGCAAAACACCCTCTCTAAAGGTCAATCTAGCTATTTCAATACTCGACCAGTACTTTGATGTTTTTGTAAAACGTCACTATCAAAAACTCATGGATAGACTTGGAATAGATGAGGAAGGGTTGCGAGAAGCCATTGAAGAAATAGGCAGATTAAACCCCAAACCAGGGGGGTCTTCTAACATGAGTCGACCAACGGAAAATGTTATTCCGGATTATAATCTACAAATTGTAGATGACGAATTACAGCTGTCCCTCAATGGTAAAAATGCTCCAGAGCTTAGCTTAAGTGGTAAGTATCGCGAGATGCTTGAGCATTACAAAGCAAGTACTGAGAAAAATAAATCAGAAAAGGAAGCAGCGCTTTTTGTGAAGCAAAAACTTGATAGTGCAAAATGGTTTATTGACGCCATTGTTCAGCGGCAACAAACTCTAATGCTCACCATGAGCTGCATCCTAAATTATCAGGAAGAATATTTCTTAACCGGTGATGAGCGGAAGCTTAGGCCGATGATATTAAAAGATATTGCTGAAGAAATTGGGATGGATATCTCCACAGTCTCCCGCGTCGCATCAAACAAATACATACAAACACCCTACGGAACCTTCTTAATAAAACGGTTCTTCTCAGAGTCCATGACAAACTCAGAAGGAGAAGAAGTCAGTACCCGTGAAATCAAGAAAATTCTTGAAGATGTCGTTGATGAAGAAAACAAACGCAAGCCTTTAACAGATGAAGCACTCGCTAATATTCTAAAGGAAAAGGGTTATCCTATCGCCCGCAGAACTGTAGCTAAGTACAGGGAACAACTCGATATACCAGTAGCGAGAATGAGAAAAGAGCTTTAACTTGAATTTTAGCCTTAAACATATTACTGCTCAGGTAATTAGCTATTTATTCCATCCAGGAATCCTTCCGACTATTGGGGTTGTTTATATTTTATTTGTTGTCCCGCAGGTCATCGATATTTCGCTTGTTTTTAGAATTACAGGAATTGTCTTCCTTGGAACGTATGTTGGGCCGATGTTCGGAACGATATTGCTGCGGTGGACAGGTATTATTTCTAGCATTCACCTTGTTAAAAAGGAAGAACGAATTTACCCTTATCTGACCGCTGCGGCAAGCATGCTGGCTACGGCAAACTTCCTAGCCCGCAATGAAGTGCCGATGGAGGTCACTTTTAGCATACTCGCTAGTGCAGTAGTTGTTTTTGCATCTACCATTGCATTGCCCTTTTTCAAGAGTAGCGCTCACATGGCAGGCATCGCTGGATTTATAGCCTTGTATCTAAGATTATTCGATTTTTATAACCAAGGAAGTCTTCTGGTTGTCATTGCATTATCTTTTATCGCAGGCGCTGTTGCGTGGGCTAGAGTTTATTTAAAGCGACACACATTGTTCGAGCTTTTCTCTGGCTCCATCATTGGCTTTAGCGCTCTATACCTGCTTGTATCTAAGTGAGACAATTCGTTTACTCATTAGAGTTGGTTACTTCAAGGTAATTGCGGATATTTATAATTCTAATAAAACTATTGATCGCATTTCCACATGAAGAACTTTTTAAAAATTATACTTTTTGCTGCTGCATTCGTCGGAATGTCAAACACCGCAGAAGCATCGCACCTTGCTGGTGGAGATATTCAGTACGAATACATCAGCTCAACAGGAGGCACGCACAAATACAAAGTAATCGCTCGTCTGTATCGTGATGCAACTGGAATCGGCATGCCTGCTTCTATAACAGTATATGCCTGTTCAGCTAATTACTCCACGGCCTCTACTACCTGTACTCAGCAACCTGGTTCGGGTTCGGTAGCACCAACTTTGTTTGACTGCGTATCTGCGGCAAACGCAGGTGTGTCTATTGAGGTTTACATTTACGAAGGAGAAATAACATTGGGAGGAAATGCCCCAGACTGGACATTTGCTTGGTCTAGCTGTTGTAGAAACCCAGCGGTAGACAACATTACTAATCCCTCTTCGCAAGGTTTTTATATTGAGGCTAAACTCAACAATCAGATTGGTCAAAACACCTCACCTGAGTTTGTTTCAGAGCCCGTTCGCGCATTCTGTACAGGACGTACGTTTAACTGGAAACAAAGCGCTGTTGAGCCAGACGGTGACTCATTATTTTATCGTTTAGACTATGTGAAAGGTGGGAACTCTGGTAGTTGTGCTGGTACAAATCTTGCCTATGCGACTGGATGGACTTATGACCAGCCAATAACGACTTCGCCTCCTAACTCAATGACCATGAATTCTACGACTGGTTTAATTTCCTTTACACCATCTGCTGTCGAGATTGATGTCATGGCTGTATCGATCGATGAGTATCGATATGATTCAACTCTATATGTATGGAGAAAAATCGGTGAAGTCAACCGTGATATGCAAATCGCTATTGCTTCTGCCTGTACACCATTAGCGCAAGCGGGTGTTCAATTAGACTACCAAGCCCCTGGTATATATCCTGACCCTGATAACGGTCTACCTACAGTTGACTACACGTGTCTAGACACCTTAGTGACCATGAAGTTTCAAGTGAAGTTAGATTGTAGTTCCATCTCACCAGACGGAACAGATTTCCGCTTGACCAAACCAGATGGTCAGCCATTGGCGATTAAGTCGCTCAGTGCGAATTGTGATAACAACAATGAAGCAACTGAAATGACCGTCACGCTTTACAAACCACTTTCTAAAAACGGAAAGTACTTCTTGTACTCTAAGGTTGGGAATGACGGAAACACCCTTTTAAATAAGTGTGGTTTTCCTATGAACGAGTTTGACACTATTCAACTGAATGTTCAGGGTTGCTTCAACGCTTTGTATGACCTAGAAAATGTAAGTATCGAAAATGATGAAAATCCAGTGGTCGAATGGAGTGCGGATACTTCATCATATCCAAACTACCTATTCCAAGAGTGGCAAATCTTCCGCAAGGACCCCGGAGCGGCTACTTATAATAAAGTAGGTACTGTGTTTAACCAATACAAATATGACTTTAAGGACAATCAAATTGGTTTTATCAAAGTTGATCAAGACAGTTACGACTACCGCATCAACATGAAGCTTAATGATGACCTTCAGGGGGAAACTAGCGATGCTCATAGCATATTACTGGAGCGCGATAATGGTGTTGTACCTATCATTGATCCTGATACAAATGCGATCAACCTTCAGTGGAATACCTACAATGCATGGCCAGTCGACAGCTATGCAGTCGTTCTTCAAGAGAAAATAGCAGGAACGTGGATGGCAGAGTTCGTTCATGATCATGTTGGATCTCCTCAAAACCCAGTGGTTGCTCCAGACACTACCTACCAGATGTTCGTTGAATTACTTCCAGGCGAATACCGGGTTTGTATTCGCACCTTAAATCCAATGGATACACAATACACGGCCTACTCAAACTGTCTGCCTATTATTGTCACCACTCCACCTGTTCCTGATACCGTTGTAGTACCCAACTTTATTACTCCAAATTCAGACAACATCAATGATGAATTCATTGTCAGATTTGTTGAAGATTATGAAGACCTAAGCCGCGTAAGTATTTTCAATAGATGGGGAGATCGCGTATGGCAGAGTGAAGCATTATACGACAACTCTACTCCATGGAGAGGTACCAATCAAAACGGTGCTAAGCTAGCCGACGGCGTGTATTTTTATACTATTGAACTTCTAAATGCCGCTGACAACTATGAATACGTCGTCACCGGTAGTGTCACCATATTGGATGCTCAGTAACGATTAAAGTAACACTCTCTTAACACGAGAACTCGGGCCCGATTCCTCCCCACGGAATCGGGCCTTTTTTATACCTATCAAATGGCATCCAACATTACACACATTCAAAACTTGCTTAAGTCTCTCCCAAACAGTCCTGGGGTCTATCAGCATATTGATAAGGATGGTGGTATTCTGTACATAGGTAAAGCCAAAGATTTAAAAAAGAGGGTTAGCTCCTACTTCAGCAAAAGCGTCACAAGTGCGCGCATTGCGGTGATGGTGAAAAAAGTAGTTGATATTCGCACGATCCTCACCGATTCTGAGGGGGACGCATTACTTCTTGAGAACAACCTGATAAAAGAGCACCAGCCGCGCTATAACATCAACCTTAAAGACGATAAGACCTACCCATATATCACCATTAAAAACGAACGATTTCCGCGAATTTTTGGTATTCGCAATGTCGTTAGAGATGGCAGCGAATACTACGGTCCGTACCCCTCTATTAAGAGCATGAAAGCCGTGCTAGAATTGATCAAGCAAATGTATCCTACAAGGACGTGTAAGTATGTGCTCAGCGAGGAGAACATTGAAAAGAGAAAGTATAAATTATGTCTTGAATTCCATATTGGAAACTGCAAAGCTCCTTGTGAGGATTTACAAGATGAACAAGACTACAATGCAGATATAGACGCTGCCCGCAAGATTATTAAAGGTCAATTAAGTGAGGTGAAAAAGCACCTTAAACAAACCATGCATGATCATGCCACAGCTCTAGAGTTTGAAGAGGCTCAACGCTATAAAGAGAAGCTCCAAGCACTGGAAAAATATACTGCAAAGAGCACTGTCGTAGGATATAGCATGACGAACATAGATGTCTTTAGCGTAAGCATGGATACGGAATATGGTTACGTCAACTACTTGAAAATTATTGAAGGTGCTATTGTACAGAGCTACACCGTAGAAATGAAAAAGAAGCTGGAAGAAGATCCAGAGGACTTTTTACACATCGCTATTCCAAAGATTCGAGACTTGTTTGGTTCCACTTCTAAGCGTGTTTTTACCTCGCACCAGGTAAAATTCGAATTAGAAGGTGTGGAATTTGGGGTTCCACAGATTGGCGAAAAACGAAAGCTGATAGAATTGAGCCTTAAAAATGCCATGTACTATCGTCAAGAAAAGTTGAAAAACATTCAAATAGTCGACCCTGAAAGGCACGTAAAGCGAATCATGACGCAAATGAAGGCTGATCTAAGGATGCCCGTAGAGCCCCGTCATCTGGAATGCTTTGACAATTCTAATATGCAGGGCACCCATCCCGCAAGTGCTTGTGTAGTCTTCAAAAACGGCAAACCATCTAAGAAAGATTACCGCAAGTTTAATATTAAGACGGTAGAGGGTCCTGATGATTATGCCAGTATGGAAGAGGTTGTTTATAGGCGTTACAAACGACTACAAGAAGACGGAGAGCCATTGCCTAACTTAATCGTAATTGACGGAGGAAAAGGACAGTTAGGTGCAGCACTAAAAGCCCTTGAACTACTAGGCCTACGTGGCAAGATTACCATTATTGGAATCGCAAAAAGACTAGAAGAGTTATATTTTCCTGGAGACCCCTATCCATTGCACCTTGACAAGCGCAGCGAATCTTTGAAAATCATTCAACAAGCTCGAGACGAGGCCCACAGGTTTAGTTTAAGTCACCACAGAGACTTGCGAAGCAAGGGCGCGTATAAGAGCGCTTTGGATGATATAAAGGGAATTGGCCCCGAAAGTATAAAGCTGTTAATGAGACAGTTCAAGAGTGTGAAAAATGTAAAATCCGCAACTCCGGAGGAGCTAGAAGATTGCCTAGGGTCACGCAAGTCTAAGATCTTACTCAATCACTTTAACACGATAGAACAACCTGGAAACTAGTCCTCTTTAACAAGGTAGGTTTGCCAGCTGGTATGGAAAAAAAGAACCGCCGTTTCGTCGCGCTCATTGAAGTACTGGATCATACGCGCTACCGTAGTAACAATCTCCTTAGCCTTCTCAACACGCTCTTTTAGTATGAGGTCAATACTATCAATATAGATGGCTACCCCAGTATTTGATATGCTCAAATCTTCGGGATCTTTCTCCTCTTCATCCTCAGTACCGAGGATTTTTATAATTGGCCAATTCAGTTCAGCAGCTTTTAACTCTTCACGAACCTCTGCGGCGTCTACTACAAATTGAATGGAAGCACCCTCAAACATCTCTTATACTTATTTGCGACAAAGGTCAGATAAAATCACTGATTTCATCCAAGTTCTTCCTTTGAATATTTGGCACCGTACCGTCCGTTGCTGGATGCCCCACAGGAAGCAATAAAAATGGTTTTTCGTTCACAGGCCTCCCCAATATTTTTGACAAAAAACCCATAGGAGAAGGTGTGTGTGTCAGTGTTGCGAGACCCGACATGTGAATGGCCGCGATAAGAAATCCACACGCGATACCTACACTTTCTTGCACGTAGTAATTTTTAGTTTTCGCACCCAGCTCGTCAACATCGTAGTTCTTTCGAAAAACAACAATCAACCAAGGCACTTCTTCCAAAAACGGCTTTTGCCAATTCGTTGCGAACGGTTACAGATCCTTAAGCCACTGATCACCAGCACGACCTTTGTAAAACACCTTTTCCTCTTTTTCGGCAGCTGCCCTGATTTGGCGTTTCACCTCAGGATCTTGAACTGCCACAAAATGCCAAGGCTGTTTATTCGCTCCTGACGGGGCACTGGAGGCAATACGAATAATGTTTTCAATAGTTTTTATGTCTATACCTTTCGCAACATCATAAAATCGAATACTTCGACGTGTTACAATAGACTCCGAGAAAGACTCAGAAATCGATTGGGCCTCAATGTTAGATTTCGGCAAGGGCGTATAGGGTATGTGCTGCTCTTCGTTCATGAGCATCAAGTTAGAACGATTGCTTTAACCTGACAAATATTGCGTTACTAAACCACGTGTACTGATCCTCAAAAGGATTTTCTGTAAGGAATATTTGAGCAAAAACAGAGGCATCCAAATCCCCGTTAATACTATAGCTCAACGACGGGATAGCGATGAATATTTCCGCTTTAGGAGTACTGAGAATCGTAAGGGTCAAATTCGTTAATTCTCCAATAGTAAATAAGGCTGCCGAAGTAATGGTGTGCCTGAAAGGCATGGGATTGTAAGGACTGGTTCGACCTATATTTCCACTCAATAGGGTAACTAATGTCGGATCCGTAGTGCCTCTAAAATTAAAGAGGTACCCTAAACTAACAAAAGGCCCGTCTAAAAAAGCGTAATCTACGCTTGTAGAAAGAACCAGATTTGTCTGGGCAGGATTGATTTTAGGCAAATCCTTGTAGGGCAAGAAATACGTAAATTCTCCGCTAAAACCAGACTTCTTAATATTCCCAGACCATCCACCACCTAGTGCTATTCTGGTTTTCCACTTCCCAGCAATCGCTTGAAAGTCATAACCTGAGTAATTTGTTTTGTAGCGAAATGCTGCTACATGGTTCTTGACACTGTCCGCAGGCGCATACGATATCTCCCAGCTGCTTAGTAACCCCGTATAGCGCTCATAACGGATCGCATCTACGCCAGGCCGCTCCTCATAGTCTATATCGAAAAGATTGAATGGGTTAAAAAGATCGTTAGGGTTAAACTGTTGATTGATGCCCCAATTTATACGCTGACGACCCACGCGTAAATGCCACTTTTCACGATCAAGATCAATATAAAATCGATCAAAAACAGACAATGCGGACGCAATCTTACTCTGAAACCATGGAATATTTAAAGGTATAAAGCCATCCTGGTGGGTATAGTCTAAAAAATCATCATAACCAGAGAACGGGAGCGTTCCATCATCGCGGAGGGTGTTAAAATTCGAATTTGTATATCCGGCAAAAACACGGTTCCGCATACCCGCAGCAAACGTAAAATTTTTCCCATAAAAACGAGCATTAATTCTGTTATGGTAGAGGTAATCACTCGTATTAAGCTGAACTACAGGTAGTGGAATGGGACTGTTTTGGGGGACGAAGGATGGGTTGATGCTGTTGTATTGATAAAGCGCCTTGTGATAACCCGAAATGGTCCATTTCGACTTCCAGGAATTTTCTTCTTTTTCATTGTTTTGAGCAAAAACAACTTGAAATTGACCTAAAAAGAAGCAAAACAGAGTGATTTTAGTCCAATTCCCCATTATTTATTATGATCAGAGACTACTTTACCATCAGAAATTGCCACAACGCGTCTTGCACGATTAATGACCCTATCATCATGGGTCGCAAATACGAAAGTCATGCCTTCCTCTTTGTTGAGCTTCAACATAATATCAAGGAGGTTTGCTGTACTTTCAGAATCTAAGTTTGCCGTAGGCTCATCCGCAAGAACAAATTGGGGTTTAGAAGCAAGTGCTCTAGCCACAGCAACACGCTGCTGCTGACCTCCCGATAATTGTCCCGGGCGCTTATCTTCCTTACCCGCCAGACCAACAGATTGTAATAATTGGCGTGCTCTTTCCTCCCGCTCTTCTTTAGGGCGGTTCTGCAACAACATAATGAAGCTGACATTTTCTGTAGCAGAGAGCACCGGTATAAGATTATAGGCTTGAAATACAAATCCTATGTTACGAAGACGAAAATCAATCAATTCATTTTCACCAAGTGAAGTGATGTCTTTACCTCCGACAAGAATTGATCCTGAGGTGGGATAGTCTAGCCCACCAAGCATGTTGAGCAGGGTTGTTTTCCCGCATCCAGAAGGGCCTTTCAGCGCGGTAAATTCTCCTTGAGTTATCTTCAGGCTAACCCCGTTCACCGCCTTAACAGGAACAGCGCCTTCATATACCTTAAAGAGGTCTCTAACTTCAATAACAGTTTTGCTCATATCTATTCGCCACGTATGGCTTGTACAGGGTTCAATTTTAGTGCTTTGTAAGCAGGGTATAGCGACGCTAACAATGCTGTGATCACCACCATAACAGCAACAATCAGATAGTATTCTGGTACAATCTCAGGATATATAATACTCTGTATGCCCATGTTCGATAAGCCTTCTTTCTTGCTCGTTAGATCTATTCCGATACCCATCATCACTCGGGTACTGAGATCTCCTAGTAGTATTCCCACCGGTCCTGCCACAAAGCCGAGCATTAAAGTTTCAACGAGAATCATGACAAATAATTTTCGTTTATTCATCCCCACGGCCATCAACATACCCAATTCTCTGCGTCGTTCTAAGATCGCCATGAGCATGTTGTTGATGATTCCGAAAAGTAATGCCATCATAATAATACCTAAAACCAGTACCAGCATAATACCCATCATATCATCCGCATACCCTAATTCCGGGCTATTGCGTTTCCAGCTCAATATGGTAGCTCCTTCAGGCATCGCAGCGGATAGTTCAGCAGTTTTTTCCTCCGTATTCTCAGTTTCATCGTAACGTACCATAATCTCATGGACAAGGTCTTGACCAATCGTTTTGGCCAGATCTGAGCGCTTAATGTATAAGTTCAACTCGTCCCAAGTTGCGTTCAATGTTTTATAAATACCTGTGATGCGAAAAGAAGCTCGTGAAATATTCCCGTCGGCATCTTGAAAAGTAAGCACCACTTTTTTGCGGAGTCCTAAACCAAGTTTGTCTGCCAATTTTTGGCCTATAATGACACTATTTCGTGTTTTTGACTCAAAGAAATCTCCCTCAACTATCGTCTCAGGAAGATTACTATTCACACGTTCACTCTCTGGGTCTACAGCAATCATGCGAACGCCACGAGCGCTCTTTGGTGCACTGACCATTCCCATCATAATTGCTCGCGTTGAGACACCTTTAACGAAAGAAGCTTTTTGAAGTAACTCTTCCATGGCCTGTACCTCAGCAGCTGAACCCAGTACCGCAGCAGACGTAGGCTCCTCTAGGAACGAAGAACTATGAACTTGACTGTGGCCTAATGTGGAACCTATAGCAGCTGCCGTGCGCTCATTGTTCATTCCAAAAGAAAACCCTATGATGAGCAACCCCGCCCAAATCCCAAGCGCAATAGAGGTTAAAACGACTAAAGACCTGACTTTTGAACGCCAGATGTTACGCCAGGCGATTTTAAATATCATGAGCGCATACTCTTTACGGGGTTCAAGGTCATGATTTTCCAAACCGCATACAGCGATACCAAGCTCCCTATAAGAAAGATGATTAACCCGTGATTTACATTGATCATAAACGAAGTAGTGGTATGTAGTTTTGGTTCGAAATTAAACTGTTCTACAGCCTCACGCATTTGACCACTGAGGTCTATAGGGTTGTATTTAAAGTAGAATTGGACCGGCTTGACGATGGCCATTCCCAGCAGGGCACCTCCCATTGTTAAAATAAGGTTCTCCACCACCGTTACCACTGCGAGCTTGCTTTTGCGCATGCCTATGGATACTAGTATTCCAAATTCTCTTTGTCGCTCAGCAACCATCATGATCACGGTTCCAAGCAATACAAACGAAATGATGACATAAAGAATAGATATAAAAATTTGTCCCCCAGCCATATCCGCTTCAATGGTCTGGATGATCTCTGGAAACAACTGCTCCCAGGATAACAATTCTATAGCAGATGAGTCGATCGCTGCTAAAAGTTCTTGATCGACTCGCTTGTAATCCGCACCTTCTTCCAAGTCGACAACAAGAGTCGTTGCACGACCTACACAGTTGTACATAAATTGGGCTTCCTTGAAAGGCATCAAAACCAATTGCTTGTTCAACTCAGGGTTTCTCATTCTCGCTATTCCCACTACAGGATAACGCCCATAGGCAGAAGCCGCATGGTATCCTTGCCCGATAAAAAGAAGTGTATCTCCAACGGAGAGGTTGAAGAATTTAGCCAAGCCCTCAGCTACAACGACACTTTTATCGTCAGGAGCAAAAGTGCTACCTTCCATTAAAAATTGATCTAACTGTAACCCCGGAAGTTCCTTTTTTGGATCAATTCCCATCACAAGCGTACCCTTTGTCCCTTCTCCAGTGCTCACTAAAGAGAAGCTCTCAATGCGGGGAATAAGTCCCTTCACCTCTGGGTGGTCCAAAAACATCTGCTCGTTTATCGATGCTAATTCTAAGCTGTTGTCTAGGGTTTGATCTGCCCAAAATCCTTTTTGATGCAGCTGCAAATAACCAAAATTATTAGCCACAATCTCATGGGTCATGTTCTCCCAAACACCAATCTGAAAGCTTCGCAATACAACTGCAAAAATGACACAAAACATCACTGCTGCAATAGAAATAGCGCTGCGTCCTTTATTTCGCCAAATATTTCGCCAGGCAAGTTTTAGCATTATCTCAGGCGTTTCATATTTTGAATAGAGAAAAATGAATCCGTCAGTGACGCGTCAAAATTCAATTCCTTATAAACCATCTCCGTAAAATGCCCTGGCTCTTCAGCAGGAGTCATGCGAATGCGTGTTGGAAGTGTTCTACCGTTCAATTCCTCGATATCAAATCCCTGCATGGTATTGATGAGGTATCCGTCTTCGTCATAAAACTCTCCTTTCATTTGCAAGAAACCTTCTTTAGAAATGTAATTGATTATTTTTCCCCAAACCACAGGTGCTTCAGGAAGCGGCGTAAACTCAACTACCCAGCATTCAAGGCCTTCGACCTCAATCTCATTAATAATCTTATGGGTATAATCATTTAAGGTAGAGCTCTCATTGACCAGGTCATCATTAGAAAAATCGGTACCCATCCAGCTTTGCATCATCATGGAAGGTGGAAGTTTCACACTGCGCTCAATAGTAGGTACATAATTCCAAATCTCCTTCTCGCGTTTCAGAAATACAGTGCCTTTGTCTCGGGCTGGACTGGTGATTAATATGATGTTTTGATCCAGGCCTTTCGACCAGGTTTTCACGGACATATTGCGCTCCCAGGTGGGACGCACCGTTCTTATTTCAAGAGAGGCTGTGCTCTGTGCACCTTTTACATTCAGTTCGCTTTTACGGACGATCTCTGTAGCATTCTGGGCGCTTACTATTATAGTAAAGGCAAGGGCAAGCGTTGTGATTAGGTATTTCATAACTCTGGTGTTGTACTTCTGTAACGCCCGTGGCCTGATTTAAGTTTGAAAATTAGTTTAGTTTTTGCGCTAATTTTTCCATGACTTTTTTCACTGATTTTCCGTCATAAAGTACCGCATGTACTGCCTGAACTATCGGCATACGTACATCTCTTTTTCGTTTTAACTTGTATACCAGAGGGACCGCATAAAAACCCTCGGCTACCATGGTCATTTCTGCTCGTGCACTTCTCACCGTATACCCTTTACCAATCAGGCTACCTAGCGTACGGTTTCGAGAGAATTGGCTGTAACCTGTCACTAATAGATCCCCCAAGTAAGCGCTCTTATTTATATTCACCTTTTGCTCAGAAACGGCATTCATAAAGCGCTTCATCTCACGTGCTGCATTTGACATAAGCACTGCTTGAAAATTATCACCATAGCCTAATCCGTGGTACATTCCGGCAGCAATCGCGTAAATATTCTTCATCACAGCGGCATACTCCGTACCGTATAAATCCTTAGAGAGTGTGCAGCGTACATAGTGGTTTTTCAAAGTTTCCGCAACCACAGCAGCGGTCTCCTTTTCTTGCGCGGCTACCGTCAGAAAGCTAAGTCGTTCCAGGGCTATTTCCTCTGCGTGACAAGGACCTGTAATCACAACAATCTTGTTTTCTGAAACGCCCATCACCTCTCGTAAATACTCGCCTACAATCATGTTTTCATCTGGAATGATACCCTTGATTGCCGAACAGACAATTTTCCCATCCAATGCGCCAGGCGCAAGCTCCAGTAAAACCGACTTTACGAAAGCGCTAGGTATAGCGAATACCACTATGTCCGCTTGTTTAACCGCCTCTGTAACTTCCGTAAATACGCTTATATTCTCCGGGTCAAAACTCACCGAAGAAAGGTAGCGCGGGTTGTGGTGAAACTGCATCAAGTGCTTGGCACTTTCCTCATTGTGCATCCACCAATTACAATGTCCCTGGTTGGCAACAAATATTTTCACCAGAGCGGTTCCAAAAGATCCACCTCCAATTACGGCGATTTTTTTCGCGGCTAGATCATTCATTAAAATGTTATTTCTGTGGTGATTGATTCGCCTTCTCTTTCGAAAATGAGGGTCGTCGTATCTCCTTTTTTAAAGGCCCCTAAAGCACCCATGTATGCATAAATGTCATCAATAGTCATCGCGCCAATTTTTAAAATCACATCGCCGGATTGTAATCCCGCATTTGCGGCAGTGCGTCCCTGAGTAGCCCCGTCAATCCGAAGTCCAGGACCTCCAAATAAATAGTCTGGAACTACCCCTAAGGTAACTGAGAAACGAGGAGAAGTAATTTGCTCTCCCCCTTTTGTGGATTGAAAAGTTAAGCGTTCATATGCAGCCGTTCGTGCCGTAATAGCGTACACAAAACTCGCTAATGTAGACATGCCTTTATAGTTTACTTTTTCTGCATCATCAGATGGCTTGTGATAATCCTCATGCGTGCCCGTAAATAAATGTAATACCGGAAGATCTTTATAATAAAAGGAAGTGTGATCGGAAGGGCCCACACCAGAAGGATCTTTCTTTATCTCTAAGTCGTGTATAGGCTCTTCTAGCACAGCATCCCACTCCGCAGCTGTGCCAGTACCGGACAACTGAAAACGATTATCGCGTAGGCGACCTACCATGTCGAAGTTGATCATATAGGCAACACTCTGAAGCGACAACGTTGGGTGTGCAACATAGTACTTTGAGCCAATTAATCCACTCTCCTCTGCACTGAAAAACAGCATCAAATAGTTGTAATTCGTGTCTTTACGAGTGCCGTAATACCCCATCATTTCCATGAGCATTGTCGTACCAGACCCATTGTCGTCTGCACCATTATGGATCGCAGGTGCTCCTTTGTATAAACTGTTCTCCAAGCCCATACCAATATGGTCGTAATGAGCCCCCAAGATGACTGTTTGTGGCTTGTTGTTGTGGATGTAACCGGCGACATTATATCCAACGCTATTGCGCTCTTTCATGTCAATTTTCAAGGTTACTTTGATGCTTTTTTTTGTTAATTTTTTTTCCCAATCAGAATTTCTCAAAAAAACTACTGGTAGGTCCATGCTTTTGATGCTCTTGAAAAATTCTGGCGTATCAGAAGCTGTTTCTTCAGGATTAATTAGCACTACCGCAGAGGCTCCTTTGTTTTTAGCAAGAGTAATGCGCTCACTCAAGCTGTGATAGGCTGCATAGGCACTATGGGGATGTACACCATCTGGTGCGCTAACATTCATCACGACAATATTGCCCTCAACATTCTTTCCTTGATAATCGTCATACGTACCTTCCGTATTCACTATTCCATAGCCAATGTATATAGTCTTTCCTGTGACGTCTCCATTTGAGCTGTAAGCGACAGGATAAAAGTCAACATGGCCCTTGAGCATCTTTTTACCCAGTAGCATACCTGTCATGTCATAGTTCACCACTGCGTATTCAGGCACCGGAAAGGATTGTAAGTAGTCTTTAACCCCAAGTGGTTCCAGTCCATATTCGAACATTCTATTGACAATAAAGTCTCTGGCAACATCAGCCTCCAGCGTACCAGGTAATCGGCCTTTTAGTGAATCTGAGGAAAGAAAAAATAAATCGCGCTCCATCCGTTTATAAGCCGTTTTGTCTACTTCAACCACCTGTGCCGTGGCGAAAAAAGAAAGAAACAGTAATGCAAGGGTAGGAAGGTGTGGGAACTTGTTCATGAGTTCATCTTTATGATAGAACAAAGGTAACTCTCAAAGGCTATATTTGACATGTGGGTACAGGAATGAAACAACTTGCCGGTCAAACAGCCATCTACGGGTTGAGTAGCATCCTAGGCAGGATGATCAACTTTTTGCTCGTGCCCCTTCAAACGGCGGTACTCACGCAGAGTGAGTATGGCATCAATGTCGATTTTTATTCTCTAATCGCTTTTTTAATTGTGGTCGTCACCTTTGGAATGGAGACTTCCTACTTCCGTTTTGCCGAGCAAAAAGAATTAGATGAACGTAAAGTGTTTGGTGCATCGTTAACGATGATCAGTCTTGTGCTTTTAGCTATTGCCTTGTTTGCCTACCTATTTCAACAACCTATACTTGCCGCCCTACGTTATCAAGAAGCTCCGCAATACCTATTTTATTTGGTCGCGATTTTAGCGTTAGATGCGTTAAGTGCTATTCCTTTTGCAAGGCTCCGCAGACAGAATAAAGCATTTCGTTTTGCCGGAATAAAATTAGCACTGATCTTCTCAAATATCGTAATCAATTTATATTTCTTCCTTCCCTCCTACTGGGAACTTCATGAAATTACAGGCTGGTGGTCTCATGAAATGCGTGGGGTAGATTATATCTTTATTGCAAATTTCTGGGCTTCACTTATTATGTTTGGGTTGTTACTACCTACACTCAGGCCTTTAAAACTCAATCTGGATCCAAAGTACACTAAGGTGTTGCTCAGATTTGGGATTCCTCTACTGATAGGTGGACTGGCAGGGATTGCTAATGAAATGCTCGATCGACAGTTGTTAAAATATTTATTGCCTAAAGAAAGTTGGGCGCAGGGTGTAGGTATTTATGGTGCCGTTTATAAAATTTCCATCTTTCTCATACTATTCAATCAGGCATTTAGATACGCTGCGGAGCCCTTCTTTTTTAAGAACGCAAAAAATGCTGATGGTAAAGTTAAAATGGCGAAGGTCATGGTTGGCTTTACCTGGGTCATGAGTATTGGGTTTGTAATGATCATATCAGGACTGGACTACCTCAAATACTTCATTGACGAGAAATTTTGGATTGGTCTGGAATTAGTCCCTATTCTACTTTTAGCTAATGTCATTCTAGGTATCAATACCAACTTGAATGTCTGGTATAAGGTCAGTGATAAGACCTCGTATGGAATATATATTACTTTTATTGGACTCGCCTTTACCATTGTAGGAAATGTGCTGCTGATCCCTGTAATTGGAATTTTCGGTGCTGCTTGGACCACACTCGCCGCCTACTCAGCAATGTTTGTGGCGAGTTTGTTATGGTCATTAAAACACTACCCCGTGCCTTATAACTGGCGTAAGCTGGGTACTTTTGTAGGAAGTGCTACCCTTATGTCATTTATAATACATTACGTTGACGTTGGAGGTAGTGGGGTTAAAATCGGTCTCGGATTAGCCTACCTTCTTTCAATGTTTGCTTTAGAACGCAATGGACTCTTTAAATTTGCATCACGATCATGAATATCAAAGTAATTTATACCGGAAAGCACGAATTGCCACAATTTGAAACCTCTCAAAGTGCTGGCATGGATCTACGTGCTAATATTGAAGCACCCATCATTCTGGAAAAAGGAGCACGAGTATTAATTCCCACAGGAATAAAGCTAGCCTTACCGAAAGGTTATGAGGCTCAGATCAGGCCACGTTCTGGTCTTGCCTACAAACATGGCGTAACGGTCCTGAACAGTCCAGGAACGATTGATGCTGATTACCGCGGTGACGTAGGGGTTTTGCTCATTAATCATGGAAAAGATGACTTCATTATTGAAGATGGCATGCGAGTTGCACAGATGGTGGTTGCAGCGTATACCCAATTCACTTGGAATACGGTAACTGATCTAGACGAAACCTCGAGAGGAGAGGGAGGGTTTGGAAGCACCGGAAAACATTAATACAAAACCAACCAAACCAATATAAAATGAAGATTATTGTCCCTATGGCCGGACGAGGCTCACGTTTACGTCCACACACCCTAACCGTACCTAAGCCATTAATTCCTATTGCCGGAAAACCGATAGTTCAGCGACTTGTTGAAGACATCGTCGCTGTTTGTGGTGATAAAAAAGTGACTGAAATTGCCTTTATCATAGGTGACTTTGGCCCAGAAGTAGAAGCTGATCTCAAAAAAGTAGCCAAAAACTTAGGCGCTAAAGGAAGCATATACCATCAAGACAAGCCCTTAGGTACAGCACATGCTATTCATTGTGCGGCAGATAGCATGGATGATGAAATTGTGGTGGCCTTTGCAGATACATTGTTTCGTGCGGACTTTACCCTAGATACTACAGCGGACTCTGTGATTTGGGTAAAGCAGGTAGACAATCCTAATGCCTACGGTGTAGTGCAGTTTGATGACCAAGGTAACATCAATAATTTCGTTGAGAAGCCAACCGAGTTTGTCTCAGATTCTGCCATCATAGGAATTTACTATTTCAAAGATGGTCCCGGACTACGCAGTGAACTCAAGCACATACTTGACAACAAAATAATGGATAACGGTGAGTACCAGCTCACTGATGCATTAAGCAGTATGCTCCAGCAGGGGAAGGTCTTTAAACCAGGCACGGTTAAAGATTGGATGGATTGTGGAAACAAGGCTATTACCATAGAGACAAACTCTAAGATGTTAGGCTACTTGAAGGGCATGCCAGAACTTAAAGGCGAAAATATAACCACTGAAAATTCCGAGATCATTGAGCCCTGTTATATAGGCTCAAATGTGGTCTTGAAAAACGCAAAAATTGGTCCTAATGTTAGTTTAGGTGACGACTGTGTAGTTGAAAACGCGACTGTCGTAGGTTCACTCATTCAGACGAACTCCACCATAAAAAACATCACACTAAATGATAGTATGATTGGGAACCAAGCCCATGTGGATGGAAACTGGACTTCACTATCTTTAGGGGATTATTCAAGGATGGACTAATGCAAAAACTGCTGCTTGCCCTTTTGGGGTTGTTTTTTACAGCAACATCATATGCGCAAGGCCTTTCGAAAGAGGGGCCTTCTGTGTTAACGGAACTTTTCTATCAGGCGGAGACCTTTCGTATCACGGGCCGCACTGGGCTAGCTAGGCAATCATATAAACGCATTCTTAAACAAGATACTGAGAACGAAACCGCACTTTATCAATTGGCGCGAATCATGTTTGCGCAAGCTGATTATTTGGCAGCACAGCAGCTTTTAGCACGGGGTACCTCCGCTCACCCTTCCAACGAATGGATCTGGCGTTTACAAGCGCAGAATGCCAGACAATTGGGTGATTTTAGAGCCGCGCTAGCCTCGTTCCGCGCTCTACAAGAGCTGCGGCCAGATAAGTTAGAGTATGTGCAAGAGTCACTTCAAAGCGCAGTCGCAGCCGGCCTCATGGAAGAAGCTATT
Source organism: uncultured Cryomorphaceae bacterium (assembly GCA_913031435.1). Lineage (GTDB taxonomy): Bacteria > Bacteroidota > Bacteroidia > Flavobacteriales > Schleiferiaceae > UBA10364. The sequence goes on from CAJWFD010000005.1 coordinate 60,441, forward strand.
TCAATCCTTGAAAGCTTAGAGAAGCTCTCTGGGATAACCCCTGAGACCGTAAAACAAAAGATGGAATTCTACCTTCAGGCGAATGACCTAAAAGGAGCAGAGAAAGTGCTACGTCAAGCAGCAGACACACAGCCGAAACGCGTAGAATACCTGGGACTCTTAGGGCAGTTTTATGATGCCAACGGACAATCCAAAAAAGCACTAAAGGTGCTCAAGCTTGCGGTATCTAGATTTCCCGAAAACGCCGCAATTGCTATGGAGATGGCTCGAGTGCTTCAGTCTAAAGGCGATGTTGAGGGCAGTATTATCTATTTAGAAAAGGCATTGCGGTATCCTGGGTTAACGCTCCAAGACAAGGCACCAGTTCTGCTCAGTTTATGGGAGGGATCAAAGAAAGACCCTAGCATGATCTCCATGGTCAATCGTTCTTGGGAACATACTAAGGTTTTACATGGTAGTGAAGGTGCATGGGATCTTTTAGAAGCGGAGAAGTTTCTTTTTGAGGGTGATCTTGAAGCGAGCGCTCTATCGTATCATAGTGCTATTAAAAAAGGTTTAAACGCTATTGAAATATACCAGCAACTGATGGCCATAGCAGAAGAGGCCGGATTAAAGGAGTTGGCCATCGAGGTACTAGATGATTTACAAGAAAATTATGCTCAAGACGAAGAGATTCAGCAATATGTGGTCTTTTCTTATTACCAATGGAAAGACTGGTCAAGGTGTGCTCCATTAGCGGCTAAGCACGCTAAGAACAGTATGATCCCTTCCACAAAAAAGTGGCTCTTAGACCTCGCCGCGCATTCCTATTTCGCATTGGATAGCTTCTCAGACGGTGTCACAAACTATGAGCTAAGTCTGTCCATAGATCGTGACCCTGGAACCCTTAATAATTATGCTTGGGAACTTGGGAAACGTGGTAAAAAATTACATTATGCGCTTGAGTTAGTGGAAGAAAGTAATGATAAAAACGCCCTTGACCCAACCGTTCTTGATACCTGGGCATGGGTCTTGTATAAAATGAGACGGTTCAGTGAAGCACAGGATAAAATGGAGTTAGCTTTGCAGCTGCTTCGTACGACGCCTGATGCCGTAGTTTTTCGCCATGCCGCAGCCATTGAAAAAGCGCTGGGAAATGTTGAACAAGAGGCTATCTACCGTTCTAAAGCCAATGAAATAGAAGTCAACCACGCACCTTGAAAATTGGCACCACATATCGCTTTTGGAAGCTATTCCTGTTCATGGGAGCGACCTTTCTATTGTCCAATTGTGGCCGTATCATTTCACCGGATAATCCAATACGCAGAGAGAAAATTGGAGAAGGAACTTCTCGCAAAATAATGGTTGAAGACAAGTTTAGTTGGACACAAGCTTTTACCAAGATATCAGCACATACACCTGACGGAGAGCAACAGTTTCGAGTACAAATTCGTTCAAAACAAGACAGTATTCTGTGGGCTGCGATAAGTGATGACATGATCGGATTACGAGTTGGAAAAGCAATTGTTATTGGCGATAGTGCTGCATTCACATCAACGCTTTTAGGAATGGAGTGGACAGGGTCGGCTGCTGACCTTGCCACTATTACTGGTATTGATGTTCCTTTTGAGTACTTAAACAAACTACTACGTGGTCAGCTTATTGGAGCCGAGCCTACGATGAGGTATCGTTTTAAAAATGCTTCAGACACCTGGGTGACTAAATACTCACTCTCTTTAGGAAGGAAGGTGACCGCATCCCTTGATCAGAACTTACGCATGCGGCACATGACCATAGAGGACAAAAATGAGATTGTGAATATCGACTATACAAAAGTGGATGTTAGAACCGGATATCCTGCAGAAATGGTGGTTACCCTGCAAAGTAAACCTGAATACCGCGTACTCATAGAAATCACGGAAATTCGTACTGAGGGACCCTACAACACACCCTTTAGTCTCTAATGCGTAGACTACTCATTTATATCGTCCTTATTTTCTCTATTGCCTTAAATGGGCAAACTAAGGAAGAGTTACAGCTTCAAAAAGTGCTGCTTCAAGATCAAATTGACCTCGCCAACACCTTATTGAAGAAAACACAAAATAACAGAAACGCGAGCATCACTGAGCTTCAAACCTTGAATCAAAAAATAGACTCTCGAGAAAAATTAATCGTAAACATGTCGCGACAAATTCGAGGCATTGACAGGGAGGCGGCGGCCAAAGAGGGCGAAATACAAACACTTGAAATACGTATAGATTCGTTGAAGTCTGACTATGCTAAACTTATTCAGCTCGCACAATATAATCTACAACCTACTGATCAAGTGATGTTCATTCTGAGTTCCAATTCATTCGCACAAGCGGCGAAACGATTGCAATATTTCAAGGATATGACGAGATACCGAGAACAACAAGTACGACAAATTCATGTGGCACAAGAAAACTTAGCACGTGAAAAAAAGGCACTCATTGCTAAAAAAATAGAAAAAACTGCCATCCAACAGGCTCAAAAAGAAGCGAAAATAGCACTGCTGGCTGATGCGCAGGATCAGCAAAAAACCCTTGCTACGCTTCAGTCTAGAGAAAGTGATTTAAAAAAAGACATCAATAAGAAACAGCGAGAAGCCCAACAATTAGAAAAGCAAATCAAACGTATCATTGCGGAAGAAATGCGAAAAGCAAAAGAGCGTGCCGAACGAAGTGCATTAGAAATGGAGGCCAAAGAATTGGGGCTTATTAGAGGAAAAGACTTCAGCTCACGTACCTCAAATAAAGCTATTACTCAGCTTATTGATAAAGCGCGAAAAGCAAAAGGGATGGACACCAGAGATGACGGACCAGCTTTTGCGATGACACCTGAGGCACGGGCACTTGCTAATAATTTTGCCTCAAATAAAGGCGCACTCCCTTGGCCAGTTGAAAGGGGAATTATCACCGGTAAATTTGGCAAACATCCCCACCCTGTTGTAAAGGGCATCATTGTGGACAATCCTCACATAGAAATCACCACAGAGGATAATGCTATTGTTCGTGCAAGTTTTGAAGGGGAGGTAAGTTCCGTAGTCCCCATTCCTGGTGCTAATGTTATGGTCCTCATCCGACACGGTAACTACTTCACGGTATACAGTAACTTAGTCACTGTGCAGGTGAAGGCGGGTGATACCATTAGTCTAAAGCAACCTATCGGAACAGCATTTACAGATGAAGAAGGAAAAACCATGGTTCAGTTTGGACTGTGGAGAGACGCCAATATTCAAGATCCATATCCTTGGCTTGCACAATAATCACCACTACATGAAACGCATCTTTTATCTAAGTACATGTGACACCTGTAAACGCATTCTAAATTCCTGGAATACAGAGGGTGTAATACTTCAGGATATTAAAACAGTACCTATGACTGCCCCACAGGTAGATGCCATGATAGCACTAGCGGGCGGAGGCCAGGCCCTTTTTAGCAAGCGCGCGCGCAAATACAAAGAACTAGAATTAAAAGAACAGGAGTTGACGGAGGATGCTATCCGAAATTTAATTCTTCGTGAATACACCTTCTTAAAACGTCCAGTTTTAATTTTTGAAGAGCATATATTTATTGGGAATAGTGCAAAAGAGGTAGGCGCTGCACGTACATTCTTGTCTACGAAATGAGTTCTTCGCGTGCAATACTCCTCGCACACTTTGCGCTATTAGGAGTCGCTATTATTTATGGATCATCATTCCTTATTGCCAAGGGCGCAATGCAAGGTGCCGTACCCCCGAGAGCGTTTATTCAATTTCGGGTTACCGGAGCGGCACTGCTCTTTTGGTCTCTAAGTCCATTCTCCGGGAAAGATCGATTTCTCAGCATCCCTATCAAAGATCGGTTACTTCTCGCCATCTGTGCTGCTTTTGGAGTCACCACTAACATGCTCTTCTTTTTTGAGGGACTAAAAATGACAACACCGGTAAATGCCTCCATCATGATGGTCAGCGGGCCCATCGCTGTGCTTGTTGCGGGAGCCATATTGGTAAAAGAACGCATTACAACGCCAAAAATTTTAGGCATTCTAATGGGTGCTTTAGGAGCATTTTGGCTCATTTTTTCAGGTGCTGGATTTGACATCAGCGGACTATTTGAAAGTGATGTTGCCAAGGGTAATTTTTTTGTGCTTATCAACGCAAGTAGTTACGCAGTATACTTGGTATTAATCAAGCCACTCATGTCAAAGTACAATGCCTTGTTTGTGATCAGGTGGGTGTTCACTTTTGGTGTGCTATTCGTACTCCCCTTTGGAGGACCGCAGTTGTTAGAGATTGATTGGTCACTATGGAACAGATCTATCATCTGGGCAGTTGTATTCGTGGTTATTGGAACTACCTTCCTTACCTACCTTGGAAATATTATCGCATTAAAGACGCTACACCCAGCAACCGTAGGCGCCTATATCTATTTACAACCGCTGTTCGCTAGTCTATTGAGTCTTTACTTTGGGGGCGAGTCATGGAACATTCATATGCTCATCGGAGGTATCGCTATTTTTTCTGGTGTTTATTTTGTAAGCTTTTATGGTTATAAACGTAAGTTATACCCACTCTCTAAGACATCAGATACTCCGACCTTTCCTAGATAATTCCCAGCAAGAAACATTCCCTCTGGAATAGTTTTGTACAGATGCTGTTTCCAATCCTGGAAACCAATTTCAAATTGCGGGATAGCATTTAACCAAGTCTTTTGAGCCAATAAATACGTTTGTTGTGTACCTAGAATTTCTTCTAGCTCACTATTAATGGAGTCCTCGTTTTGCGGAGTAGAGTGAAATACCGTCATATTACGTTCTCCATCCTTTGCTCTACCTGGAAAAATATCACTCGCGAATAATATACCCTTGATTGTCTTTTTTAACGTTGACGGGATCAGTATACCAAAGCCTGAAATAGCGCTGTGATCCTTGTCAAGGCTGTAAGAACTAGCGCAAAGAGGCGCATAGGAGAGTTTATTGAGATGTGATTTCAAGGAGGACGAGGAAATGATTTCAGCCAAAACATGAGTTGGTAGGGTGGATACAATTCTATCGCATAAAAACCGAGTACCGTTAACTACAACCTCAAATCCAGAGGTAAGCGGCGTTATACACTCTACTCTATGACCAAGCAAACATTCATCCTTGAACTTTGCTTCAAAGGCGTAATTAATAGTTGAAAAACCGCCTTGAATATTAGTTATAACTCGAGAAGCAGAGCGGTTATTAAGTAACGTTCTAAACAATGAGCCGTAGCGCTGCTCACCAATTTTCATAGAGTGTAAGACTGTTAATGCGCTCAGTTTTTTTATATCCCCAGCATAAATACCTCCAAGAACAGGATCTACAAGAAGCTTTACAGCTTCTTTACCTATTCTTCGTTTTAGAAAATCATAAACCGTCTCGTCATTAGCCGTTCCTTTTTTACGAAACGGCTCAATAAGAAGCCTGAGCTTACCGCCAGTAGATATCCAATTTCCTAGAAGGATATCTTTAAAAGCACTAACAGATTTCACTCCATTTTTCTGAAAAATATATCGTTTCTTACCCTGTGCAGAAGCTTTAACGACTTGATTCGAGATACCTAAATATTTTAAGAAATTTAAGTATGTAGGACTCTGAACACAGCTGTTTGGACCTTGATCTAGGGTGTGTCCTTGCACATATTCTGTTTGCATCATTCCACCAGCATGGTCAGAAATATCTATAATCTTAAATTCTATTCCAGTTGTTTTAGCTTTCCATGCAGCGCCCATTCCAGCTATTCCTGCACCAAGAATAAGCAATGGGATTTTCTTGGTCATCAAAGGGATCCCTTATTAATCCAATCGGCCACAAGTTGAGCCCAATCGTTTCTATCGTTAAGGCACGGAATACTGATAAATGATGTTCCCCCATAGCTTAAAAACTCCTCCCTACCTTCTATATTTATTTCCTCTAAAGTCTCTAGACAATCAGATACAAAAGCAGGGCAAACTATGGCTAATTTGTCTTTTCCTTCTCCTGGAAACTGTTCTAAACGTTCAGCAGTGTAGGGTTCTATCCATGGATCTCGTCCAAGACGACTTTGATAAGACGTGCTGTACTCACCATCTTTAAGACCTAGGCCCTTAACAACAAGTGCCGTTGTTTTCGTAGTCTGATGTTTGTAGCATGTCCCGTGCGCGACAGAGACTACGTTACAGCAGTCGTCGACCGCGTAACAATGACATGAGGTAGGGTCACTTTTCCGCAAATGACGAACAGGTATACCGTGATAGCTAAATAGTAAATGATGATCCTTGGGCAATACTTCAGAAATACTCTTGGTTAAAATATTTATGTACGATTTCTCATCAAACCAAGGTTTCTTAAACATTAGCTTTAGTCCAGGGTAGTGCTCCTCAACAAGCTGTTTAACACGATCAACAACAGATTCATAGGAACTCATGGCAAAATGAGGATACAGTGGAACAACATATAACTCATCTAAACCTGGGTGTTTATCATGTATTTCATTTAGTGTATTCAAAATACTCGGCGCAGCATAGCGCATTGCCAAGAATGTTTCGTAATCACTGTATTCACGTACTTTTTTTACTAATCGTTCAGAAAGAGCTATTAACGGGGAGCCTTCGTCCCACCAAATACTCTTGTAGGCCTCAGCGCTTTTCTTGGGACGTACATTTAATATAATGCCCTTAACTAGAAGCCATCTTGGAATTTTAGGCACATCGATCACATGATCATCCATTAAAAACTCACCTAGATATTCCTTGACATCCTTAACTCCAGGACTTCTTGGAGAACCTAAATTAATTAATAGTGCTACTTTGCTCATAATTGCTGTACATATTTTTTAGGTGTGATTCCGTATTTTTTCTTAAAAGCAGATATGAAATGAGAGGCGCTTCCATAGCCTAACTCATAAGCCACCTCGCTAACTTGCTTGCGGCCTTGATCAAGAATAGTTTTAGCACTATTCATTTTATAGTTGAGCAGGTAGCCACCTACAGTATTGCCATACATCTCCTTAAAACCACTCTTGAGCTTGTACTCGCTTATACCGACTTCCAGCGCTAATTGCGCTATAGACGGTGGGGCAGTCATCCGATTTACAAGCTCCTGCTTAGCTTGTTTTATTTTTAATCTAACGCTCTCGTCGCGAAGAAAAGGACAGGCTGCATTAGCCTCACTTCTTTGATCAAAGTGTAATGCGATAACCTCAAGGATTTTTCCTCGAGAAAATATTTTCAGCGACTGTGGACTAAGATCAGCTGTAAAAAGACTTTCCAGCGTCCATTTTACCTGAGAACTTAATTCTTTTTCATCGTAGAGAGGCATGTTGGCATTATCTCCTTTCAAAAACGGCAACTGACTTCCAGAATTTACAAATAACCCGTGTAGCTCTTCGATAGTTGTATACATTGCAACCCAACGCACGCCTTTATCGGTTTTTATTTTGAAATCAAGCTCCTTTTGTGGGTTATACATAAAGTAATAATGGCCTTCTGAAAGCTGCTTAGAGTATTGAGGACCAAAATGGAAGTTTAAAGGACCTTCGAGAGCAAAATAAAACTGAATTATACCTAACGGAAGACTTAGTTGAATTTCACTATTTATTTCTCCATTATCTCTACTTAGAAATAATGACATTCCATTGTTCGCGAAACGTTGCTCAAAACCTCGTTTAGCGGTATTTTCTGTATAAACTATGTTACTCATCGACATATTTTGTACGCTTGATCAAATATATTACTGCAACAATACTATTTTAAAAGAGTTTTGTGTTTATCGGTGATTTTTTAACGTCTAGCGACATTTTTAATTCACAACTGCGAATAAATTTGCCTGTAATTTAAAAGTATAGCGTGAAATGGTAGGTGATTCCTGGTATTCGTTTGGAATTTCATTTCGTAATTCATCCGTCCAAGAACGACAAAAATTTGTCTTTTCTGAAGAGGATCTAGAATTATTCTATGAGTTCGTCCTCCCGAAACACGAGTGTTTTGGGTTTATCGTAAGTACCTGCAACAGAACAACTTTTTTTCTGCATGGGAAACACCCTGATCGAGTGGAAAAAACCTTTATGGAGACCATGTCTCATGGAGAGGATGTTTTAGAAGTTGGCTACAGATGTATTGGGATAAAAGCTGTTACGCATTTATTTGAGGTAGGTGCGGGCATGGACAGTCAAATACTAGGAGATTTTGAAATCATAGGTCAACTAAGACGGGCATTTCAATTCTCCAAGGAGCACGGCGCATCCAGCGGAGAAATAGAAAGGGGAGTGAATTGCGCGATACACTTTAGTCGAAGAGTTAAAAATGAGACTGGTTTTTCATCAGGTACTTCATCAACAAGTTATGCAGCGTTAAGGTTTCTTCAATTTGCCTTGCCCGACTTTAATCAGGCCAAAATACTAATAGTGGGTATCGGTGAGATCGGACACAAGACCCTTGATAATATAATTGCTGTAAGAGGTTCTGAAAATATTACGATAGTTAATCGTACCGATGAAACCGCAAGAATTACCGCTCGTGAAAAGAGTATTAATTTCTTACCATGGTCGAAATGGCAATCTACCTTAGAGTCTTTTGATGCCGTTATCTGTGCATCGCGTGCACCACAATATATTTTATCAGCTGACGATTTGACACATGAACACCCTAAGGTATTTGTTGATCTTAGTATGCCGACTTGCTTAGATCCTTCTTTAGGTGATATTCCAGGAGTAACGTTAGTCCATGTGGATGATATTTCTAGCTTTATTGAAGAACAGTTATCCTCAAGGATTGATTCTTTACCTCAAGTAAGATTAATACTCCAGCAAGACATTGAAAAATTTCGTCAATCGCAGCGAGCTCAACGAGCGGTGCCTTTCATTCGAAAACTACAAGATAATCTAGAGGATAGGTGGTCAAGAGCTCAAAAGAACCCTGAGCAAATTGAACGTTTAAGCTCAAAAATAGAAAGCCGACTTTTTGAGTCAGTTAGGCGCGACCCAAAGCAGATGTACATATTGAAAAAATGGCTACGTGATTAGAACCAGCTTAAAAATAGCAAGTAGAACTAGCGAACTAGCGTTGTATCAAACGAATGCTGTTATATCTGAACTCCATCTTCATTATCCTGATTTATTGATAGAATTAGTTCCCGTTAAGACCAAAGGAGATAAAGACCAGCATACAGCGCTTCAGGATTTGGGTCAAACAGGAATATTCACGAAAGCGCTTGACGATTGTATTTTATCGGGTACGACTGACCTAGGAGTTCATAGCTTTAAGGATTACCCTACTGTATTACCTGAGGGATTAGAGCTTCTTGCCGTCTTACCCCGAGATGGCTATTACGATGCTTTTATTCCTGGAGACAATACTTTAGATCTTAATGATCAACTCACTATACTCTCAGGTTCTCCCCGGAGAAAGGCTCAATGGCTAAGGAAATATCCCAACCATCAATTCCAAAACTTGCGTGGAAACATGAATACACGCCTAGCTAAAATCAAGAATTCCGGTGGAGGAATAGTATCAGCACCTGGTCTAGAACGTCTTGATCTACTCCCTTCGAATGCAACACTACTCAAATGGATGATTCCTGCTCCGGCGCAAGGTGTGATAGCTGTTATAGGAAGAAAATCAAAAACTCTTAAAGAACTACTGTCACCTTTGAGTCATCAAGAAACATATCGAAAAAATACCATAGAAAGAGACTTCATGAGCGGCGTAGAAGCTGGTTGTGCATCACCACTTGGGGCTCTAGTAACCACACAAGGAGACAATTGGTATTTTCAAGGAATATTACTCAGTGAGGATGGTAAAAAACAAGTGCTTATTCAAACACTTGTTAATCCTAAATATTGGAAAACCGCAGGAACGAATTTTGCAAAAGAGCTTCTTGAGAACGGCGGTAAACAAATCATGCAGGAAATAAAAGCAAAACAACCACTTGACGTTCTTTGCTTAAAGGAAATCACACTGAAGGAACGTCAGTGGTCTCTTTCAATGGGGTTAAAGCTTCATGACATAAATGTTCTTACGCTACTTCCTGAACCTTTCTATGTAGCCAAAAGTTTATTTTTTATTGTTGGGAGTAGTTTTGGAGCACAACAACTTTTACCAAAGGTTAATGAGCTACCGGAACATGGATTTTGTATTGGAAATAAAGCATTCGAAATACTTAAGAAATCTGAGTACAATGGAGTGCTCAAGTTGTTTGCAACGAGCGACGAGGTTTTAACTTATATAGCTGAAAAACAACTCAATTCAATTATTTATTATGGCGCTAAAAACACATCTGCAGATTGGGCGCATCATCAGATAGAGCGGCGCATCACCTATTTAAATAATGCTACTTTCACCAGGCTTTCTCGACAAAAATGGGATGCTATAGCTGCCTTTTCACCTCTTGGTGTTAAAAGTATTCTGAGGCACAACGAAATTCCACTTGAGACTCCAATAGTGACTATCGGTCCTGCCACTGCTAAAGCATGTAAACATCACGGATTCACCAATGTCTCTTCCGCAAAGGTTTCAACATTTATGGAAGTTCTTAAACTATTAAATCCAACCAAAAAATGATAGAGCAACACCTTTTTCTTCGAACCCTTGCTGGTGAACAAACAGAGAGACCTCCAGTTTGGTTTATGCGTCAAGCTGGTCGTTATTTACCTGACTATATGAAACTTAAGGAGAAATATAGCTTCTTCGAGCGAGTTCAAAATCCTGATTTAGCTCGAGAAATTACCGTAATGCCGGTAGACCAAATAGGTGTAGACGCTGCTATCTTATTTTCAGATATTCTAGTAATTGCTCAAAGCCTCGGACTCAAAGTGGATATGGTACAAGGAAGAGGTCCCGTACTAGAAACGGCGCGTACCCAGGCTGAAGTTGATCGATTAAGCGTCGAGGCCACTCAAGACTTTTTTAAGTATGCTAATCCTGCTATTAAAGCCGTTAAGGAAGGTCTAGACAATAGAGTTCCTTTAATCGGGTTCGCAGGGTCACCATGGACTTTGTTATGTTATATAGTTCAGGGTCAAGGTTCTAAGGATTTTGGGGAAGCTAAAAAATTTATTATTAATGAGCCTCTTAGAGCAAAACTACTACTTGAAAAAATAACAGAAGCAACCATAGAGTATCTTAATATACAGGTTGATGCTGGATGTGATGCGCTCCAAATTTTCGACAGCTGGGGTGGCATGCTAAGTCCGGAAATGTATTCTGAATTTTCCCTCCCTTACCTCCAGCGCATAATGGCCGCCACGCGAGAGAGAGTCCCTATTATATTATTTGCAAAAGGAGCTTGGTATGCGCTAAAAGAACTTCAAGAAACTGGAGCTGCTGCACTAGGGTTAAGCTGGACTACACCTGCTTCGTTTGCGAGAAAAATTTGTGGACCCGAGACCGTACTACAAGGAAATTTAGATCCCTCAATACTTTTGGCAAAACCTGCCGCAGTAAAAATTGCAACGACAAAAATGATTGACCAATTCGGACGTGGGAAACATATTGTAAATCTCGGACACGGAGTGTTACCGCAGACTAGTGTTGATAGCGCAAGGGCATTTGTAGATGCCGCAAAATCTTATAGATACTAGGAGTTATGACGTTTGATCCGAAAGAGCGATTTTTTAATTTTATTATACACTTACAGCAAGAAATTTGCGCTTGCATAGAAGATGTAGACGGTGCTGAGAAATTTATAGAAGATGCATGGCAACGACCTCTAGGCGGCGGCGGATGGTCACGTGTACTTACTAACGGAGAGGTCTTTGAAAAAGCAGGAGTGAATGTCTCTCAAGTCCATGGCGATTTACCTGACCTATTAAAAGGTCAAGTTCCTGCTCAATCAACGTCCTTTTATGCTGCGGGGATTTCTCTAGTCATCCACCCAAAAAACCCAATGATTCCTACAACTCACGCAAATTTTAGATATTTCCAGGTTACAGACTCTCAAGGGATCATTCTTGACCAGTGGTTTGGTGGTGGCATGGACTTAACACCTTATTATCTTTTTGAAGAAGATGCACGCCATTTTCATAAAACACTTAAAACAGAATGCGATAAACATACACGAGGGTTTTATGAAAAATTTAAATTGTGGTGTGATGATTATTTTTATAATAGTCATCGCAAAGAATATCGAGGCATTGGCGGAATATTTTTTGACCATATCAAGCCCGATCAAGAACTTAGTGGCGAACGATTAGAGTCTTACATATACGGAATAGCTAACGCGTTTTTACCCGCTTATCTTCCGATAGTAAAAAAGCGACTTGCTCTTTCATATAGCTCCGATAATAAAGTTTGGCAGGAAATTCGAAGAGGTAGGTATGTTGAGTTTAACCTTCTACATGATAGAGGCACTTCGTTTGGGCTGAAAACTGGCGGAAGAATAGAGAGTATCTTCATGTCCCTGCCACCAACTGTTCGTTGGGAATACAACCATACACCGAAAGAAGGATCTCCTGAATGGGAGACCCTGGAAGTACTCAAAAAACCAAAAGAATGGTTATGAAAGGACAGTTAAAACGAAGAATGAGAATCAATAGGGCGCATGCTTCTACAAGAAACTTGGTTGCTGAATCTCAATTACACCCGCATGACTTTATTGCACCACTGTTTATTGTTCATGGCACTGCTGTAAAAGAGGAGATTAGCTCTATGCCTGATTACTACCGATATAGTATAGATCAACTATCCACAGAGCTGGAAGAATTAAAAATAGCCGGAATACAATCAGTATTACTTTTTGTTAAGGAGGAAGATGCTAAAAAAGATAATACCGGAGCTTACGCGGCTGATCCAAACGGTCTTATGCAATGTGCCATCAAATACATTAAAAACTATTATCCAAAATTTCTGATTTTAACGGATGTAGCGCTTGATCCATACAGTATTTACGGTCACGATGGGATCGTGATCGACGGAGTCGTCGTAAATGACCTAACGGTTGATGCACTCGTGAAAATGGCACTTAGTCATGTTGCTGCTGGAGCAGATTGGGTTGCTCCATCGGATATGATGGATGGAAGAGTGGCTGCAATTCGAAATGCCCTTAATGATGCCGGTTATCACAATACTGGAATTTTAGCTTACAGTGCGAAATATGCATCAAGCTTATACGGGCCTTTTAGAGACGCTTTAGACAGCGCTCCTGGATTTGGCGATAAAAAAACATACCAAATGGATCCTCGTAACAGATCCGAAGGAATATCAGAGGCACTTCTTGATGAATCAGAAGGAGCAGATATGCTGATGGTTAAGCCCGGGAGCTTTTATTTAGACGTTGTGCGTGACCTTTCCGAAAATTGCTCATGTCCTATTGCTGCTTACCAAGTTTCTGGAGAATACGCTATGATTAAAGCAGCTGGCGCTAAACAATGGATCAACGAGCATGATGTTATGATGGAAAGCCTTATCGCTTTCAAACGCGCCGGGTCGAACGTCATTGTTACTTATTTCGCAAAGAGAGCGGCACAGTATTTAATAGATAACTATCCTAATAATTGATCTATGTATCCCCAGAGTCAACTACTTTTTGAACGTTCAAAGCAATTAATTCCTGGAGGCGTTAACTCACCTGTACGCGCATTTGGAAGTGTGGGAGGTACACCCGTTTTTATACAGAAATCTGAGGGTAGTCAGCTCATTGACAGTGATGGGATATCATATACAGATTATATAAATTCTTGGGGACCTATGATATTAGGTCACCAATTTAAGCCTGTTGTTAGTGCTATAGAAAACCAATTATCAAAAGGTGTTTCTTATGGTTGTCCTACGGAAGCAGAGTTAACCATGTCTGAACTTATTAATTCCATGGCTCCATGGGCAGAAAAGGTAAGGTTAACCTCATCTGGCACCGAAGCTTGTATGAGTGCTTTACGAGTAGCACGAGGTTTTACGGGGAAAAATAAATTTATCAAGTTCGCCGGTAACTACCATGGGCATGCTGATCCGTTTTTGGTTAAAGCTGGTTCTGGTTTGTTGACTTTGGCTATTCCAGGTAGTGCCGGAGTTCCGCCAGGGGCAACAGAAGATACGCTTATTGCTAATTACAACGATCTCAAAAGTGTTCAAGATCTTTTTGAACGCTTTTCGGGGGAGATAGCTGCCGTAATCGTGGAGCCGGTAGCCGGTAATATGGGATGTATTCCACCTGAGAGTGGCTTTCTAGAAGGGCTTAAATCTTTGTGTAAATCTGAGCAAAGCCTTCTGATTTTCGATGAGGTGATGACGGGGTTCCGTCTTTCGCCGGGAGGGGCCGCTGGCTACTATGGAATAATACCTGACATGGTTACCTACGGAAAGGTTATTGGCGGCGGACTTCCTGTGGGAGCATTCGCGGGATCTGCAGAAATCATGAATGTTCTTGCTCCTCTAGGACCCGTGTATCAAGCAGGTACACTAAGTGGTAATCCTTTAGCTATGGCAAGTGGAGTTGCCACACTGCAATATTTAAAAGATAACCCTCAGGTTTACAATCAAATTGATAAATCCACTAAGACTATAGAAAGGCTATTGCGTACTAGATTTACAAATGAACCGGTCGCGATCAACCGAGTAGGAAGTATGATAAGTATCCACTTCGGAACAAACTGTGTTAACAACTTAGAGGATGCAACTGCAGCGAACAATAATAGATTTAACAAGCTGTTTCATCATATGCTAAAGCACAATATTTACCTTCCCCCGAGCGCATTTGAGAGCTGGTTCATTTCACAGGCAATTACGGAAAAGGAATTAAATCAGCTGGAAAACGCGCTTTCCACATTTAGTTAGTCAGGCTTAATAAAGCGGCTGTCGTCCAAGGCATCACTTTTCCTACCTTTGAAATAAATAGCACAACCCATGATTCATAGTATGACCGGTTTCGGAAAGGCAATTGGCCAAATTTCCGGGAAGAAGATCACCGTAGAAATAAGAAGTTTGAATAGTAAAGGCCTAGACCTTAATGCACGCATAGCTTCGTTATTTCGTGAAAAGGAATTGGACATACGTAAAATAGTAGGTGCCGAACTCAAGCGTGGTAAAGTCGACATCAATATCTACGCTGAGGTTACCGGTATTGAAAGTGCCGCGAGTATTAATATGGATCTTGCCAAAGCGTACTTAGCACAACTTACTGCCCTTGAGCGGGAAGCAGATACGAAGGGAGACCTTGTTGCAACGGTCATGCGCATGCCTGATGTCATGAGCGCTGGTCGAGATGAACTTACTGGAGACGAGTGGGGCTTTCTCAAGGGCTTACTGATGGAGGCCATAAGTAGGCTTCAAGAGTTCCGTACACAAGAAGGCTCGTCTATTTCAGCAGATTATGAAGAACGTCTCGTTGCTATTGAATCGGCCTTAGAAGGGATTGCTCCCCATGAAAAAGCACGTCTCGAAGCTGTTCGAGAACGTCTACTCAAAGGTCTTGAAGGAATGGAAGTAGACAACAATCGCTATGAACAAGAGGTCATCTTTTACATAGAAAAATTAGACATCAACGAAGAAAAAGTGCGTCTAATAAACCACCTAAAATACTTCCGAGAGACCATGTCAGAAGACATTAGTGGTAAAAAACTCGGATTCATTGCACAAGAAATGGGTCGTGAAATCAACACCTTAGGTTCTAAGAGTAATTACGCTCCTATGCAGCAGCACGTGGTACAAATGAAGGATGAGTTAGAAAAGATCAAAGAACAGGTCGGAAACACTCTTTAACCCACTATGTCCCTTGAAAGGTATCTCTTAAAGGAAATCCAAAGAAGGATTGCCGTAACAATAGATGCGCCAAAACAAGTAATCAAGTTCAACTCGAGCACTCCGTTTTTGGCAGTTAGGTTTAAGTAATGGTAGGGTGAAATATATCCCAACCAAGAGGCTTTTTCCGTTGCCATAGAGATGGCGTTAAGG
>CAJWFD010000006.1 GCA_913031435.1 uncultured Cryomorphaceae bacterium
GTGCCGTAGTTGGCTATCCTCATGATATCAAGGGCCAAGGCATCTACGCTTATGTGATTCTGAAAAATGGAGACCATGAAGCTGCAGAAGTCCGTCGATCGATTATGGATAAACTTATTTTAGCAATTGGTCCAATCGCTAAACCTGATGTAATACAAATCGTAACAGGTCTGCCAAAGACCCGGTCTGGTAAGATCATGCGAAGAATACTGCGTAAAATAGCGGAGAGAGATACCAGTAATCTTGGAGATACATCTACCCTCTTAGATCCTGGCATAGTGGAAGAAATCAAAACCGGCGCGCTAGAGTTATTGTTTTAAATTAGCCTCATGATCAAAATTAGAGTTGCACAAAAAGTGGATATGAAAGCAGTCCATGGACTGATAACAGAACTCGCTATTTATGAAAAAGAGCCGGATGCAGTAAACATTACTGTCCAAGATCTAGAAAGAGATGGTTTTGACTTACAAAAATTCGATTGTTTTGTTGCGGAGCAAGTAGCTACAAAACAAATTGTAGGCATGGCACTTTACTATGCTAGATATAGCACATGGAAAGGATCCACGCTTCATCTAGAAGACTTGTATATCCAACCGTCATTCCGAGGGTTGGGGTTAGGTCGAAAACTATTTGATGAAGTCGTTAAAATAGCAATTGACGAGAATGTCGGTAGAATGGAATGGACTGTACTTGAATGGAATAAGACTGCGATTGAGTTTTATAAAACCTACAACGCGACATTAGATCCAGAGTGGCATTTAGGTACTTTCAGTAATGAACAATTACAAAAATTTAAATGAGTACGCCGGTAGTTTTTAAATTTGGAGGTGCGTCCGTAAAAGATGCAGAAAGTGTCCAAAACATTGCGAAGATCATTAGCAACTACCCTTCGCGTCCTATGGTTGTGGTAGTGAGTGCTATGGGTAAAATGACAAACGCATTTGAGAGGGTTGTAGAAGCCTGGAACAATAAAAATACCATCCTTGCAGAAAAGGAAATAGAAGCGATAGGTGAATTTCATCAAAAAATCATTGGTGACCTATTTCCAACCCCCCCTATAGAACTGCTTGAGCAAATTGATTTTTGGATGCAATCGCTTAAATATGGGATATCTGAACAAGAGGTAGGCTATTCGAAGCAATACGATTTTATTGTTCACTTCGGGGAATTTATTTCTACTAGAATTATTTCAACTTTCGTCAATCAATTCACTCCATCCGTGTGGTTAGACACCACTAGATTGGTGAAAACAGATCATCATTTTAGGAGAGCAACGGTAGATTGGCAGGCAACTGAGACAGCTATTCCTGCAGGTATACATTTAGACAAGGTTAATTTCGTTCAAGGATTTATCGGTAGTGACCCCGATGGCAACCCAACTACCTTAGGGCGCGAAGGATCTGATTATTCAGGTGCTGTTTTCGCTTATTGCCTGAAAGCTGCAAACTTAACCATATGGAAAGATGTGCCTGGTATGTTGAATGGCGATCCGAAAATATTTAAGAATACTCAGAAGATTCACACCCTCCCTTATTCCGAAGCAATTGAATTGGCTTTTTATGGTGCCTCGATAATACATCCAAAGACCATTCAACCTATGCAGCGAAGGTCGATTCCTCTTTACATAAAAAGCTTCATGAACCCTAATTCGGATGGAACAGTAATTAGTGGAGTGGAAGTCTCAAAACCAAAAATAGCTAACTTTATACTAAAGAGAGACCAGGCCTTGCTAGAGATTAGCACTACTGATTTAGCTTTTATCGTAGAACATCACCTAAGTGCTGTATATCAATTATTTGCAAGTAATGGCATAGAGGTCAACCTGATGAGGAACACCGCAACAAAGGCTATTTTTTGTATTAATAATGACCGAATTATTGTACCCAAAGTAACTAGAGAATTGGAGAAAACCTTCGAGGTAGAGCTTCAAAAAAAGGTGGAGCTCCTAACGATACGTCATTATTCTGCTGAAGATGAGCATAGAGAAACCCGAGGGCTCCATATATTGCAGGAGCAAAGAACGCAAGACACGGTTCAGTTCGTTTTTAAACGGTCTTAAGTGCCGCCAATATTTTAGCGCCTAAATCTCTACCCATTTTTTCAAAACTTTCTTGAGTCCACCCAGCAATATGAGGAGTTATAATCACATTATCCAATAGCAGTAACGCGTTCAATGCAACTGGCAACTCGGTCTCAAAGAGGGAAGTGAAATTTGACTTTTCATACTCCAGTACGTCAAGACCGGCACTCAATACATGACCAGATTCTAGTGCCGCTAAGAGCGCAATCGTATTTGTTATTTGTCCACGCGCTGTATTTATAAAATGAACAGGCTTTGCGAAGTCATTAAAGAACATCTCACCGGCGAAGTAGTGCGTCTCTTTATTGTACGGTAAATGAATACTAACTACGTCTACCTCAGCCTGCAGCGTTGCCAAACTGCATTCTATCATAGTACCCTCAGTATAGTCAAAACGATATTTATCATACGTGTAAACTTGAACGCCCATGGAGTAAAGGAGTTTTGAAAATTCAGCTCCCATCACTCCATATCCTATGACCCCTACTTTGAGCGCTTGTAATTCACGGCCTTTGTTTTCTTCTCGCGACCAAATACCTTTTCGAACCTCAGCACCAGCCCTTGGCAAGTGATTTAAAGCACTTAACAACATGGCTAAAGAATGTTCCGCGACTGCTCTAGCGTTGCCTTCAGGGACCCTAATACAAGTAATACCTTGTAATTCAGCTTGTGCCAAGTCTATGTTTTCTAAACCCGCACCCAAACGCCCTATCACCTTTAAATGGGGGAATTGAAATAGAAATTTCGCATTAATAGGCATTCGAGATCGAATAACTAGCACAGTACTATCGAAGTACGATTCGGGGAAATCTAATAACGGGCTTGTATAATCTCTGATTAAATCTAAGCCTCCTTGAATGAGTGCCTCCTCTAAAAAAGGATGAGTATCATCCAGTAACAAAGCCGTCATTAGTAACCTATAATAAGTCTTCCTATTTGGAAGTAAATGATCAATCCAATCACGTCGTTAGCAGTCGTTATAAAAGGACCTGTTGCTAAAGCTGCATCTATCTTAAACCTGTTGAGCATCAATGGAATAAATGTTCCAAATAAAGAAGCAAAAACAATTACCGTAAGAAGAGAAATGCTGACCGTTAACGTAATCAATTGGTCATAACCTAATAATAAGCCTGCACCATACATCACTACAGAAAGGATGAGCCCATTAAACAGACCTACTGACAACTCCTTGATGAGTTTTTTACTCATATTTTCAGGCTTCCGATGGCTGGCAAGTGACTGAACAACAATCGCAGAAGACTGTACACCAACATTACCCGCCATTGCAGCGATTAAGGGCATGAAAAAAGCTAAAGCAGGAACGAGTTTAATATCCTCTTCATTTTTCCCGATTATTACGGCTACTATCAATCCTCCAAAAAGACCTATCAATAGCCATGGTATGCGTGCTCGGGTCACTTCGTAGACACTATCATCACTTTCCACCTCATCGGTAAGTCCAGATGCTAACTGATAATCTCTTTCCGCTTCTTCACGTATGAAATCCACTACATCATCCAGAGTAATACGGCCTAATAACTCTCCTGCGGCATTCACTACAGGAAGAATAAATAGGTCATACTTCTGCATCATATTAGCAACATCTTCGGCAGGAACTGTACTCAAAACAGAATGCTCAATAGGTCTATACAAATCTGATATATTATCTGTACGCTTTGCAGTAAGAAGCTTTTTCAAACTTAAAGTTCCAACGAGAATCTCATTATCATTAACTACGTAAACCGCGTGTACAGTATCAATATTCTCAGCTTGGTTTCGCATTGCCACAACACATCTAAGTGCAGTCAAATCTTCACTCACCTTTACAAGTTCAGTAGCCATAAGAGCTCCCGCAGTATCCTCTTCATGCGTAAGTAACTGGGCAATTCTTTTCGCTTGCTCTACATCTTCTACCTGAGACAATACTTCCTTCGTGAGATCGTCTGACAACTCCGAAAGCAGATCAGCGGCGTCATCAGAATCCATATTACCGACCAATTCTTGTGCAATTTCTTCAGATGAATAACTGGCAATAAGCTGTGTACGTTCGTCTTGATCAAGTTCCACTAAAACATCAGCTGCTTTTTCCGGAGATAACTTCTCGAAAATAAGGGAACGTTCTTCTGGCTCAAAAGTCTCTAGCACCTCAGCTATATCAGCTGCGTGAATTCCTTCAAGAAGTTGTAAAAACTCAACATCAGACAAGGCTGACATAGCTTTTATAATACGTGATCTAACGCTCAACTCTTCCATCTTCTATGGCGTTTAGCAATTCAACAAATTCTTCATATCCCAATTGCTCTGCACGTTTGCTTAAGTACGGGTGGTCAAAACCTTCTGGCAAGTTAATGACTTTCAATGCATTGCGCAGTGTTTTTCTACGTTGCCCAAATCCGGCTTTAACTCCTCGCTTTAACAACTTGAACGGAATATCCGGTTCTGAGTTTCTACGAACCATGTGCATGACACCGCTTTCCACCTTTGGAGGTGGACTAAAAACTTCCGGTGGTACTGTAAAATCATAAGTGAGGTCAAAATAGGCTTGGCATAACACCGAAAGAATACCGTACGTCTTACTGCCCGGTCCAGCGCACAGTCTTTGGGCAACTTCCTTCTGAAACATACCTCCAAACAGCGGAATTTGATCTCTGTTTTCGAGTACTTTAAATACTATTTGAGAAGATATATTGTAAGGGAAATTACCGATCAAAGCGAAACGTTCATCCCCGAATGTCAACGAAGGGTTCCACTTTAAAAAATCCTCTTCTAATATTCGAGCACTGATGACATTATAATTCGCTTTCAGATAACTTACACTGTCTCTATCTATTTCTACTACCCATGTCTCAATATGAGGCATTCGTAATAAATACTTCGTCATGACTCCCATTCCGGGTCCCACTTCCAACACTTTATCAACTCCTTCAAAAGGAACCACATTCGCTATACGTTCCGCGATGGATTCGTCCTTTAAAAAGTGCTGACCCAAGTGCTTTTTAGCTCGTACTTGTCCATTATACCTCATGGTTGTAAAGGTAAGGTTTTGAACTTCGAGTTAATGCCATATTAACGTAACTTGCGAGGACCTATTACAAACCATTATCCACTAACCATGGTACAACCTACTACCCTCGGCGAATTCATCGTTGAGAACCAACAAGATTTCCCTTATGCAACTGGGGAACTTAGTCATTTATTAACCTCTATTCGACTGGCCGCTAAGGTGGTAAATCGGGAAATCAACAAGGCTGGCCTTGTTGATATTCTAGGTGCCATAGGTAGAGATAATATTCAAGGTGAAGCACAGCAAAAACTGGATGTTATCGCTAATGATACATTTATGCGTGCGCTCAGAAGTATGGGACAAGTTTGTGGCGTCGCTTCAGAAGAAGAAGAATACTTTGTGAGTTTCGATGACGATATCCATAGCGAAGCAAAATATATAGTTCTGATGGATCCGTTAGACGGTTCAAGTAATATTGATGTAAACGTCAGTGTTGGGACTATTTTCTCTATTTACCGTAGAACAACACCTGTTGGAATTCCTGTTACATTGGAAGATTTTCTACAACCTGGCGACGCTCAAGTTGCAGCCGGTTATGTGGTCTATGGTTCATCTACTATGCTTGTATATACGACAGGAAGCGGTGTGAATGGATTCACTCTAGACCCCAGTATTGGAGTGTTTTGTCTATCTCACCCAAACATGCATATCCCTGAGACAGGTAAAATATACAGCGTTAACGAAGGGAATTATGTTCATTTCCCTGAAGGAGTGAAACAATATATCAAATATTGTCAAGAATATGACGAAGCCTCTGGAAGGCCATATACTTCTAGATATATAGGCTCATTAGTTTCTGATTTTCATCGCAATCTTATCAAAGGTGGTGTTTATCTTTATCCAACTGGAACTATGGCTCCAAAGGGAAAATTGAGGCTCCTGTACGAGTGTAATCCACTCGCCTTTATTGTTGAACAAGCAGGCGGTAGCGCAACAGACGGAAAGCGTAGGATCATGGAACTTCAACCGAGCGAATTGCACGAAAGAGTTCCTTGCTTCATTGGCTCTCCGAAAATGGTGGATACAGCCCACGCGTTTTTGCGCAAATACGAAGAATAAACATTGGAACTGGCAGATATATTATCACTTTACGATCATCACCCTTTAGTAAAAGAATTAATTTCTGCCTCCAATAATGGTACTCAAACTTCCATAGGTTTTAGAGCAGCCAGTTGCTCGCATACGGCAGTATTAGCAGCTGCTACTTACCTGAGTACGGGCTCAACACAACTTATTGTGACTAACAGTAAGGAGGATGCCGCATATTTACAAAATGATTTAGAGAAACTACTGGGCAAAGCACCCTGCTATTTTTATCCAGCGTCTTACCGTAGACCTTATGAAATAGAACAAACTGACAATGCGAATGTGTTACTTCGAGCTGAAGTATTAAACCACTTAAGCAGTAAACGTCGTCCTCCGATAGTAATCACCTATACCGATGCGCTTTTTGAAAAAGTTATCACTCGAAAGGAGCTGGAAACCAATACACTAAAATTACATGTCGGTGAGCACATCAGTCTCGAATTCCTGAATGAAACTCTTTTTGAGTACCTATTTGAAAGGGTGGATTTTGTGGTTCATCCAGGTCAATTCTCTGTTCGTGGGGGAATAATCGATATTTTTTCTTTCTCAAAAGACCACCCCTATCGCATCGAATTCTTTGACGATGAAGTGGAGAGTATTCGCTACTTCGACATAGAAACGCAAAAAGCGGTTGGACGTGCCACAAAAATGAGCATCGTACCCAACGTTGAAAATAAATCCTTCATCGAGACGCGAGTCACTTTCCTGAGCTATCTACCTAAAAACACCACCGTATGGTTAGACACTCCATCTATGGTCGTTGCGAGGTTAGAAAAGCTAATGGAACTAGCACATGAAGCCTATGCCGACCTAGGGGATGCAATCAAACGAGGGGCCCCAAGTGAGCTGTTCTTATCAGGTAGTGCACTTAAGCGAAGTCTTATGGAATACACCAGAGTGGAGTTTGGACGTCCAGAATGGCACAGCAAAACAATCGAAAGTAAGGCATTACCGCAACGCGCATTTAATAAAGATTTCTCACTACTTGCGCAAACCCTTTTAAATGCAGAGAACAACGATATAAAAACCGTATTGATGTGCTCAAACCCAAAGCAGGTTCAACGCTTTGCTGCCATATTCGAAGATATCAAACTGCTGCCCACCTACAGCACAACAGCGGTCGCTCTACACGAAGGCTTTGAGGATGGTCATGCAGGACTTTACCTTTATACGGATCATCAGATATTCGATCGCTACCAAAGGTTTAATATAAAAAATGGTGCGCAAAAAAAACAAGCTATAACTCTAGAGCAAATCAATGCTCTGGAGTTTGGAGACTTTGTAACCCACGTAGATCATGGTGTAGGTAAGTTTGGTGGATTACAAAAAGTAGACAACAACGGCACCATTCAAGAGGCTATTAAACTTGTTTATAGAGATAATGACATACTATATGTCAGTATCCATTCGTTACATAAAATCAGTAAATACAACGGAAAAGACGGCACCGCACCACAACTTCATAAATTAGGTAGTGCGCAATGGCAAACACTGAAAAAGAAAACGAAGGCGAAAGTCAAAAAGATTGCGTTCGACCTTATCCAACTTTATGCCAAGAGAAAAGAAGCTATTGGCTACCCTTGTGCACCGGATAGTTATTTACAACATGAACTTGAAGCGAGCTTCGTCTATGAAGACACTCCTGATCAGGTAAGCTCCACAGAGGCTATTAAAAAAGATATGGAAAGTGCTATGCCTATGGACCGTCTGATCTGTGGCGATGTTGGTTTCGGAAAGACCGAAATTGCCATACGTGCAGCATTCAAAGCTGTGGCAAACGGTAAGCAAGTAGCTGTATTAGTGCCTACTACCATACTGGCCTTCCAACACTTCAAGACCTTTACCGAGCGACTAAGTAATTTTCCGGTCACGGTAGATTACATCAATAGATTCCGCAATACTGCACAACAGAGAGAGACTGTTAAAAAGTTAGCGACAGGAGAGGTCGATATACTCATAGGGACCCACAAGCTTGTCAGTAAGTCCGTTATATTCAAAGACTTAGGTCTATTGATCATAGATGAAGAACAGAAATTCGGCGTAGGCGTAAAAGACAAAATAAAATCACTCAAAGTGAATGTAGATACCCTTACACTAACTGCCACGCCCATCCCAAGAACGCTTCAGTTCTCTCTAATGGCAGCACGTGATTTGAGTATCATGACAACTCCTCCACCGAACAGACAACCTATTGAAACCGAGCTTATAGGATTCAATGAAGAAGCCATTCGCAACGCTATAAGCTACGAGATACAACGTGGTGGACAGGTTTTCTTTATCAACAATCGCGTTAGTAATATTCAGGAAGTAGCTGGAATGATTAGTAGGCTGGTACCAGACGCGTCTATAGGTATTGGACATGGACAGATGGATGGTAAGAAACTTGAAAAGGTCATGCTCGACTTTATGGATGGTAAATTTGATGTGCTCGTTGCAACCTCTATTATAGAAAGTGGACTCGACGTACCTAATGCCAATACCATATTGATCAATAATGCCAACCATTTTGGAATGTCAGACTTGCATCAAATGCGCGGTCGCGTAGGGCGGTCAAATAAAAAAGCATTTTGTAAGCTCATCACACCACCACTCACTACACTAACAGATGAGGCTCGAAAACGCCTTAAAGCCCTCGAGCAATTCACAGATCTTGGAAGCGGTTTTAAAATTGCTATGAAAGATTTAGAAATCAGAGGCGCTGGAGATATGCTTGGTGGAGAGCAAAGCGGCTTCATATCAGATATGGGGTTTGACACTTACCAGAAAATTCTGGCTGAAGCAGTTAAAGAATTACAAGAAAATGAATTCAAAGATCTCTATGAGCAAAAAGTCAAAGAAAAAGGATCTGACTTTGTTAATGAGGTTCAAATAGACTCAGATCTAGAATTACTTATTCCCGATCATTATGTCAATAATATCGAAGAGCGACTTAAGCTCTATCAAAGACTAGGTGCAATAGAATCTACAGAAGAACTCGATATCTTTAAACTTGAACTTGAGGATAGATTTGGGCCTGTTCCACAGCCCGTTGAAGCGCTGCTCTATTCAGTACGTATTAAGTGGCTCGCAAGACATATTGGATTTTCTAAGCTCATCATTAAAGGAGGTAAGCTGATCGGCCATTTCGCCGCAGAGAATAACTCAGCGTACTATCAATTAGCAATTTTCTCTGCTATTTTAGACTATCTACAGCGAAATCTAAGAAAAATACAGGTCAAGCAGAAGGGTGAAAAACTAACATTTGTGGTGCAAGACATCACGGAATTAGAGCAAATACATACCATTTTCCAAGACATTACGGATACTGAAAAAACAACCTTACAAAAATGAAAGTAGCCCAGTACCTGTTGCAAAGGACCACAGAAATAAATCAACATCAACAAACCTTTCATCGGCTGTTCTATTTTTTAGAAGATCAAGAACTCCTCTTTATCCCAGAAGGAGAAAGTTGGGCGGCTATTGAATGCATAGAGCATCTAAATTTCGTTTTTGAACACTATTTACCTCAACTCAAAGCAATTTGTATCTCTGATGCTAGTACTACAGAACAAACCGAGATATCCCTTAACAAGTCGTCTACTTTGATCAGGAAATTCATGACCAAAAATCTGGGCTTATGGCAGAGAAGTATCCGCGCAGCGGGAAAAGTAAAGCCACGAAGACTGCAAAAGCATGGTCATAAATTTAGTCCACAAAAGGCGATGGAAAACTTCATTGATGATCTAGATCAACTTAAGAAAATTATCAGCATCATCGTCTCTAGCACTACTTTAAGCAACACTAAGGTCAATACGACGAGACCCTTGTTGAAAATACGATCCGTGACTGCTATTGAGTACTTGATTCCTCATATAGGTCGTCATCTAAACCAAGCCGAGCGTATTCTTAATGGCGGACATCTTTCGCGTGAGCAACAGTCAAATAACCCAGACCTCATCTACCCCACCAGCGCTGAAAGAATAGCGTAGTATTTAAATTACTGCAAAAAAAAACCGGTTGCGCTGCAACCGGTTTTTTTTGAATGCTCTTTAAAATCAGTATTACAAGACTTTGATCCAAAGTTTGCCGCCATACTGGCCATTAAACCCTGATTCTCGTGCTTGCTTTGCAGATTCATAGTTGTTAAATTTCAGCAAGAATACATAGAACATATTATTACTTGGATCTTGGAATACATCAGCACCAACGCCCTGTGAACGCAACTTATTTTGAAGCTTCGCAGCGTTGTTCCTTGCACCAAAAACACCTGCGGTTACATAATACCCTTGTGATCCAGCTTGGACGTTGCCAGCATACTGGGTAGGATCGTAACCCTTTATGTTACTGTTCGTTCTACCTCCTTGCGGGGTGTTCGGATACGCAGTAGTTGTACTTCCGTTCCCTAATGGATTCGTGCTATTTATAGTTTGAACTCCATTAGATCCATTAGCGTTTTGGTTAGAACTAGATTGGGAATTGTTTGCCGCTGCCTCGGCGGCCGCGATGGTTAGCTCACCTTTCATGGCCTCTTTTTCAGCATCAAATAGGGCTTTCTGACCTTCTGTTACTTCATCTTTAAACTCATCTAAACGATCGTTTAGAAGATCTTCTAAATCACCAGACTGGCGACGTTGACGATCCTTCAGCTTTTTGATTTCATTCTCAAGACGCTTGTCTTTCTTGCTTTCACCAAAAGAATAACGAAGCATGAACTCATGAGAATTTCCTAGGGCAAAACCATAGGTATTCAATGAGAAGTCATACGCGTATCCGATGGTAATGTTCTCCGTTAGGTGAACTCCTGCATTCCCTGTTACGGCATAGGAAGAACGGTAAGCTGCACCTACAAAGAAATATTCATTATGGTTAAACATCAAACCAGCATCAATCTGAGGAACAGTAAACTGATTCGCTCTGATGGTTAAATAAGGACTTAAAGTCATTAGACCTTTTTGCATTTGAACATCATACTGTGTGTTTACCACGAAGTGACGCATGTATTGATACTGGAACGGGCTAATGATGTAATTATCACTAAAGTCAATTGCTGGAGCCAATAAATTAGGTACTGCAGCACCAATATTAAAATCTCCAAATTTTAGATTAAAACCGAAATTCAGATCAAACGTTCCTCTATTCAGTTGTGAGTATAAGACGGGGTCTAATTCATCTTGAACGCGAATACCAGCTATGTTAATAGTGTTGTTGACATAACCAGCACCCATCCCTAGGCTCAAACTATTCTCATCCGAAAATTTTACATGCCAAGCATAAGAACCGTAGAATCCTGAACGCGAGACTATATCTGTTACATCATTAAAGGCATAACCGCTATATCCGAATTTAAGATCGTTTTGATTGCCGTTAAACGACATAAACTGCGTCTCAGGAGAACCTTGAACATCAGTCCACTGGCGACGATTTAATACAGTAATTTCAGTTTTTCCATCAATACCGCTAAATGCAGGATTAAATAGATATGCTGTATTTAGATAATTTGAAATCAAAGGAAGCTGTTGCGCTTTTGCTGTTACACTCCCTAACAGTATCGCTACTATTAAAATTGAATTTTTCATACTTAGAAGTTGTTAAGGATAGTTACTGCTGCCTTGACCCTAATCTCATTATTATGGGTGAGCACATAGTAGTACGTGCCATCTTCAAGTTTAGCACCGCCATCCGTGGTTCCACCCCACATGTTGTTGTAGATCTCTTGATTGTAGACCGGAGTACCCCAGCGAGTATAGACATTAAACTCGCAGTCATCACCCGAGGTAACTCCACTTAGGTCCAAGACGTCATTCTTACCGTCAGAGTTAGGAGTGATCACGTTTTGAACGTTAGCGTAAATGGTAGCATAGATAATGGTCGAATCTTGTTCTTGCACAAAGACCTGAACACTTGCTGTATCTGTACATCCATTAATATCTTCTACTTCAATGTAATACGTAATCGTATCCACAGTAGGTAACGCATCAGTACTTTCACCTTGCTGGTTACTAAAGGTTGAGGGCGCATCTGCAAACCAATAATAGCTCACTCCACCAGTAGAACTTAGCGTTGTGCTCTGTCCTGGACTAATAATTTGAGGTGAAGCAGTCGCTGATGCCACTAGAGTATAATTATACACATCTAAGGTGTCTACTGTTCTACATTGATTCACACCAAAGGCCTCAATAACGTATTGACCAGGAGCTTTTATGTAATTTTGCTTACCTACAAATAGTCCACCATTCCAAGCAAAATTTAAAGCATTACTATTCAGGGAAATTAAAAGGCTGTCATAAGCACATATTCCTAAAGAATCTCCTGGAAGAATATTGATGTTTGGAAAGTTTACGAAGTTCACGGTGGTTTCGTTCGTAATGAACGAACAAGCCTCGTTGGTCACCAACAATCTATAATCTGCTGTATCTGCAACAATTGAGGTATCAATGGTGATCCAAGGCATGGTGTCATTTGCAATACTCAACCAATTTGAAGATCCGGAAGGATACGCGATTTGCCATTGGTATTCCCACGAATCGTTCAACACTGTATCCATGGCAGTAAGCAACGTCGAATCAGTTATACATAAAGTTTTAGTTGGCAAAGACTGTCCCGGCCAAGGTTGATTTAAAATAACGGTGGAGGGAACTGTATCCACTATAACTGAGAACGCGGAGGATGTATCTGTACATCCGCCAGGCATAGAGATAACCTCCAAATACCATTGGTTCGTGGTATCAACATTTATTAGAGCAAGTGTGTCATTAACGGATGGATACCAAACCGTATCACCAAAAACGTTAAGACTGTCGTTTTTCAACCATTGAAATTTATAGCCTGTGATTCCCGGTGAAGGGAAAGAGAAATATTCTAACGTAGCAACTGTTCCTTCACACATTCGGATAGAATCAATGCCTACATAGTTAACGCCAGCAGCAGAATTTGCAAACACTTCTGTTCCGGGCATGTAAGAATTAATTATAGTATCACTGGATGTCGCATCACAAAGCGCAGCATTTACTTCTACTGCATATACCCCGGATACGGTAACAAAAAGGGTGTCATCTGTTTCACCGGCTATAGGTCCACCTCCAGCTAACCATTGGTAAGTGTATGACTGTCCTGCAGGAGGAGTATCTGCTATAAGGAGCGCTGTATCTCCTTCACAAAAAGTAAGGTCTCCAGCTTTATCAAACCAATTATAGGCAGAGAAGCTGGTGATTGGGTTCGCACCTATAATAACATTTGAAATGGTATCACTAATTCTTAATGGGTTTGAAGAGACTAGTCTGAAGGAATAAATACCTTGAGGTAGTGCATCTGGAACAATGACATCAATCGCATTTCCAGTGCTAGCACCATAAGCAAGTAAGGGAGCGATGGATACAAACGACCCACTAAAGTTTCCGGAACCATTACTGACTTCAACGGAGAAGGTGTTACCTACATTAAAGGGTGATGAAACATCAAAACCAAATACAATAGTATCTCCTTGGCAGGCTTGTAAGCTTATTGACTCATTACTGGTTGATTGTCCATTCATGGACATCGATCCAATAATCATCATCATCGAGAGTAAAACTTTTCTCATAGAAGTTTTTGGGTTAAGTTCACACAGTGTTTAAACTATGACTTTGCTAATTTCGTAATAGAATATCAATAACCATGCTACGAATACTCATTAAACATGGTATTCTATCAACAACTACACCCTATGACCCAAGATTTAAAACAAAGAGTAAAGACACTCCTCTTAAATTATGAGGATTTACAAGGAATTGTGCTGCAAAAAAAAGTGGTTACGCTGTTGGACGCAAACATCCCATATTATAATTGGAGTGGATTCTACTTTATGAATAATGAAAAACAACAGCTTGAGATTGGGCCGTATGCAGGTGCTTTAACAGATCATATTACCATTCCATTTGGAAAAGGGATTTGCGGCCAAGTAGCCGAAAGCGGAACCTCTTTTGAAGTGCCTGATGTTGATCAGCAAGATAATTATCTAGCCTGTAGCATAGATACAAAGAGTGAAATAGTGGTTCCCATGTTTCTTGGAGAACAGCTCATAGGGCAAATAGATATTGACTCTCATTCTGTCGATCCGTTCACTGCTGAAGACCATGAATTATTATCATGGATAGCAGGATATGTGGCCCAGCGTCTTTAAGCTTGCATGCGGATTGCATCAACAGGATTCAATCGAGATGCCATCCAGGCAGGAATAAAACCGGAGATCAGCCCTATGGCACCGCTAAGCCCTAAACCAACTAATACGTTTTCCATGCTTAAAAATATCTCAAAATCAAATGCCCTAGCGGCGGCATAGGCACCTAACCAAACAAGCAATAGCCCAGCTGCACCGCCTAAAAGACATAGGACGACGCTTTCCGTTAGAAACTGGATAAGGACTACGAAATTTTTAGCCCCAAGTGCTTTTTGTATGCCAATCTCATTCGTACGCTCCCGGACACTCACAAACATAATATTAGCAATTCCAAAGCCCCCAACCAGAATTGAAAAACCGCCAATAACAGTTCCTACTAAGCCTAAGACGGCAAAAAGACTGTCCAACTGTCTTGAAATAAGCGATGGATCATTAAGTGAGAAATCGTCATCATCACCTGGCCTTAGTCTTCGGACAGAACGCATTATACCTGTTAATTCATCTTTTAACTGATCTACTGAAACACCTTCTTTAGGGCTGATCATTATTGCATTTCCGTCATTACGATCGGTGTTTACAATAGTTCGGACAAACTTATATGGGACTATAACTTGTGCGTCTTTGCTCTGTCCAATGATGCTTTCGCCCTGTTTTTCGAATACGCCGATAACAGATAATTTCCGACCTAAAATACTGATTTTTTGTCCGATAGGATTCTCTCCAGATACGAACAAACCCTCAGCAATATTTGACCCTAAAATACAAAAGGGTTTTCCAACGCTAATTTCGGGTGCTGTAAAGTATCTACCACTTTCGAGCTCAAAATCCCAGATTTGATTGTACTCAAACGTTATGCCGATAACTTCAATTCCACCAACTTCAGAGCCATTGCGCTTTGCGGGTATACCTCCTCCACCTGCGACAAAGGCAATATTCTCGGAAAGTTGGCTCCGTTTTCGCAATAAGTCTGCCTCTTTACTTAGTGGGTAAGGTCTGTTTAGATATTTCCACCAAGCGAATTCTCCTCCGCCTCCCCAAGGCCATTTTTGAACGTAAACAACATTATCACCAAGCTCGCTTACGCTGTCTCTTATGTTTTTTTCCAAAGAGTCCACAATAGAGTAAACTAGGATGATTGCAAAGATGCCAATGGTAATGCCAAGAAGAGATAAAAAAGTCCGTAACTTATTTACTGTCAATGAGATGATAGCGAAAAATAAACTTTCTTTTACGAGTCTAATAATAAGGATCACAGAGCAAGAGGTTTCTTCCAAAATTAGGTGAATAATTAGATAAAAAGGAGGTGGAAAATATTACTTTTGACTCTTCTTATATATCTCACTTCAAAGAAGAATACCATGCGCATTCAAAACGCACTTATTTCTGTTTTCCACAAGGACGGCTTAGGGCCAATAGTAGATGCGCTTAATGCATCTGGTACAACCCTTTATTCTACAGGAGGCACACAGGCCTTTATCGAAGAAAGAGGGATTTCAGTGGAACGTGTTGAGGATCTCACCTCTTACCCTTCCATACTTGGAGGGAGAGTTAAAACATTACATCCCAAGGTTTTCGGCGGTATTCTATCAAGACGAGAAAACGAGAGTGACCGTTTGCAAATGAAGGAATTTGACATTCCCTATTTTGATTTAGTGATCGTAGACCTTTACCCATTTGAAGCGACTCTTGCTTCTGGAGCGTCGGAAACAGATATCATCGAAAAAATTGATATCGGTGGTATTTCGCTTATCCGTGCAGCAGCTAAAAATTTTAAGGATTGCTGGATTATTTCTAATAGAAATCAATATAATGAAGCACTATCAATACTGCGAGGTGAACATGGTGCGACACTGGATGTCAGAAGAAAATATGCACTCGAAGCCTTCGATGAGAGCAGTAATTATGACACTGCCATTTACCGCTATTTTGCAGGTGACAGGTTAGATTTAAAGGTATCAAACAGAACCCGACAGACGCTCAGATATGGCGAAAACCCACATCAAGAAGCAGCTTTTTATGGCAATATAGATGATGCTCTTGAGCAGATTCACGGCAAAGCACTGAGCTACAACAATTTACTCGACATCGACGCAACAGTTAATCTCATAAAGGAATTTGAAGACACTACCATAGCGATCATTAAGCACAACAATGCTTGCGGCCTCGCAACTCGTTCTACATTAGAGCAAGCTTGGGATGATGCATTGGCGGGAGATTCCGTAAGTGCTTTCGGTGGAGTTATTGCCTCAAACAGAACCATAGATAGTGCTACGGCATTAAAAATGAATTCTTTGTTTTTTGAGGTACTCATGGCACCAGGTTTCGATGAGGATGCCTTGGTCATTTTAAAAAGCAAGAAAAATAGAGTACTTCTTATAATGAAGGATTTTAAGGTTCCGGAGTATAGTTTAAGAAGTGTTTTAAATGGCACCCTCGTTCAAGCTAGAGATCAAAAAACTGAATCTATTGAGGATATGACCACAGTTACTGACTTATCTCCTACTGAAGAGCAGTTTCAAGACTTGTTGTTTGCAGCGAAAGTATGTAAGCATACGAAAAGCAATACCATTGTCCTGGCAAAGGGAGGCCAGTTATTGGGTTCAGGAACTGGACAAACATCTCGAGTAGACGCCTTAAATCAAGCTATAGAAAAAGCAGATAGATTTAATTTCAGTCTTGAAGGCGCCGCGATGGCATCAGATGCATTCTTTCCCTTTCCAGATTGTGTGGAGATTGCTAAAAACGCCGGAATTAGCTGTGTAGTTCAACCTGGAGGCTCTATTCGAGACAAAGAAAGTATTGAATTCTGTAACAGTCATAAAATGACTATGGTTACTACGGGAATTCGTCATTTTAAGCACTAATTTTTATTACCTTGAAGGCATGGGTTGGTTAAGTTTCATGACAGAAGATATAGCGATTGACTTGGGTACAGCCAATACGCTAATTACATATCAAGACAAGGTGGTCGTAGACTCACCTTCAATTGTTGCGATGGATAGGCGCAGTGGACAGATCATTGCCGTAGGCAAGGAAGCTCGTCAAATGCACGGAAAAACGCACGAAAACATCAAGACCATACGTCCCTTGAAAGATGGTGTCATTGCTGACTTTGAAGCATCTGAGCACATGATACGTGAGCTTATCAAAAGTATCCCTGCTTTCAAGAAACGTTTATTTCCTCCAAGTTTAAGAATGGTTATTTGTATTCCATCAGGAATAACAGAGGTCGAAAAAAGAGCAGTAAAAGACAGTGCTGAGCATGCTAATGCGAAGGAAGTATATCTTATTCATGAGCCCATGGCTGCTGCGGTAGGAATTGGGGTAAATGTTCTTGAACCTAAAGGAAATATGATTATCGATATTGGTGGTGGAACTACGGAGATTGCTATCCTTGCTATGGGTGGTATTGTCTGTGACAAAAGCATCAAAGTAGCCGGAGATGTTTTTACAAATGATATTGCCATGTACATGCGTGCCCAGCATAACTTATTTGTTGGTGAGCGAACCGCGGAGAGTATAAAAATCTCAGTGGGTGCTGCACTTGAAGACTTAGATGACGCACCAGAGCCTTTCGCTGTTCAGGGAAGAGATTTACTCACCGGTAAGCCTAAACAAGTTCTTGTCACCCATGGAGAGGTAGCCCGTGCTCTTGAAAAGAGCATCACACGAGTAGAAGACGCTGTTATGGAGGCCTTGAGTAACACACCTCCGGAATTAGCTGCAGATATTTACAACTCAGGGATCTATTTAGCTGGTGGAGGTTCTATGCTGAGAGGTTTAGATAAACGTATCTCAAGAAAAACTGATCTCCCTGTGTATGTTGCAGAGGATCCGTTGAGGGCAGTTGTTCGCGGTACTGGTATTGTGCTGAAGAATATTGAGCATTTCAAGAATATATTAGAAAGTTAATTCCACTATGCTATGCAGCAACTGATACTTTTCATCTCAAAGTATCGCAATAATCTGTTGTTCGTAGCTTTGTTGCTGTTGGCACTGGTTCGACATTCCTTGAAAAATCCTGTTTCAGAACACCACTTTAATAAAATTCTATCCAGTGCTTCTGCAGAGTTTCAGAACTTCACGTCTAACTGGAAACATTATTGGTCCTTAGATGAGGTGAATGAGGAACTAACTCGCGAGAATTCCGCACTAAAAGCATCACTTTTTCAAAATTCGCATCCGAGCTTTGCGCAAAGTACGGGATACTCCTTTATACCTGCAAAAGCCATAGAATACTCCTATAAAAAATTAAACAACTACATTCTCATAGACGCTGGACGCCTTAAGGGGGTTCAAGAAGGAATGGGTGTTATAAGTTCAAAAGGATGGATAGGTACGGTTACTGAAACCACTAAGAGTTTTGCATTTGTAACGCCTTTTATTCACTCTAAGGGAGCGATTGGTGCAAGGATCAAGAATAAGGGACTTGGTGAACTTGTCTGGCAAGGTGATCCAAACAAAGGAATGCTAACAGATCTACAACGCGAATTCAAACCTGTAAAAGGAGACAGTATTTATAGTTTTACGAGAGCCGTAGTTGCACCGCCTATACTCACTGGAATAGTGAGCACAGTTTCGCAAAACCAAGAAGATCTGAGTTGGAACGCTCAGGTTGATCTTACTGTAGATTTTTCAAATATCGACTGGTTGTACGTATGCAGTTTTAACCGATCCTTTGAATTGGATTCATTAACAGCTAAACTTGAATGAAGGAACTTCGTATCATAGCAATATCTTGTCTCGCCGTTGTTATACAATGGGGCTTTATTCAGGAGCTTCCTATGTCGAGATTTGGAAATCCTTACATCTATTTGTGGGTTTTTCTAGTCTTACCTTTTAATACGAGTAAATTCAGTAATTATCTCTACGCTTTTATTCTGGGCAGCATCATTGATGGACTAGAACAAAGTGGAGGTGCACATACCGTGGCTTCACTTGCTATGGTCTTAGCGAAACCCTACGTTGAAAACGTACTCTATGGTTTTAAAGATGGAAAGTCTGACGAGGGATTGATACATCTACCGTTGCCGAATTTTATTACGCAGACCACTGTTTTAGTACTCCTACACCATACCATATTGTATTTCATGGAAAACTCCGGAGTAAATCATACCTCTGAGCTTGTTTTACGCACGCTGGTTTCTACAGCACTCACTATTTTACTACTAAGTATAGGTCACCTACTATTTTCGAGAAAATATGCTGCGTAAAGGACTTTTCTTCGTCGTATTAATTCTCATCACTCTACTGCTTTGTGTTCGGTTATTCTATGTACAGATCCTTAATGACGACTACGCGGCAAGAGCAGAAAGGAATGCAACTGCAAGTGAGAAACTATATGCGCCCAGAGGCTATGTTTATGACCGCCATGGAGAATTAATGATTGGCAATAGTCCTGCTTATGACCTCATGGTAAGTCCATATCTCATAAGCGATCTAGATACGATTGGCTTAAGCGAACTCATTGAGATATCTCCGAAGAAGATTCGCGAAAGTTTAGAGAAGGCGAAAAAATACAGCTACTTCAGAAGCAGTATGTTTATGAAAATGTTGCCTAAAGAACATTATACAAAGATCAATACAGAGCTTAGGAAATTTCCTGGATTTTTCGCTCAAAAACGAATTTTACGAAATTACCCGAGTACTGCAGGAGCAAATGTTGTAGGATTTATTGGTGAGGTTAACACAGAGTACATCAATGCCCACACAGAATATAGTCAAGGGGATTTAATAGGCAAGAGCGGGATTGACAAAAGCTATGAATCGGACCTCAAGGGAAAACACGGCAAGAGATATTACGTGGTTGACCACAGAAATCGAAAAATAGGCAACTGGAAAGATGGTGCGCATGACGAGCTACCTATTCCTGGAAAGGACATGACCAGTAGCATTGACCTGGAGCTTCAATTATATGGCGAATTACTCATGACCGGTAAGCGCGGTTCTATTGTTGCCATAGAACCTGAAACAGGCGAAATATTAGCACTGATTAGCGCGCCCAATTACAATCCGAATGAACTCGTAGGTAGGGTTCGAAGCCGGAATTATACCGCGCTTTATTATGACAGTATAAATAAGCCGCTATTTGATAGGGGTATTCTCGCAGAGTATCCTCCAGGTTCCCCGTTCAAACTGATCAATGCATTAATTGGGCTTCAAGAAGGTGTAATATCATCTGCTACAACCCTTACATGTCGCCATGGATTTCATTTTGGATCTCTCACTGTGGCTTGCCACTGTAAGGGAGGTCCGTTAAACTTGAAACAAGCCATATCAGAGAGTTGTAACAACTATTTCTGCACGATCTACCAACGTATTATAGATAACCATGGGGATTCTCACGCAGGCATGAATACATGGAGTGACCATGTTAAAAGTTTTGGCTTAGGGAAATACTTAGGTAATGATCTACCAACAGGACGTAAAGGATTAGTTCCAGATGCTGACTACTATGATAGATTCTTAGGTTACTCATCATGGAGAGGAGCTACTACGGTCTCTAACGGTATAGGACAAGGAGAATTAGTATCTACACCTATTCAATTAGCAAACATGACTGCTGCAATTGCAAACAGAGGCTATTACTTCACTCCTCATATTGTGAAATCAATAGTCGGATCCCAAATAGACAGCAGCTTCAGTATAGCAAAGCACACCACAATAGACCCGCAACATTTCAACATTGTTGTTGACGGTATGTATGATGTATTTGAAACAGGGACAGCGAGGGGGTCCAGATTACCTGATATTTCTCAATGTGGAAAAACAGGGACAGCACAGAACCCTCACGGACAAGACCATAGTATTTTCGTAAGTTTCGCACCTAAAGACCATCCTAAAATAGCCATTGCCGTAATCATTGAAAATGGGTATTGGGGCTCTCGATGGGCTGCACCAATTGCCAGTCTAATGACGGAGAAATATCTCACAGACACCATTACAAGGCCCGCTATAGAACAAAGAATGATAGACGGAGCACTTCACGAAGAATACCGCTTACAACATTTGTCTATTTATGGTGAAGACAGTACATATCAAGCTAATTTCTAATGTACGGAGCACGAAACAGAAGTAAATTAAAAGTCGACTGGGTGATTGTATCACTCTACTTTTTCCTGTGCTTTTGGGGATGGCTTAGTATATATGCAGCAGTATATGACAAAGAATCAAGCAGCATATTTGACCTTAGCAAAGAATACGGGAAACAAAGCCTCTGGATCGCAGGAGGAATTGGTATTATCCTATTAGTCTTTATCACAAACTACCGAGTTTGGACTAATTTTGCCCCTATCTGGTATGCCTTTAGCATTGTGCTTCTACTCGCCGTACTCATCGTAGGTAAGGAAATTGGTGGTGCTCGGAGCTGGTTTGGGCTGGGGGGGTTCAGTTTACAACCCTCTGAAGTCGGAAAATTTTCTACCGCACTTATGCTCGCTTTTTATGCAGGGCTGCCACGAAAAAGTTTTGCAAAATGGTCACATCGTATTGTTGGGTTGGCCATTGTATTGATACCCGGTTTTCTTATAGCTATTCAGCCTGACCTTGGCTCTACCCTGGTATACTTGAGCCTTGTATTGGTATTGTATAGAGAAGGGATGCCCGGTTATTACATTGGTGCGGTTTTAATCATGATCATTTTGAGCATTGCAGGACTGATCCTAGAGCTTCAAACTTCTCTGATCATACTAGGTTCCATGTCACTCATTGCCCTTTTAATACTGCCTAAGAATGCAAAACCAATCATCGCTAATGTTTCCTTGCTCAGTGTCTCATCTTCTATAGTGTTCGCTGTTGGAAAGGTTATGGAAAACGTCCTTGCTCCTCATCAGCAGATTAGAATTAAAGTTCTTTTAGGCCTTGAAGATGACCCATCAGGAGCTGGCTACAATACCCTGCAGTCACTCATTGCTATAGGATCCGGTGGTTGGATGGGAAAAGGCTTTCTAAACGGTACGCAGACTAAACTTCATTTCGTTCCAGAGCAAAGCACCGATTATATTTTTTGTACTGTTGGAGAAGAATGGGGCTTTCTTGGCACCCTCTTATTGATGATAAGCTTTGCAGTATTAATTGGTCGAATACTTTGGTTAGCAGAAAGACAAAAAGACACCTTCAGTCGAGTCTATGGATATGCAGTTGCTAGTATTTTCTTTTCGCACTGGGTCATCAACATTGGAATGACTATTGGGCTTGTGCCGACCATAGGTATTCCGCTCCCCTTCTTTAGCTATGGTGGATCGTCACTTTGGGGCTTTACTCTACTGCTCTTTATATTTGTAAAGCTAGATGCTGAAAGATGGAACAGACTCTCTTAGGACAGTTGACCCCGATAGATTTAAAGTAACCGTAAAAAAAAGCCCCCGAACATCTATGATGTTCGGGGGCTTTTTAAATATCAATGTCTTAGAACATCATGTAGCGATTGTCTTTAACACTCGCTTTATCTTCAAGCGCCTTGTAGGCTTGTACACTTACTAAGTTTCTTAAACTACGTTGTGTCGACTTCGCTTGATTTAAATAATCCACTGTCGGAGCAGGCTGTGCGGGCTGTGTGATCGCAACAAAAGCACCACTTTCGCCCGCAATCACATCACTCATTTCACCTGGTTCTAAACCACATATGGCACCGACTACTTGAGGCTCGTTACCTACTCCTGCAATATTTACATTGTTGATTCTGAAACTCATTGAACGCGGCTCGCTAACCATTGCAGCAGCGAAGGCATCAATAGTCGTTGCACCAGAGATGGCGGATTCCATGCGTCTTACAACGATATCTCGCTTTGCATTTTTCTTTGCACCTTCCTGACATTGATCAGAAACAAGGGCAAAAGGCGTCGTACCCTCCTCAAGCTTATCCGTAAGTACTACAACGACGTATCCTTTACCGTCATTCTCTAGCAAGCCAATATTCCCTTCCTCACGGTCATCATCCCAAGCCCAACGTACCACTCTTCTAGAATTACCTAGTCCAGGAACAACCTCGTCAAATCTAACAAGGTTGCGCGCAGGACGCAAGAATAAACCTTGATCTGAAGCTAATGCTCTATAGTCATCAGAGGACTGAGCCGCCGCTGCATAAGTTGAAGCCTGTCCATAGAGTGATTGAATAGTTTCATCTGATGGAGAGATTTGGCGTATAATTTGACCCACTTTGAAAGCTTCATTAGCTCCCTTTTGGTCAATAATTTCGATGATATGGAAGCCAAACTGCGTTGGAACTAAACCCATATCCCCTTCATTACCTAGGTAACAAAAGTTTTCAAATGGCCTGGCCATGGCTCCTCTGGGGAAATATCCTAAATCTCCACCCTTAGCTTTAGCGACAACATCAGATGAGAACTGCTCACTAATTGTTTCAAAAGCTGAAGGGTTTGACTTCAAATAGGCAAATAAACTATCAGCAGTTGCTTTAGCTTCCATAGGACTAGCGGTAACACTTGGATCAGCACGTGTAGCGCCAGCAAATGGTATGAGTATATGACGAGCATTGACACTATCTGCTAACATTTTTCTATCTACAATCTTCATGACAGAAAACGCTGTTCCAAGATCAATAGGACCTTTTTGATAGCCAATATCCTGGCCTGAAACAAGTGTATCTAATCCACTACCTACCAATTCCGTCTGTGTAAAGTATTCTGAAATGAATCGAACGTCACTGTGTAGATTCACAAAAACCGAATCATCTTCAATGCTGAACCATTCAATTGCCAGTAATGCTAATTCAGCACGAACAGCATCACGATCTGCTTGAGATGGTGCAAGTGGGAAGTTGATGAATTCAATGTTTCTCGCCGCCTTCTGAGGGAAATCAGCTTTGTTTTTAGCGTAATATGATTTAACATCAGACTCTGTGACATCGATTTCATCTTCGTTCACATCGATGTAAGGAACGTAGACATATTGTGCAGGATGCTGCGCATCACCTCTTGCGAGATCCGCTTCGATAAGACTAGCTGGCATAAACACACCTTTTTCTAGTGCATTTGTAAACTTGAAGTTTTTTGCTTGGCTACTTACGGCGCGTTCAAATGCTAACCATTGCGTCCACATCTCTGTGCTCTGTTCGTTCACATCGCGGTTATCACGAACTTGTGCCACATAACTGCGGAACATATTTTCATCAAACTGGCCATTCGCTCCAGCAAAACTTTGACGAATATTTGGGTTATTAATGATGTCAAGATAGATTTCCTCTTGGCTTACGTTCATGCCTGAAGCATCAAGTTCCTCCGCTAAGATCTCGTCAGACATCATACTGTTCCAAACTAAATTTGACAGTTGAATACTACTGGCAGTGGCGTATTGATCCGGATTACCTGTTTTGAGCTCTTCCATAGCCTGACTTAATTCCAGACGAGAAATGTCTCTACCATTGACAGAACCCACTACGTTAGGATCTCCAAAAAACTTAGACCCTCCTGATTTGAATAAATCACCTAAAAGGAAAGCCATGAGTGCTACAAAAACGACGACCACTAATAGTCCGGAGCGCTTTCTAATGTTTTGAATTGTTGCCATTGTAATACAGTTAAAGTAATGAGTTTGCGAATATAGGATATACGGCCAATTAAATAGCCTTTACAAGTACCTCTTCGAGTCTATTTGATCGAGTTTTTTGAATGATGAGTAAATAATCTTCTGTTCTTACCACGGTCCCCTTCTCCGGAAGGCTCTGAAAGACGTCTAATACATAGCCTCCCAACGTGTTGTAATTCTCGTTTTCAGGGATGTTTAGACCCCATTTTTCATTGATATCCGAAACCTCGATTCGAGCTGAAAACAACCATTCCCCTTCGTTGATCTTACGCTCAAGGAGTACTTCTGAATCATGCTCATCCTCGATTTCCCCAAAAATCTCTTCAATAACATCCTCTAAGGTGATCATCCCACTGGTCCCGCCGTGTTCATCCAAAACCACAGCCATATTTCGTTTTTCCTGAGTAAACAGATTTAAAATTTCATCAGCGCGCATACTTTCCGGAATAAAGCTGACGGGACGCAACACACGTTGCAAATTCTCTGGTTTTTTAAACAACTCGAAAGCATGAACGTAGCCGATTATTCTATCAATATTTTCCTCAAAAACAATCAGTTTACTATAACCTGATTCAATAAAAAGTTCACGAACCATGTTTGGTGTGGTATTTACTTCAACACCTTCAATTTCTGTCCTAGGCACCATGAATTCGCGCGCTTTTGTTTCGGGAAAGTCCAGTGCATTCTTGAAAATTTCAAACTCAGGGTCTACCTCAATCTCTCCCTGATTTACGATTGGTGCGCGCTCTTTAAAAAAGTGATTCAATTCCAACCTACCAAAAACAATAGTTTCTTCTTCCACTTCTAATCGGAATATATACTTCAAGAAGAATTGACTTAAACCAAGCATTAGCGCACTAGGCAGTCTCAGTAGCCAGAAAATAATGAATGCTGGAAAACTTAACCAATGCATTATCCCTTCCGCATTTTGCCTAAAAAGTGTTTTCGGTAAGAACTCAGCAAAAATGAGAATGATAACTGTGGAAAGAGAAGTTTCTAAAAGCAGTATGACATATTCTAAAGTAGACCATTCGCTGAGAATGGGGCCAAGTAGTCGGTGCATGTAGTTTCCATACAATACTAAAGCCACGTTGTTTCCTACTAAAATGGCAGCAATAAAGGCTGCCGGACGATCTATTAAATACCCCAATACTCTATATGAAACGCCTCCTTTTTGACGTTCAAGTTCAACGTGAAGCTTATTTATACTTAGGTAAGCCATCTCGAGTCCTGAAAAGAGGGCTGACGAGATAACCGCTAAAGTAATTAAGACCAGTATACTCAACTTAATTATTGTTTTGTTGATGTTTGATGCGT
The DNA here is from genome assembly GCA_913031435.1 of uncultured Cryomorphaceae bacterium. GTDB lineage: Bacteria > Bacteroidota > Bacteroidia > Flavobacteriales > Schleiferiaceae > UBA10364. The sequence continues at coordinate 26,227 of CAJWFD010000006.1, forward strand.
GATCTCCGACGTAGAGTATACATAAACACTGCTACTCCCAAAAAAAGTGAATAGCGCATAGTTGTGTTCCAATCCGCTCCCCATGCATCATAAATATGAAAAGTACTGATCGCTGCTACTCCTATCCAGAGTACCTCCACTAATTTCATTGCTTTATTCATCGTCTATTGTTATTTGTCCTTGCACTTTAAATATGCGATAATTATTAAATTCTTGATCTGCTTCAAATCCCTTTCCAATGATCAATTGACCATCAGTCTTTATTTGCACCGCAGATTCACTATGGATTCTCTCGTTAGCTTTGTCCCAATAAAGTAGCTCTGTTTCCATCTGCTCCCCTTTACCATTTGTGACGATAACATTCCCACCTATGGCCCAAAGGTCTTCCTTCTTTTGCTGCCTTGCTGTGTCAGCCGTCAATACCGTCGACGAAATAGCTTCGCCATTATAAAAACGAACTTCCAGTCTTCTTCCGAAAAAGACATAAGGAGGGTCAATATTTCCGAAATCTTGAATTATGCCAGCCGCTATCTCAAGAACATTTATACCGCTATCGCTGTAGACAATTCTCGCATGATGTTGCTCATTTAGGGGATACAACATGGGCGTTGCACTAACCTGCTCTACATCCTGGGTATCATTTGTGCAGCTTGCGATTAAAAAGCTTAGAATAAGACCAAAAAAAGCACGGTAAAAATCCACAATTGGTATTTATTATTAAGCTAAAGGTACATCGAAAAAAAAATCCCCGAACTCAAACGCTCGGGGATTCAACTTGTTCTTAAGAGGTCTCTATTAATAGAACTTAATAGACACTGTTTCGTTGATCCAACAACCTATATTGATGCTGTCTCCTTCTTTAAAACCTAATTGGAACGCAACACCTTTATCCGGTACTACTTTTGAGTAGGCTGATATCAATTGATTGGCTTTATCAGCAATGCTAGGGTCAATACTTCTTGCATACGTAAGCTTGTTAATTGCTGCCCAATAAACGGCGTTTTTCTCCACGGCATTAGCACCACATTCACCTGCTGCACTTGCATACAAAGTTGCCAAGTATAAGTAAGGGTTACCCCAATTCTTACGTAACTGTCCTGCTTTTAAACAATTTCGCTTCGCTGAAGGCAAATCACCCATCTTATTATTCACGTAGGCAAGCCCCATATAATCATCAGAGGTTTTACGAAGATCTTCTTCTTGGTCAATTGCCTCAGTGTAATACTTCTTGGCCATTGACCAATCACTCTTACGAACACCCAGTATTGCCATAGATCTAGCAGCACCAGCAGATGGTTCTAATTCGTATAAGCGTTCTGCTACTAATAAAAAAACGGGGTTATCCGTGCAGCTTGTTAGCTCACCGTCTTCGCCTGTACGCTCTTTTTGAAGCATTTTACCAGCACGTTTGAGCCATTCCGTATCATCTATATGCTCATTAAATTTAGCTTCGTTGTATATGATCGCGAGCTTCTCACAGGTAAGGAGTGGACTAAGTGCCTTTTCAATATTGCTTTGAACTTTATCATAGTTCGACATGTTTTTCTCACTCTTTGCGAGAGTTTTCAACTCTTTCGCAGAAAGTTCTACGGTATCAGCCTTTGCAGAAAGAACACTTATGTCATTACTATATCTCATTGAATTGTACTCCAAAGCCTCTATGGCCCGGTTGTAAACAATGAATAGTTCATCAACGTCCTTAGTGACATTAAACCATTTGATATTGGTTAGGAAATATGCGTTAAGTTGACTTGCAGACATGTCATTACCCGCAACGGTATAAGCTGCATCAAAATATTGAGCAGCCTGCTCTACACTGTCTGAATTATACTTAATATACTTCGATGCCTTTTCTGAAAGAACATAGCCTTCTTTTCCAGGAAAATAGATTAACCTATCATCGTAAAGCTTCACCAAAATTTCTATGTAACCCTGTTTTTCAACAGCGTCAGTGGTTGACTTAATTTTTGTCTCTACGATCTTTGGACCATAGATAAATGTTGCTTTTTTGGCACCCGGGCATGTTTGATAAACATTTAACCAAGGCTCAAACGCATCTAGATAATTCTTACTCTGGTAGTACGAGCCAAAAATATTGTAACCCTCATAGCAACTTACCGAATCGGCAGTCGATGAGCCCCATTTACCTTGACCTTTAACTCCAACAGTCATTAAAACTGCTCCAAGAACGAATAAAATTCGTTTCATAATTTAATTGTTTTTATCTGTATTTAAATTTCTGGAACCATTTATCGTTGAGCGTGATACCCAAATTAAAGTTCCAATAATCCTCTTTCAAATTAGCTGTATTTCCATCCCAGCGTTGTCCCCTTCCTATACTTACATTTAAAAAACTTGCCTTTTGCTCACCAGGTGCTAAAGAACGATAGACGACAGGTAAACTCATTCCTATGTTGATCTCTCTAGAGGTGTAGGCGTCTTCATCCCAACGATACTGACCGTACTCTTGAAACGCACCAATTCTATATCTGGCCACCGTGAGGTAATTAGAGCTACTCTTGAGGACGGGAAAGAGGTACAACGGCACCATCACAGCACCAGCACTTATGCGCTTGCTGCTCAACATCGCAGACTCCGATGGTGTACCACCGAAAGATGTGAATGACTTAAACTCTTGCCAGTTCGTGACACGATAGTCTACGACTATATCCCATGCGTTTACAGGAACATTTTCCACAATTTTACTGATACCAATCCCAATTCCATAAGAAGTTGGAAGTGTCACAGTACCGTTTTCACTTAAATTATAAAAAAGAGTATCTATAGGTGTTTCTACAATACCACTATTAATAAATGAATATTGCGTTGTAATCTCACGTGCATTCATGGCGCGACCAAAACCATACACAGCACCACCGGCAATTTTATAATTTCCTATTTTGCCTTGCAACTGAGTGCCTAAATCAAAAGAGAAATCACTAATTCCGATTTTTTGAGTTTTACTCACTGATAAAAACGCAGGATTGACAATAATCGTCTTATCACTTTGGGTAGTTTCGCCAAAAATGTATTTGACATTAGCCCCAAGTGAGAACCAATCAACGGGTCTCACTGCTAGTCCAAAAGTAAACTTGTCATAGCCACCCGATCCCGTCGAGCGGTATTCATAAAGGCCAAAATCATCTGAAGAATCAGCCACGCTGATAGAATAACCTTTTGCAGCAAAAGGACTCAACGAAAATGATCCCGCTATCCAATCTGAAAATTTAAAACCAAAACCAAAGTAATCAAAGTAGGTATTGTAGTTAGCTTGGTCCACACTATCCGCAGAAATAGTATGTCTAAATGTTCTGTGTGCACCACTCATTTCCAAAGTAGCGTACTCCATATTCATATAACCTGCTGGGTTCATCATGTTGATGGTATACCTGTCGGAATAGGCAATACCTGTGCCGCCTAGGCCCAAATAGGTTGGAGTAATACCAAAAGAAGTTTCTCCAATACCGTTAATACTTAGCGGGCTCACTGAATTCGTCTGTGCTGAAGCACCTTGGGTATTCACAAGAAATACGACAAGTGCACCAAAGAAGATTAAGGACTTCAAACTGTGCTTATTTTTGGTTGTATTCATGGAGTCGCATGAGTGCGTATAATTCATAATTAGAGGGTGCAAATATGTACTTTTTTAAGTGCTTAGACAAACGTGGAGCATCACCACCGCAAATAAACACTTCGTCTAACTCATATGCAGACACATATTGCTCTGCCATAGCTCTTATCTCTCCTCGTATTGCAATATCTACGCCAGCTTGAAGACTACTCTGGGTATCCAAACCAAGAATCATAGTAGAATCACTATATGCAGCTTCTGGAAGACCATTTGTATAGGTATTCATTGCCTTGTAGCGCATGTTCCAGCCAGGTGATATTGCGCCACCCATAAAACGACCATTTCTCACCAAATTATAAGTAATGCAAGTGCCCATGGTGATCAGGAGAAAGTTCTTTTGAGTTTCTAAATAACGTGCGTTCGTAAGCGCCCATCTATCGGAACCGAGCGACTCAGGAGAAGTGTAGTCCATGTCTAGTGGCATCGAATTTTGGGCACCAAACCAGTGGACATCAAGAGCTGATGATGGCAGCTCAGAAAGACCACTTGTTGACACTCCAAATGTTTGAATAGAACCTTTGGCCTGGTGTTGGTGGACGAAAGCTAAAATTGATTTTTCATCGCTTGTATCAAAAATCTCGTAGAGCTTCATCAACCCCTCCACGAACAGTGCGATTTTCGTCTTTGTGTTTCCGCTGTCTATGACCAAAAGTGGAAGATGTCTTGTGTCTTCGGAAGTAATGTCTTTATTTTCAGTCATGTAATCAATAAAATAGCCTCGTGCAAGATAGTAAGGGAAGGACGAAAGGCACCATAATTAACAAATTCCTAGTATACCATGTTAAAATAAGATTGCCTACGGCGTTTGCTTGGTATAAAAGTACTGAGACGATCTAATAAGGCTTTTATGTGAGTGGTAATTAAAAGTTCAACTCACTCAAAATAAAACAAAACTTCAATTTTAATTTTTAAGCTCTGGGCTATTTTCATGGCCAGCTCCAAACTTGGTTTGTATCGATATTTTTCAATCGAAATAATCGTCTGCCTACTCACACCAACTTCTATCGCCAATTCCTCTTGCGTAAAACTCATTTTTTGCCTGTATTCTCTGACAGTATTCATTAATATCATACTATGATGTGCGATATAAGTACAGTTGAAATAGTGATTTAATGAAGGAAACTATTAGAAGTAAGACCAGTACGAAAAATAATATTGCTCCATTCTTATTAAACGACGAACCTGTCAATAAAACGCCAATAAAGACAAATAGAGACAGCTCGTAGAGTACATAACCCAATTTATAAGATTTGGAATTAATCATATCATCCCGTTCATCTTGAATCATTTTCTGTTTAAAAGACAACTCAAGAAGTGCATAAGCAGCTGAAAAATAAATGATAGCAAACACAGTAATCTGAATTGCTTTGCTCGAAACATGTGCCATATCCATTGAATTTAACCTGTGTTCATAAAAGAATGGCATGTAAATCAACGAGAATAGAACGGCAAATATTATTTCAATTAAAATTGAGCGCTCTCTTTTAGAAAACTTCATAAGCGACAGTATTATTATTTCTGAATTACCCTTAGAATAAGTATCGCAAGTCTGGATATCGCGTAAGTAAATAGACCAAACAGCGGTGATAAAAGCGCTATTTTCAGTCCACCAGCTAAAATTGCAGGAGCAACTGGTCCTCCAAATGCTTCTATCGCATCAAATGCACCAATTAGACCAATGAAAGCACCGATAAATCCTAAAGTCATTCCTAATACGCCACAATCGTTAACATGCTTCAACATTTTACGTGACACTTCCAGATTAGAGGAGATGGTGAAAAAACCCCTTGCTATAAAGTATATAGACAGCAGCAAGCACATAAGGATAAGGGACATAAATAGAGCGCCACCTTCTAAAAATCTATTTAATAAGGTTGTTCCAACTAGTCCTGTAACAATTGCCATAATTCTAAATGTTTTAAGTTTCATTAAAAATGTAAAGTTTGTTTTACAAAGATAATTAATTTTTTATGTAAAGCTAACTTTACATAAAAAAACATTCAGCATTCACTTGATTTCCAGTATGCACTAGCACGAAAATATTTTTGCCTTTAGTATTTCGGTAATTGAAATAGCGGCTTATATTTGCCGTCCTCTTAAAGGGGTGATGTAGCTCAGTTGGTAGAGCAAAGGATTGAAAATCCTTGTGTCGGCGGTTCGATTCCGTCCATCACCACATCAAAGCCCTTCAGTTTACTGAGGGGCTTTTTTATTTCAACGCAGTATTTAATAAAAAGTAGGGTACACGTGGATTATCGCTTCTTACAAACACCATATTGCAAATGATTTAATTTTAATTCAAATGGAGTATCGTTTCCTGACTTTATCCGTGTAATACAAAGAATATGACTGAGTTAAACTTCTACTACCCTTTTGCAATGTTTGCCCAAAATGTCAACCCCATTTTCATCGAGGCAATCTGGGGTAACAAAAAAAATGATGATGGCACTTTGGCTGCAGAGATTCATCAAGCACAATGGCAGGAGTATCTGGAGATTTTCAAAGATAATACGGTATTGACTTTTCTGTATTTCTACATGCACAGCGAAACAAACGACCAGCGCCTAATGGATCAGTTCATTACTCGCAAATATGACATACAGATTGAAAAGGAGTTGGAGGAAAGAGAGGAAAACGAGATTGCCACAGAAATCACGGAGCTTAATTATTATTACCCAATGTCCATGTTCATTCACAACGTCGACCACCATTTCATAGAAGAGGTTTGGGGCAAGGACCAATGGTATCAGGGCAAGCATCTTTCCACTCACCTTATTAATAAGTGGGAATATTATTTTCTTCAGAAATCGAGAGAAAACAACAAGCAAACTTTCGTACAATTCTATATTAAACTCAACAGTCACTGGAGAAGACAGTTAGATCTTCATATTGCAGCCATGTACTCCGAAAAAATCGCGTTAGCTCATGGTCGAATAGTCAGATAAGGGCCTTACAAGCCCGTCATAGAGACATGATCACTGATGTAATATCACGGATGGACCAGTGACACTAACGTTTCTATGTGTTCATAACTTGGATTTAGCGACCCATTCATGGTCTTCATTTTACTCGAAATTTGAACAAATTGCTTACCCCCTGTAGTATGCACCCTTTGAAAAAAGACGAACATAAGTTGTTAAATCGTATGAAGTTTGAAGCCAAAAACGTGCTTGAACATCTAAACCGTGTGGCTGAAGACAGTAAAAAAATCAACCAACAAGAAGTGGAACGTAGACTCCTAGAGATTGGTAGACATTCTAGAGAATTGGCTCAAGTTCAAAGAGCTATTGACTTGGAAATTCAAAAAAGCGGTAAATAGATTTCCCAAATCTAAAGAGGACTTTGAGGTCTTCTGCTGTTCAAACACTTAACAAAAAAGGCTATGAAAACCGTATTTCATCCTTCAGCAACCAGAGGAAAAGCCAATCACGGCTGGCTCAACAGCCGGCACAGCTTCAGCTTCGCAAATTATCACGACAGTTCAAAGATGAACTTCGGTCTGCTTCGGGTCCTTAATGATGATGTGGTTTCGGGAGGACAAGGGTTTGGCCAGCATCCTCACAAGAACATGGAAATCATTTCAATTCCTCTTTCCGGTGACCTTAAGCATGAGGACAGTATGGGTAATAAAACGGTTATACGCGAAGGAGAAATTCAAGCAATGAGTGCTGGAACTGGTATTTTCCACAGCGAATACAATGCTAACATGGAGCAAGCTGTGGAGTTTTTACAGATTTGGATCATCCCAAGGTCTCAAAATGTTTCCCCGCGTTACGATCAGACCGAGCTTCTTGACCTCCATTTGGGTAATACGTTACACCAAGTCTTGAGCCCTAACGTAAGTGATCAAGGTGTATGGATACATCAAGATGCTTGGTTCCATTTAGGAACATTTGACCAAGGCATTGAAACAGTTTACCCTATAAAAAAAGAAGGTAACGGTATATATGCTTTTATTCTTGAGGGTTCCTTTGAAGTGAATGGGCAGCCGCTAGGGAAAAGAGATGCTATTGGAGTATGGGAGACCTTAGATCTAACTATTCTCGCACTAGAACCGAGTAGCCGGCTTTTGCTTATTGATGTTCCCATGGCATTCTGATGAGCTAAGCACCTGGAAGCATTGATTTACAAAACACAACAGTACTTAAAACGTTCAGAACAAACTTGAAAGAGGAATGTTAACTTTATCGACTTAAACGCTGCGCCATGATGGAACCTATCAAAGGATTCTCAAAACTTTCTAAAGAAGCCAAACTGCAATGGCTAACCACGAACAACTTCGAGGATTCTGAAGAAGCTCAAAAAGTATTTCGAACGTATTGGCATGAGGATGATGATCTTCAAAAAAAACATGATGAGTTCATTGAAAACACAATGACCAATTATTTCATGCCATATGGAGTAGCTCCTAATTTCGAAATCAATGGGAAGCTTCACACTATACCAATGGCCATAGAAGAGAGCTCTGTCGTAGCTGCAGCATCTAAAAGCGCGAGTTATTGGAAAGAACGCGGAGGGTTTAAAGTAGAAGTGATTTCCACAGAAAAAATTGGCCATGTACACTTCATGTATGAAGGTGACGCTACACCACTCTTCGATGATTTTACTCTTTTAGAAGAGCAATTAAGAGCCGCTACATCTGAACTTACCGCGAATATGGAAAGCCGTGGTGGTGGAATTTCATCCATTACATTGATCGACAAAAGATCGCTACTGGCAAATTATTTACAGCTAGAAGTGTGTTTCGAAACGTGCGATTCTATGGGAGCAAATTTCATCAATTCCAATCTAGAAGTAATGGCTGGCTCACTAGAGCAATTTGCAAAAGATCACGTCCAGCTAGAGGCGAATAAACTGGAAGTTGTAATGCGTATTTTGAGTAATTACACTCCGAAGTGTATTGTAAAAGCCAGTGTTAGTTGTCCCATACAACAACTAGAAAGTGAAGGTATTTCTGCCTCAGAATTTGCGCGGAAATTTAAACGAGCCATCGACATTGCTAATGTAGAGCCTTACCGTGCTACAACCCATAATAAAGGGATCATGAACGGAATAGATGCCGTCGTAATCGCAACAGGAAATGACTTCAGAGCAGTGGAAGCTGCTTGTCATACGCATGCATCTAGAAGCGGAAAGTATAAGAGCTTGACCCATTGTTCTATTGAAAATGATGTATTTAATTTCTGGATAGAAATTCCATTAGCACTTGGGGTAGTAGGAGGATTAACCAAACTTCATCCATTAGCGGTGAAATCACTTGAAATGTTAGGTAAGCCAAATGCGCACGAACTGATGGGTATTGTTGCCGTGAGTGGACTTGCTCAAAATTTCGCGGCCTTACGAGCTCTAGTAACCACTGGCATCCAAAAGGGTCATATGAAAATGCACCTCATGAATATTCTTACTCAGCTAGAGGCCACTAATGAAGAAAAGCAACAAATCGCAGCATTCTTTAAAGATAAAGTTCCACACCACAGAGAGGTCGTTAACCACTTCTGCAATGTAAGAGGGGTACCGATACCTACCGTTAAAAAGTAAGCTCTATGGTGGTTAATTATAAAGCAAATGGTAAGCTCCTTCTCACTTCAGAGTATGCCATAACACAAGGAGCAAAAGGTCTTGCTGTACCTACTAAATACGGACAAAACCTCAACTATATCTCGTCTGATAAAGACCGTTACATACGGTGGAACGCTAAAGGCGAAAATGGTGAAACGTGGTTCTGGGCGAAGTTCGATTTAGATTTAAAAATCATAGATACCTCAGACCATCGCGTTGCTTTGACCTTAGTAAAACACCTAGATGTTATTCAACATAAAACCGCACTTCTCGACCAGCCAGGAATCTTCACAACATTACTCGAGTTCCCCACTGAATGGGGACTTGGCACATCAAGCACTCTTGTAAGTTTATTAGCACAATGTGCCGAAGTAGATCCGCTAACAGAATTCAGACTAGCCCATGGGGGCAGTGGCTATGATCTAGCCTGTGCAACGGCGCAAACACCTATCATCTATCAGCTCGAGGGGAGTACACCCATTGTAAAGACTGCTTCAATCAATTTTGATTTTAGCGATGACATAGGGTTTGTGTACAGCGGCAATAAACAACTTACAGCGGAGAGCTTGGATTTAGTAGCAAAAAAACCTTTCCTACAAAAACAAATTGAACGTTTTGATGATCTCACTCATGCCTTCCTGAATTCCAGTTCAGTACTAGAATTAGAAGAGGTCATTATGGAGCATGAATGCTTAGTTAGTGAACATTTAAATCTTCCGAAAATAAAAGAAACTATGCTCTCCGGTTTTCCGGGTCAAGCGAAGAGTTTGGGAGGATGGGGAGGAGATTTTGCGCTAGTTACGCGCTTAAATACTTCCAAGAATTGGCTCAGCGATCATGGTTTTAAAGTAGTTTTTCCTTTTAAGGACCTCATCCTATGACTCGGCATCATAAAGGGCATAATAATTGGTACTTTTAAAGAATGAGAAAAACTCTGTTGATCGCCTTACTATTGCTGATTACTCCTACGGTCTATGGGGCTCACTTAGTTGGTGGAGAGATTTCTTATAAATGTGTAGGATCAAACGCAAGCGGGAATATTTATCAAATTCGACTGATCGTTTATAGAGATTGTAATTCATCAGGGGCTGCTTTCGATCAAGCCGCACCCATTAGCATCTATGGAGGTGCTTCTCAAAACATTGTAGTGCAAACCGTTAATGTTGCAAGAGGAGCAATTGTAGGAATACCAGCAGTTGTCGCCAATCCTTGTCTTCAAACACCTCCAAACGTCTGTACAGAACGTGCCACATATACGACGAATGTTGTTTTAGCGCCCAGTACACATGGTTATACTATTGTGTACCAAAGGTGCTGTAGAAACAATACCGTTAGTAACGTCGCTAACTCTGGGAATTGGGGATCCACTTACCACATTACTATTCCACCTCAGGATAGCATTTGTAATAGCTCCGCGAGTTTCACATCTGACCCACCTATTGTCATGTGTAAAGACGATAGCCTTAATATTGATTTTTCAGTTCAGGAGCTTGATGGTGACTCCGTATACTACTCCATGTGTCAACCCATAACTGGAGGGTCTCAAAATAACCCTGCACCAAACCCACCAAGTGCACCTCCATACACGACTGTTCCTTTCGTGTTTCCTTACTCCGCAGCTTACCCTATGCCCTCTAATCCGCAAGTAGCGGTTGATCCAGTTTCAGGGATTCTAACGGGTACGCCTATCGGAACGGGACAATATGTCTTTGCTATTTGTGCAGCAGAATATGACTCAAACGGAGTATTGCTATCAACATTAAGGCGAGATTATCAGTTTAATGTTACTACGTGTCAAAGTAATGTAGTGTCAGATCCAACGCCACAAATTTTTCAGCCAAACACCATTTGTAATGGTACCACCATAACGTTTACAGACAGTTCATACAACGGCACAGATTACCTATGGCTGTTTAACGACCCTAACAATCCTGGCGCTTCCTCTACCCAGCAAAGTCCAACTTATTCCTACCAAGACACAGGTACTTATACCGTACAGCTTATATTGAACCCTGGCTGGCCCTGTACGGATACGGCAGAGGTAACCTATGAATTATATAATCCTGTAAATCCCGCCTTCTCTTTTTCAGGACCTGTTTGTTTTGATGAGAATTTAATCACTTTTCAAAATCAAAGTTCAAATGGGGGGCAAGCAACAGCCACTTGGGATTTTGGTGTCAACGCCTCCACCACAGCTTTTACAGGATGGAATCCGCCCCCTATTATATTTAATACCTGGGGAGATCAAATTGTTACCTTGACTATAGAAGAACAAGGGTGCGAGGATACATTTACAGATACAATACGTATTTACAGGAGACCAGAAACTGATGTGACCGTTCAAAATCAGGTCGGATGCGCTCCGTTTATCGTAGAATTCTGGGACAGCACAGTGACGGATGGACAAATTATTTACAATTGGGACTTTGGAAACGGCATATTAAGTAATGACAGTGCTCCCGTCTACACCTATTACAATCCAGGAACATATGACCTCACACTGACTATTTATTTCATCGAAGGGTGCACTGATACAATCACAGTGCAATACGACGATTTTATCACGGTTCATCCTTCTCCGACCTCTTCGTTTATTGCTGATCCCTATACGACGACTATTTACACGTCTAATATTGAGATAACCGACTTAGCAGCGGCGCCTTCTGATGACATCATTACAGCAATGGGAGATGGAAGTCTTTACTATAATTTAAAAACCTTCAACCACAGCTATTCCGACACGGGCTGGTTTGAGGTAGAGCATGTGGTCATCAACCCTTTTGACTGTCCCGATACCACTACGGCAATGATCAGAATAAACCCTGAAACCTTGGTCTTTGTACCTAATGCTTTTACGCCAAACGGTAATGAGACCAATGAGGTATTCAAAGTGACTGCAGTCGGAATTAAGGAATTTTCATTAATCATTTTCAGCAGATGGGGCGAAGTGATGTTCGAAACATTAGATCCGTCGGTAGGCTGGAATGGTAGATCTGCTAATGACAAGGAGGCTATCGAAGGGGTCTATACTTGGCATGTCTTTGCCAAAGGCGAGAATGACAAGGTGATTCAGAAAAAAGGTTATCTGACACTCTTCCGTTAAAGGCTGTTGGAAAGCTGAAGCTTCACGTATATGCCCCATACAACAAGTATGGATACGAACACACTCAGTAAAACGTAAGAAACAGCTTCAACCCACTTCCCTTGTTGCAGTAGTATGACTGTTTCTAAACTAAACGTACTAAAAGTTGACCAGCCACCACAAATTCCCGTAGCAAACAACAGCTGCGCATGTGGTTTTCCTGCGGTCCATTTCATCACAAACACTAATAAAATACTGGCAAATAGATTAATGACAAAGGTGGCCCAGTGAATCTTACTAGGCATCAAACCCTGCTCTCGCAAAACAGAGCTCATGTAATAACGAAGTGATGCACCCAGTCCTCCTCCTATAAACACACTGACAAAAGCTACATATATTTTCATAAAAACTGACGATCTAATCTATGTAATAATCGCGCCACTATAACGCCGAAAAGTGCACCAGATAGGAGATCGAGTGGATAGTGAACACCTAAGTGAAGTCGTGAAAAACTTTGAATAATTCCGGCAATAAGCAAAATAGGAAACCATGATTTATGCAGCCAGTTTCTGGTTAAGAATGCTAAGCCAAAGGTGTTTGCCGCATGCGCAGAGAAGAAACCGTGAGGTGAACAATATACTAAAACACGCAGCCCTTCAACATCATGACATGGTCTAGGCCTAGCAATTGTGTGCTTGAAGAACTCCGCACCCTGGTCCCAAATCAAAACTCCAACTATAATTAGTGCAGTCCTAAAAAGCCAAGTGCTGTGCGTGTCACTATGCTGAAATAACCGGGCAAGCAAGAGAACATACATTGGAATCCATGTAATGGTCTTTGTCACTGCGAGCCAAAAAGAATCCGTGGTAGATGGGAAAAGGGTATTTGCCTCTAAAAGAAGAGAGGTGTCAACCGCCGATATTGCGTCCCAAATGGCCATTACACCGGAGCATTCAATTTCTCCCAGATCATATCCTTAAGTTGCATAATATTGAAGTTTGCTACTGAGGATATGAAAACATGTGGTATGTCTTTAGGGAGTTGCACCGCTATTTCGGCTTGTAGATCTTCATCAATCATATCAGATTTCGTTACCGCTAGTATCCTATCCTTATCTGCAAGCTCAGGATTGTATTTCACCAATTCACCGAGCAAAATATTATACTCTTTTTCATAATCATCTGCATCTGCAGGAATCATAAATAATAGCAAAGCGTTTCTCTCAATATGACGAAGAAATCTATGGCCGAGACCTTTTCCTTCTGCTGCTCCTTCGATGATTCCCGGGATATCAGCCATTACAAAAGACTTATATCCTCTGTAATCCACAATACCTAGATTTGGAACTAAGGTCGTAAACGGATAATTTGCTATTTCCGGCTTTGCCTTACTCACAACACTGAGTAATGTACTCTTGCCCGCATTAGGGAATCCAACCAGACCAACATCAGCAAGCACCTTTAGCTCTAAGATGAACCAACCCTCAACAGGTTCCTCTCCCGGCTGTGCAAACCTGGGAGTTTGAAAAGTAGGTGATTTAAAGTGAACATTACCCTGACCACCGCGACCACCCTTAACTAAGGTTTGTAGCTGACCATCGTCAGTGATTTCAAATAGAATTTCACCTGTTTCTTCGTCCTTAGCGACAGTCCCTAACGGAACATCGATATATTTATCCTCGCCGTCTGCACCCGATTTTTCCTGACCGGAACCGTTTAAACCACTTGATGCCTTAACGTGCTTCTGGTATTTCAATGGAAGTAACGTCCACATCTGCGCGTTTCCCCTAACGATTACATGACCACCGCGTCCACCATCGCCGCCATCAGGGCCGCCTTTGGATGTCATTCGGTTTCTAAGAAGGTGCGTAGAACCTCTGCCTCCTCTACCGCTTTTGCAGTAAATTTTAACGTAATCAATGAAGTTGGTGCTTGACATAATGCAAAAGAGCAGCTCCCATTATTGGAAACTGCTCTGCAAAAGTACAATTGTAAAAGTTGGTATGGAACTTAACCTTAGAAAGAGTCTATGATACTTGCCAAACGGTCTGTGATTTCCGAAATAGAGCCTATCCCATTAACACCGTTATATTTATTTTGCGCCTCGTAATAGTTCTTTACGGGTGCCGTTTCATTATTGTATACATCTATTCGATGCTGAATAACCAGTGGGTTTGCATCGTCGACACGACCTGATGTTTTAGCCCTTGCTGCCAATCTTAGTTTCAATTCGTCCTCTGCAACCTCAAGCGCTACCATGCTCGTAATGGCTGTCCCTTGAGTAGTTAAAAAAACGTCTAACGCCTCGGCTTGGGCATTAGTTCTAGGAAAACCATCAAAGATGAATCCTTTTGCCTGAGGATTCTTGTTCACCGCATCCTTCAACATGGATATTGTCACAGAATCCGGGACCAACGATCCTTGGTCCATGAACGATTTCGCTAATACTCCTAGCTCAGTTTGGTTTTTAATATTGAATCGAAATAGATCTCCAGTACTCAAGTGTACCAACTGGTAGCGCTCAACTAAAGATTCACTTTGGGTTCCTTTCCCTGCTCCTGGAGGGCCGAAGAGAACAAGATTTAACATTTTGATAGTTTTTAATTATTGCTGCGAAGATACCTATGGAGAGGAGAATATTGTACTATTGCATTGGATTTGAATAACATTTTCATTTTTCCGTCAACTAGAACCACACCACAACATGCGCACTCCATACTGTGTTATCATGGCCGGTGGGATTGGGAGCCGATTCTGGCCCATGTCCACTGAAGAATCACCTAAACAGTTCTTAGATTTTTTAGGAACAGGTGAAAGCCTTATTCAGCAAACTTACAGACGCGTCAGGAAAATCTTCGAACCTGAACATATCTTTGTTGTCACTCACGCTAATTACGCAGATCTGACTTCAACGCATCTGTCTGAATTACCTGTTAAAAACATCATTTTAGAGCCATTACGACGCAATACAGCACCCTGTATAGCCTACGCAGCGATGAAAATTAAGAAGCGTGATCCAAAGGCGAACATATTTATTACACCAGCCGATCATTTGATCGTTGATGAAGATGCATTTGAGCGTCAAATAAGAAAAGGCTTGGAGAAAACAGATTCATCAGATTGCTTTGTTACTATTGGAATCAAACCGAACAAACCGGAAACAGGCTACGGATATATTCAGTTCGATGAAACTAAAAAAGAAGGCGAGATTTACATGGTAAAAGCCTTCACCGAAAAACCCGATATCGAACACGCCCAGAAATTTATTGACAGTGGTGATTTCCTGTGGAATGCAGGTATGTTCATTTGGAACATAGAGGCTTTGAGCGCCGGATTAGACAAGCATCTTCCGGAACTAATGAACACTCTAGGACGATCTTGGAAGGACTTGGACACTAAATATGAGGCTGATAGTATTGCCAAAGTGTATGCGCAATGTGATAACATATCTATCGATTATGGACTCATGGAACGCTCCGAAAATGTACGCGTTCTTCCTACCGTGATGGGATGGTCTGACGTTGGAAATTGGGGAGCTATTTACGATTTGAGTACAAAAGATGCGAAAGGAAATGCACTTATCGGGAATTCTATTCTCGCTGAAGGTTGCGAGGGTTGTTTGATTGTCAATAGCGCACCAGGCAGAGCCCTAGTCCTAAATGACATGAAAGATAAAATAGTTGTTCAAACAGATAAAACAACCCTGACGTTCCCCATGGGTAATGATCAAGCAATAAAACAAATTGTCAAAGCGGTCAAAATACAGCTGGGAGAGAACTTTGTTTAAGTTTAGGTAGCGCTTTTGGAGTCAAATAGCCTTTTTCATTACCAAAAACCCCCGATCTGGCGCTTAGCAGCAGATCGGGGGTTTTTGGTAAAATCAATATACTTAGAGCTTCCCGACCATGTCTTGTGGACGAACCCATAAGTCAAATTCATCCGCAGTCAAGTAGCCTAAGTTCACAGACTCCTCTTTAAGCGTGGTTCCGTTTTCATGGGCAGTCTTTGCTATTTTAGCCGCTTTCTCGTAACCAATCTTCGTGTTTAGCGCCGTGACAAGCATCAAACTGTTGTTCAAATGATTCTTAATCACTTGATGGTTCGGTGTGATTCCTATGGCACAATTGTTATTAAAACTTACACAGGCATCGCCTAAAAGGCCTGCACTCTGCAAAACATTTGCCGCCATTACGGGCTTGAATACGTTGAGTTCGTAATGCCCTTGTGCGCCGCCAATAGTCACTGCCATTTGGTTGCCCATTACTTGAGCACAAACCATCGTCATCGCTTCCGCCTGAGTGGGGTTGACCTTTCCTGGCATAATAGAGGAACCTGGCTCGTTCGAAGGAATAGAAAGCTCTCCAATTCCTGAACGCGGCCCAGAAGCCAGCATTCTTATATCATTTGCAATCTTATTGAGGCTAACTGCAAGGGTGTTTAGCGCGCCATGTGTTTCCACAAGTGCATCATGCGCCGCCAGCGCCTCAAACTTGTTCTCAGCCGTACGAAAGGGTTTTCCTGTGAATTCCGCAATATACTGAGCAACCGTTTCCGAATATCCATCAGGTGTGTTTATACCCGTGCCTACTGCTGTGCCGCCAAGCGCAACTTCACTCATATGGTCCAATGTGCTACGAAGTGCCTTTAAACCATGGTTTAATTGGCTTACATAGCCACTAAACTCCTGCCCTACGGTCAACGGAGTCGCATCCATAAGGTGCGTACGGCCAATCTTTACTACCGTCCAAAACTCTTTGCTTTTCGCGGCTAGTGTATCCCGCAACAACTCTACACCGGGGATAGTCGTCTCCACCACTTTCTTATAAATAGCGATGTGCATCCCAGTAGGGAATGTATCGTTTGAACTCTGGCTCTTGTTTACATCATCATTAGGGTGAATCAAATTTTGTCCTTCTCCTAATTTATTTCCGGCCAAAACATGAGCTCTATTAGAGATCACCTCATTCGTATTCATATTACTTTGTGTGCCAGATCCTGTTTGCCAAATCACCAAAGGGAATTGATCGTTGTGCATTCCTTTTAAGATTTCGTCACAAACCGCTGCGATGAGGTCGCGCTTTTCTACTGCTAATATCCCTGCATCACAGTTCGCGTAGGCTGCGGCCTTCTTCAAGTAGGCAAATCCCTCAATGATTTCCAAAGGCATAGTGCCTTCAGGACCAATTTTAAAATTATTTCTTGAACGCTCCGTTTGTGCACCCCAATATTTGTCTGCGGGTACTTTCACTTCGCCCATGGTATCATGTTCTATTCTGTATTCCATGCTGTTATGATTGTATTTGATTGATTATCGCTTCTGTTCCGTGTACAAATTTACGGCACATACTCGAGGGCTTGACTACATTCACCCGGTATCTTAAAAGAGCGGAAAAATCTCACCTACTTTTAATGCTCAAAAAGGATAGTGTGCTTATCTTTGACGTAGTTAAATGATCCAGTTATGAAGTTTATAGGTTTCTTAGTTTTCTTAATCGTTGCGTTAATGGGTTTTTCCATGTTGGCTTTTTTAGGCCTTTTCGTGGGCTACTGGTTGACTTTGATCGGTATTGAAAAGATTAACCCAAAACTCGCTCATGCTATTATTGGTCATAAAGAAGATTCAGAAGAATGATATTACAACCTTGATATATAGAAAAAGCCGGTCCTTAAGGGCCGGCTTTTTTGTTTCTACTTGTCCATTATAGCAGCGTCTTTATTTCATCCGCAGGTCTTGCTATAATGCCTTTTTGACCGTTAATAACAATGGGCCGCTGCATGAGCCTCGGATTTTCTATCATGGCTAGAATGATTTCATCTTCGTCCAATTCTAAATCTTTATATTCTTCTTTCCACAGTGCTTCATTGACACGCACTAAGTCTAAGGCGTCAAGATCTAGTGCCTCTAAAACACCCTCAAACTCCACAACATTCATGCTCTCCTGATCTTTCATATAGAGACGAACTTCATGTGTAATACCCTCTTGTTCTAACATTAACAAGGCTTCACGGGATTTTTGGCACCGGGGATTATGATAGATCTTCATCATTTATTCTAGTAAGTTATGTGTAACGTTCCGTCCTCACGGATATCACCACACCGATTTTTTGCTTCAATTTGATAAAAGTAAACTCCAGGAGACAATACTTTTCCATCCCGATCTGCACCCCATTCAAAATTGATCACTGAGGTTTCGAACACCTTAAGTCCCCAACGATTGAAAAGAATGACATAAAATTCATCCCAATTTTCATTGGTATTGACAAGCCAATGGTCATTGATTCCATCGCCATTGGGAGTGATTACATTAGGCACGTCAAAGGCCTCACCTGCAAAGTAAACATCAAATTTTTCCGTTAAGGTGTCGGATATACCACAGATACTGTCATAAGCGACCAGGGAGATGTCATAAATTCCGGATTGCATTATTTGCAAGGGTGAGGGAGAACCCACTGATTGACCATCAATCAACCACTCAAAACCTTGAAATGCTTGGTTGTATACCGGGTTAAAATCAACGGCATCCCTAGTCTCACATTCCTCTAATGCCGTGTTGATTGCAAGAAAAGGTGAAGGTCTAAAGACAATTGTATCCGTGAAATTTTGTGAGAAATTACAATTGGTATCAATAACATCCAAGGTGATTCGGTTCGCACCTGAAGTGGGTAAAGTCACTTGCACACTGTTTGTACCAAATGTTGCTCCAGCTAAATTCCAATCAAGAACATAGTTCGTGGCTAAAGACGAATCTGAAACATGTCTGACACTGGCCTTAAAGAGTCTCGACGGATCGCAAAAATCGTAATCATAATCAATCCAAACAGAATCGAAAGCTGGATTGACTTGGATTTCAAATGCGGTCGTATCCCAAGTATCACAAACCGTGTCTTGACCTATCACATTAACGAAATAAGTACCCGGTATCGTGTATTGATATTGACCAATAGACCCGATATAGGCGAGGACAGACCCATCACCCCAATCCACAGTGAAGGATTGGACATTAATACTGGAATCTGCCACTACGAAACTACCGGGAAGACAAAATTCATCAGGAACTGGTGCTAAATCTAGGCGCGCATTCTGTATGTCTAAATCAATAACAGTCACAGCGAGATTACAATTACTAGAGCCATTTGTTGAGGAGTATACATTGGAGGGATAAGTAGGATAGGCGGAACTGCCTCCGCAACCAGCACAAACACCTTGAAAAATCCTTCCGCGTGCGTCAAACCTAGAAGTGCCACCATCCACGTGTTCCCTGTCGGCTGAACCATAATAGGTGGCTAGTCTTGCCACCTGCCACGATGGATCTATGACCAAGAAATAAAAATCGCGTCCATCTGTAACGGTTCGAACTGCCCCTGGAGTGGTGGTCAGACCGTCGGTAGTTCCTTCAGTATTTGGCGAACCACCCCATCCCGAAAAATACGTATTACCACATTCATCTACTAACAATGCAGTTGGACTCAAATCAACAGTTGTATTAGCACCGTCACCAAAAACTAAGGTTTTTCTATTTACGAAGGTCTCGTTGGTAAGGTCAAGTTTGAACTCCATAAAGTATTGAGCACTTCCCGGCTGTCCCCAGAAATTAGAATCGGAGGCTACCAAACCACCCTTACTTTGGCCTACTAGAGTTACTAATGTTGCCGTATCTGATGGGTGATTTGTTTCAACAAAAAAATGTTGGTTGTAAGCTGTTCCTGAGCTCATGTGTGCTGCCTCTATTGAAATACTTGGGCCAAAATCAAGACTGATTAATAGACCATTATGTGATGATGAACCCGTGATATTGACGGAATCACTCGCCACCATTAAATTAGCTTCAGTTGTTTTTATGGCTCCTGCAAGAAAGATTCTCGAAGATTGAGAAGCATTTCCTGTTTTCTCAGCAATACTCAAGCTATACAGAGCCTCGTGTCCAGAAGTACCCACATAAGTACTTGCAATAAGGGAGTCCATATTTCTGGACAAAACACTAAAAACACCGTCAAGTCCACCCTGGTGACTAGTTCCTCCAGCTGTGATAGGATATCCAGAAGAATCCGCCGTAGAAGCAACAAAAACATATCCACCACCACGCTGTACCTCAATCTCACCACGAAATCCGTCACCGTAATTGAATCTTAAACTATCATTAAAGCCTTCATTATTTTCTCCGCCCAAAAAGCTGGATCCAAAAAGAGAAGTACCCGATGAATTGATCGCACTAACGAACATATCAGACCCGTTTGCAAAGGTGTAATACTCGGCTACGGCTTGGTTTCCTCCGCCAAAAGAAGTGTCATGGGCATTGCTCGTTGTAGGGAAATCCGAAGAGCCCGTTAAACCCAATACGTATAAGTTTCCAAACTCATCACAATCTAAACTATGTGGCTGGTCAAGATTAGTACCTCCTAAATAAGCCGACCAAAGCAACTGGCTGCCATCTGCACTGAACTTACTAACTGCCGCATCAAAAAACCCTCCATTGAAAGTCACATCGAAGGACCCTAAAACAGTAGGATAACCCGTATTAAAAACTATTCCTCCGCCAAACGCATTTCCATTGTCATCAAAGGTTGCTGTATAACCGAAGTTATCGGCAGATGACCCAGAATAGGTGCTAAAGATATATATAGGGTCAATCACAAGTGTTTGAGAAATGTCATAAGCACCCAGAAGGTATTTAACATGATCTTCCCCCTTCTCATAGTGAGCTTTGATTTCATTTTCACCCTGATAAGCGAGGGGCAATCCCTCCTCTATGATTCCAATTCCCGTAGATAAACGTACTTTTTTTCGGTCCACCTCAATGGCATCCACACCACCATAAGCTACCGTGATTAAAGAGGGGTCTGCGCCCGCAGACACGACCCAATCGTATTTAACACCACCAGCGGCACCATAAACTAAAAGATCAATTCCCGGATAAACATTTTTCGCCCTTAATTTTTCAAAGGACGGCACATTGGAACGCCACGAACTCTGCTTTCCCAGGTAAAAGTGGTTTTGATGTGGCATTTGTGCTTCTCCCGACCAAGTCAAACGTCCAGCACCGGGGAACTTCACAGAGAAATGGACAAAGTGAAGGGTGTCAGCGTAATGATGGTGTTTGTCTTGATCATGTTCAGGATGAAAATCATCTGAACTGAGAATACTAAAAACCAAGGAGTCTGGAGTCAAAAACAAGGCATTAGCTCCAAAACGATGAACATATTCGAAAGGCTCGTCCCATTGCCCATCATTACCTACAAAGCCCTGCTGGGCTGACGCCAAAGCACTGCTGATAAGTAGGATGATTAACAATAGTTTATGCATGAGAAGCAAGATAACTACTATCCTAACGAAAACCTTGATAGATTGTGCACGGATCGCCTAGTTAGGCTAAAACTTTCTAATATTCATCTGCATTAGCGCTTTCTCCTTGCGCCATTAAAAATGCTTTCAGGAACCTCGCTATGTTACCATTCATGACACCTTCTACATCTGAGGTCTCTTCCGCTGTTCTCACATCTTTGACCAATTTATAGGGGTGCATTACATAATTTCTGATCTGCGAACCCCACTCAATTTTTTTCTTTCCTGCTTCAATCTCCGCTCGCTTTGCGTTGCGCTCAGCAATTTCCTGCTCATACAGTTGAGACTTCAAAAGCTGGATGGCCTTTTCTTTATTCTTTAATTGGGAACGTGTTTCTGTATTTTCAATGACAATACCACTTGGCTTATGGCGTAAACGAACACCTGTTTCGACCTTATTTACATTTTGACCACCAGCTCCTGAAGAACGGAACGTATCCCAGGTGATATCACCCAGACTTATCTTGATGTCTATAGTGTCATCTACTAATGGAAATACATAAACCGATACAAAACTAGTATGGCGCTTTGCATTGGAGTCGAAAGGTGATATCCTTACTAATCTATGAACGCCATTTTCTCCTTTTAAAAATCCAAAAGCAAAATCACCCTCAATTTCAATAGTAACTGTTTTAATTCCGGCGACATCTCCCTGCTGCAAGACAAGCTCCTTTGTGGTGTAACCTTGTTTTTCGGCATACATGATGTACATGCGCATGAGCATACCTGCCCAGTCACAACTCTCTGTTCCGCCCGCTCCAGCCGTGATTTGGAGTACTGCGCTCAACTTGTCTTCCTCGCCACTTAACATGTTCTTGAACTCTAACTCTTCAATCCAATTCTCACAAGACTTAAAAGCCTTAGTCAAATCAGTTTCCTTTAGTTCACCTTCTTTAAAGAATTCTAAACTCAATTCTGCTTCTCCGAACAAGGAGGCTGCTTTTTCATATCCTTCCACCCAAAACTTCACGCCACGAAGAGCCTTCATGGTGATTTCCGCCTTCTTTGGATTATCCCAAAAGCTAGGCGCGGCAGTCTTCTCCTCTTCATTAATGATGTGGATTCGCTTTTGCTCTAAATTCAAATAACTCTGCAAACGAATCAGTCGTTCACCCAATGCTTTGATTTGTTCTGATGTGACCATAGAATAGCAAAGTTAAGCATCCCGTGCTATCTTCACGCAGAATCTAAAGCTTCTAAACAATGTTTACCGTAGACCTCCGTAGTGATACCGTAACGCGCCCCACGAATGCCATGCGCAAAGCAATGATGGATAGCCCGGTAGGCGATGACGTGCTCGGTGACGATCCAACCGTAATCAAACTAGAACGAATGATGGCCGAGAGGTTTGGCACCGATTCTTCTATGTTTTGTGTATCCGGTACTCAAGCAAACCAAATCGCATTAATGTCTCACCTAAGCCCAGGTGATGAGGTGATTTGTCATCCCTACGCACACATATACAATTATGAAGGTGGCGGCATAGCGGCCAATGCCCACGCCTCTGTAGCGTTCACTGGTGACCCTAGGGGCATCATGCATCCCGATGGAGTTTTATCCTGTATAAAAGCTGACGATATTCATTTTCCAAGAACCAGATTACTTGCCGTTGAGAACACCTCCAACAAGGGCGGAGGGACCTGTTACGAATGGGAGGAAATTGAGGCACTCAGATCTGTAGCTGCTTCAAACGGATTAACCTTCCATCTTGATGGCGCGAGGCTTTATAATGCACTGGTGGAAAAAGGACATCATGAAAGCGACTACGGCGCAGCCTTTGACTCCATTTCTATTTGTCTCTCTAAAGGGCTTGGAGCTCCAATAGGCTCTGTACTTTTAGGTTCATCTGAATTTATAGAACATGCTCGCAGAATTAGAAAGAGAATAGGTGGCGGATGGCGGCAAGCTGGATTTTTAGCCGGAGCAGCTATCTATGCTGTGGAAAATAATATAGGACGTTTGGCTATTGACCATGGTGCAGCGAAAGACATGGCGGTATTCCTTGCTCAACTTCCCATGATCGAATCGGTAGTTCCACCAGAAACTAATGTGCTTATTTTTAAATTACAAGACGACCTGGATCAAGACGGTTTCATCAAGCATCTTGCGGAGAAAGGTATCGGAATAAGTCAAATGGGTCCTGGAAAATGTCGCATGGTTTTTCACCTCGACATCTCTCCAAATGGAATTATACATGTAAAGAACACCCTATCAAAATTCTAAGCGTTGCGACTTTGTTCTTTTACTTCTTCAAAGGCCTTAACAATAGTCTCATAATCATATCCTCGGCGCTGTAGTGATGAGGAGATTTGTGCTTTAGTTTTACTGACAAACCACCTATTAGTAAGATATAATGCATTCTTATATATGGTGTTATAATCCACCAGGCCAACAATTCTATCTATGGTCACTAACGGTATGCGATGCTGCCTTAATCCTACTTTGATTTTACGCGGAGCCCAATACTTTTGATGGAGCTTACCACGAGTATAGGCTTCTGCAAACCTATATTCATCCAAAAAATTATCCTCCATTAATGTAGCAATGACCTCCTCCTGTCTATTTCTAGGAAGCTTCAATAGATCTAACTTTCTACTTACCTCAAATGGACTGCGCTCCTGATACGCACAATAATTCTGCAGTTTACTTAAAGCCTCCGTTGTTGTCATAGTATCAATGTTAACGAAAAAACCCGGAGTGAACCTATGTTCACTCCGGGTTTTCTTTACACTATATTACCTTAAAGGACTTTATTGTCCTTATCCATAATACGCCATTCTAACATGGTGAACGCATCACGTGGTACAACTACGATTCTTTTACTGAACCTTTTCTGCCACTGCTTCTTGACACTCTTGAAGAATCCCTTCGTTATGTACGCCTCAATAAAGGGGTGAACATGAACGAAAACTTCTTTTAACTCAAGTGCTCCCAGTTTACTAGCTATAGTATCGATAACCTGTATAGGTGCTTCTACTAAACTGTCCGGATTCTGTTCTCGAGTTACGATCTTCGTTTCTGGTCGAACACGCTGCCTAGTCATCTCCATCAAACCAAACCTTGAGATAGGTAAGATTTTATGGCGAGCTCTATCGCGCTTCATATCCTCAGTCATTTTGTCAAAAATAAGGCGTCTGTTTTCCGCACTATTCATGTCAATGAAATCCACAACAACCAATCCACCCATATCGCGCAGTCGCAACTGACGAGCAACTTCCTCAGCGGCCAAGAGATTTACCTGAAGTGCATTTGCCTCTTGATTCTCTGCTTTATTAGTGCGATTCCCTGAATTCACATCCACAACATGCATCGCCTCAGTATGCTCGATAATCAAATAAGCGCCCTTCGACATACTTACAGATTGGCCGAATGCACCTTTTATTTGGCGATCTACATTAGTGGATTGAAACAAAGGGGTTGGCCCGTTGTAAAACTTCACAATTTTGGAGGCATTAGGATGAATACCATCCAAATACTCTTTTACCTCTTCAAACAAGTCTTGGTTATCGATGGTAATCGATGCAAAACTCTCGTTAAAAACATCGCGCAAGAATGCGCTAGCTCTATTCATTTCGCGAAAAATTCTTACCGGCTTTTTAGATCGTTTAATGCTCTTGTGGAGAGTTTTCCACTTTCGCATTAAGTTGTCCAAATCAACCTGTAATTCCTCCGCGCTCTGTCCTTTTGCGACAGTACGTATGATGACACCAAATCCCTTTGGCTTGATGCTTCTGACCAATTTTTTAAGCCTGTCCTTTTCGTCTCGTTCGCGTATTTTTTGACTTACGCTCACACGATTAGAGAATGGTACAAGCACTACAAAGCGACCAGCTATACTAACTTCAGCAGTGATCCTAGGCCCTTTCGTTGAAATAGGCTCCTTGGTTATTTGAACCAAGATTTGATCTCCTTGCTTAAGGACATCCCCAATATTTCCCTCTTTTTCAATGTTTGAGGTACTTTCGAAATTGGTGATGTTTGATTGCTGCTTGCCATTTAAAGTGCGGCGAAGAAACGTTCCCCAGGAATTTATCTGCGGCCCTAGATCGTGGTAGTGCAAAAATGCATCTTTTTCATAACCAACATCTACAAAGGCAGCGTTTAGGCTAGTAGCCAACTTTTTAACGGTGCCTAAATAGACATCGCCAACAGAGAAACTGTCATCTCCTTTTTCCTGAATTAGTTCTTGTAATCGCCCGTCTTCTAGTAGTGCAATGTCTGCTCGGTCAGAATCAGCACTAATGACTAATTCTGTACGCATAACTATGGCTTACTTTTTCGTCTTGTGACGATTCTTTCTTAGACGCTTTTTACGCTTGTGCGTTGCTATCTTATGTCTTTTACGTTTTTTTCCGCTTGGCATAATGCTAATTTTTTAGTGTTATTAATTCTGGAAATCCGTGGCAAAATCATTGATTCGATTTGCTTCTGGATATGTTTCTAAATAATCATTTGCTGTTGTCACTGCTTCCGTAGTATCACCTACCTGAAGCATTGCTTGGACCTTGTTCAGCGTGTACAACTCTTCTTCCGGGTGCAACTGGCTAAGCTGATGGAACCTATCTACGGCCTTCTCCCACTGGCCACTCATCATAGAAAAATTACCCAACCACATGAGTGCCTTCTCATGGTTAGGATCTTCCTTTAAAACCTCCAACAACATACCTATGGCCACCATAGGCGAACCTTCGCCACTTTGAATGATCGCTACAGCTTCATCCACTTTGGTATCCAGTCCACTTAACGCCACGACATCATCCTCTCCTTGATCCTCGTTATAAGGAGTTCTAGGAAGGTTAAAGATAGCGAATGCTGTGATTACAGCAACGGCCAATACTATGAGTTGATTACGTTTCAATTTATCCTTCTACTGCTACGTTTTCTTTAACACCTTCAACGAAAACTTTCGCAGGCTTAAATGATGGTATATAGTGAGCGGGTATGACAATAGTCGTATTTTTAGAGATGTTACGCCCTGTTTTCTGTGCACGTTTCTTCACGATGAATGAACCAAAACCACGGAGGTACACATTGTTACCGTCTTCAAGGCTATGTTTAATCTCTTTCATGAAACTTTCTACAACAGCTGTTACCTCTCCTCTTTCCATTCCTGTTTTATCAGAAATTTTAGTTACGATATCTGCTTTAGTCATTTGCTCTTTGTTTTTAAGTCCTAATCGACTGGTTATTGAGGGGCGCAAATATACGTGTATATTCCTTATTTACAGTCTCTAATGGATATTTTTATGTTTAACTCAACATGCTACCGTGAACACCTTTAACACCTTTAGAATCAACATAGAAGAATACTATACTGGCCACAAAAGGAAGCTTCCTTGGCGTAAGGATAAGCCCGTGGCGTATGAAGTTTGGCTCAGCGAAATCATCATGCAACAGACTCGCGTTGCACAAGGCACACCTTATTATGAGAAAATTCTAGCTGCATTTCCCAATGTAGAAACACTTGCTTCTGCACCAGAAGATGAATTACTCGCCCTATGGACCGGTTTAGGCTATTATAATCGAGCTCGTAACCTGCAAAAGGGTGCCCGCCAGATCGTTCAGGAACATGACTCAAAACTACCAAGCACTTATAAAGAGCTTTTAACAATTGCAGGTATCGGTCCTTATACTGCTGCTGCGATTGCGAGCATATGTTTTAACGAAGTCATTGGCGTTGTTGATGGTAACGTTTATCGAGTTTTGAGCAGGTATTTTGGAATTGACACACCCACGAACAGCAGTAAAGGAATAAAGTTGTTTCAGGAAATGGCCAATGAATGTATTAAGGGTACTTCTTCACCAGCAAATTACAACCAAGGAATTATGGAGTTCGGCGCATTGCATTGCACTCCTAAAAAACCTGCCTGTTTGCGATGTCCAATAATTTCGGAATGCTCTGCGTTTCAGAACGGACAAACCTCTGAATTACCCGTAAAGCTGAAGAAATCCAAGCGAAATGCCAAAGACTTTCATTTTGCCGTTGTTCAGACGGCAGGAAAATGGGCATTACGTAAAAGAGATACGAAAGGCATCTGGGCTGGTTTATATGAGTTTCCTCAGCTATCATCGAGGCCAGCTCATGGTCACCTCTTACAAGATCCTATCGTACATAAACTCACACATTTAGATCTTACATGTCATTTTTGGGAAGTACCTCAAGACCTCTTAAGCGAACCATTAATATTCTATTCAAAGGAAGAAATGACCATGCTAGGCATGCCGATTATCATCGCAAATTTTGTTGAAAATAAGCTCAAGCCTACCTGATGAAAAAAACTAACTTTGTAGTAAGGTTAACACATAGAAAATTCTCAACATGGCTGGAACATTAAACAAAGTAATGCTGATAGGAAACCTAGGTAAGGATCCTGAAATAATGCATTTTGAAAACGGAGGCTCGCTGGTTAAATTTCCAGTTGCAACTTCTGAAACCTACACGAATAAAGAAGGTCAGAAAGTGACTAATACAGACTGGCACAGTGTTGTTATCAATGCGAAAGGCTTGGTTGATGTTGCGCATAAATATCTAAAAAAAGGTCATAAAGTCTATTTAGAAGGTAGAATCAAGACCCGAAAATGGCAGGATCAAACTGGTGCTGACAGATATACCACTGAAATTCAAGCGAATCAAATGACCATGCTAACCTCGCGTGCTGACGGTGAATCGAATTCAGGGTATGGAAACGAAAATCAAATACAGCCTCCCGTATCCGCTCCTCTGCCTTCCGTACCAAATAATAGCGGTCAGCAGGAAGAGGATGACCTTCCTTTCTAAGTCGAACGAAAAACCAAACATTGGAAACAACGTCTGAAATTTTATCCGATTTCTACTATTTAGCCAACTCTTCTATTTCCATAGGGGCGGTAATATCCTTGCTTATTTTGGCCGTACTGTTGTTATTGTCTGCACTTTTTTCAGGCTCAGAAGTTGCGTTCTTCTCCTTGAGCGCAGCAGATCTAGAGACTATAGACGAAGAGGGTAAAAATCACCAAACTATTAAGGATTTATTGGATAAGCCCGAGGAATTACTAGGTACCATCCTTATAGCTAACAACTTTGTTAACGTAGGTATAGTTATTTTATCATCTTACGTACTCAATGAAACGTTCACAAACGACCAATGGAGTCCTCTACTCAAATTCGCAGTAGAAATCATCACGATAACCGGAATGCTATTGCTGTTTGGAGAGATTTTACCTAAGGTATATGCGAATGCCGCTCGACTAGAATTCGCAAAGAAAACAAGTCCGTTACTCCGTAGAATACACTACGTTCTTAGACCACTGAGCAGCAGGCTAAGTAAAATTGTGAATCGGATCAATATCGAGGGTCGGGGACCAAGTTTAAGTGTGAATGATCTGGAGCAAGCACTAGAGCTTACGAGTGAAAACATGACGCCTGATGATGGGCAGCGCATACTTCAGGGAATTGTTCGCTTTGGCTCAACTACCGTTAAAGAAGTTATGACTCCGAGGACATCTGTTATCGCAATGGACGTCACTGCTAAGTACTTCGAAACGTTGAGACACATAACAGAAAGTGGCTATTCCAGAATCCCGGTTTTCGAAGAAAACCTGGACCAAATTAAGGGACTCTTGTACGTAAAAGATTTACTGCCTTACATGGATGCTAACGATACATTTGCTTGGCAAGACCTAGTTCGTACTCCCTTTTTCGTGCCGGAGAGCAAGAAGATAGACGATCTTTTAAAGGAATTTCAGCAAAGAAGAATTCACCTTGCAATAGTAGTGGATGAGTTTGGAGGCACCTCTGGGGTAATCTCTTTAGAAGATGTACTCGAAGAAATCGTTGGAGAGATTTCGGATGAATTTGACGATGATGACCTCGTATATAGTAAGTTAGATGATTTCAACTTTGTATTCGAAGCACAGACACCGCTAATTGATTTTTGTAGAGTGATACAGCATCCAAAAGATACTTTTGATGCTGTAGACGGAGAAAGCGATACGCTGGCTGGCTTGGTCCTTGAACTTGCCGGAAAGTTCCTCGAAAAGGATCAGACTATTAGTCATGAGCGCTTTACTTTCAAGGTAGAGAGCGTAGACCAGCGCAAACTTATTAGAATCAAAGTAACCATCAACCCTGAAACTTAATGCGCTCTATACTCCTCATAATATCACTTTTCTTAGGCATCGTTTCATGCACTAATGCACCCATCGCCCGGCCTACGGGTTTTATGAGAATTGGGCTTCCAGCTAGCGATTCGTCCATCGCATTAACCTCAGATTTCTGCGGTTTTAACGCACAGATTAAGGACCATGTGAAGGTGACGTATACAGACAGCGTAAATTGTTGGGTGGACCTGGTCTATCCAGATATAAAAAGCACCATACAACTGACTTACAAGACTATTGACTCCAACTTAGATGAACTGCTTGTTGAAGCTCAGAAACTCGCTTATAAACATACAGTTAAAGCTACAGGGATGCGTGAGCAAGAGTTTTCTTATGAAGACAGTCATGTCTACGGTATGTACTATGAAATGTCAGGTGCGTCAGCAACTACCACACAGTTTTACGCCACGGATAGTAATTCACATTTCCTCAGGGGAGTAATGTATCATTACAGCGCGCCCAACCCGGATAGTTTAGCTCCAGTAACCGATTTTATGAGGTCTGAAATATTAAGTTTCATCTCCTCTTTACAATGGAAATATGGGGAATAGAAAATTATTATTCGTAGCCGCAACACCTACAGAAGCTAGTCTCGTTTGCAACTTTTTAGAAGGTAACGGTATTAAAGTAGAAATGGAACACTATACCATGGCTTCTGTATTGCCAATTGGAGGTAGCTTATCCATTAAAGTATTTGTTTTTGAAGCGCAATGGGAACAGGCATTTGAACTCCTTAAGTCTTACGCACAGAGAGAAATAGAGGATAGCTGATCGAAGATAGAATTGCAATACTTAATACTAAGTGAACGGGCTGCATAACCTCAGGAAGGCCTAAAAAGTAGAGTACTAAACCTACTGCCCACTCCAGTGCAATACCAAATATCAAAGCATTGAAACCCGGAATACTAGCCTTGGTCGCTCGTTTGGCATAAACAAGAATACTCGCAACCACTAAAATCAACCAAGCGAATGATCTATGGATCTCTGGTAAGGAAGATTTTACTCCCGGGATAATATCTATTCGTTGCGTCATTCCATTATCGAGGGCAGCATCAACCAACTCTCGCGTTTGTGTACCTAGGAATATCTGAGTGATCGTAAGTGATAAGAGTATTAATAATGTGACAACCAAAACCTTAGGAAGCCTTGGGGCCTCTGTTTCGTTGCGTGCTCTCAACATTAATAACAATAGTACAATACCCACGGAGCCCATCATGTGAATTGTGATCTGGTTTGGAACAAGGTTCCCATCAACCACGGTCTTGCCAAGCCAAGCCTCAAACAACAACAAAAACAGCACTGCCACGGATAAAATAGCATTCATGGGATTCTTTCGGGCACTTATAACGGCTAAAACCGCCAAAATTAAAATAGGTATGCCGCTCAGCGCACCGATAAGACGGTTTACAAACTCTATCCAGGTATGAACAGGATTGAAAATACTATAATCGTGACGATCATATTTAGACCAATTAAGCTGGTTAAAGGTGGTTGACGTTGTAAAATCTGAATTGGCCACCCAAAAGTGGTTGTAACGTAAGATCATCTGACCTTCCTCAAACCCTCTGTTGTCTCGCCACGTAAGCGTTTCGACATCCGTAGGAGGAATCGTATAGCCAAAGCACTGGGGCCAGTCTGGACATCCCATTCCCGAGCCAGTTGCGCGAACTATAGAGCCGGCAAGTATCACCAGAAAAATAAACACCAGTGAAATAGTTGCAAGACGCTTAATTATAGGACTCCTCATTCTTAACTGTTATTTATTTATCAATACAGCGTCATATAGACCTCCACCAGCAACTCCTGCTACTGCAGCTAAGATATCATCGTTCGATATTAAGGTAGAATCGAAAGACAAGGTTGCAGTACTGTCTTCAAACACAATAGCAAAGCGTTCTACGCCAACAGTTGCATTCAATTTCTTCTCAATAGCACCTTTGCAGCCCATGACACATGTCATTCCTGAAATAAATAATTTAGACTCTGCATTTGGAATAACCGCATCAGCCAAATGAACCGTTTTAGACGGTATCGTCAATACCTCAGGCTCCTGGTTTCCGCAAGAAAACAAGAACAGCATTGCTAGAAATAAGAAGCCATTTTTCATCTTAATTATTTTTTTTTCAAAATTACGTTCCATTTTCCCATTCATTGCTTCAATTGTCACAATTTTGCAGCATGAAGACAACTACTCAAAATCACCATCCATTCCTTCCGTGGATCATGTTTATTGCGCTTGCTATGATATGGGGATCGTCGTTTATTTTAATGAAAAGAGGTCTTGGAAGCTTTACCTATAGCCAAGTTGGAACGCTACGTGTAAGTATTGCGGCGATTTTCATGAGTATCGTTGGTATTCGTCATTTCAAATACTTCATGCGAAAGGACTTATTCCCGTTAATCATTGTTGGCTTCCTTGGTAATGCCATACCCTATGTCCTGTTTCCTTTAGCTGTAAACCACTTAGATAGCGCCGTAGTAGGGATTACAAACTCCCTCGTTCCGTTGTTTACTGTTCTCGTTGGTGGCTGGTTCTTTGGCCAGCGTGCGACAGGTCTCCAATGGCGGGGTGTAGCTGTAGGATTGATGGGAGCGGTTATTTTAATCCTTCCAGTTCAAAGTATTTTGAATGGTGGGTTTCAATTAAAGGGAGAGCTTGGTTATGGTCTTTTTGGTGTGCTTGCCACTATGATGTATGGAACTTCAGTCAATACCTTAAAGATGAAGCTTCCACATCTGAAGGCTGTTACGGTGACAACATTGAGTCTAGCAACAGCAGCACCATTCACCATTACCTATAGCTTGATGAGTGGTGTCACGGAGGTCTTTAGAGACGATCCTCAAGCATGGAACAATTTCTTGTACATCTGTATTCTAGGGGTAGTTGGCAGCGGAATTGCGGTGATCCTTTTTAATAGGCTCATCCAGTTAACGACCGCGTTGTTTTCCTCCTCTGTCACCTATGCCATTCCAATAGTAGCTGTATTTTGGGGCATTTTAGATGGTGAACATATATTATGGAATCATTTACTCGGACTTGGTGTCATAGTAACCGGAATCTATCTGGTAAATTCCAAAAGAGAAAAGAAGGCGACCAAGAAAATCCAATAGCACCTATATCCATGGCATGTCTGCCAATGAGAAATACAAAATTTCACTAAACATTAAGCCCCCCGATCGCAAGCGATCGGGGGGCTTAAAAATTCAAATTATTTGCGCGGTATATTACTTAAATAAACTCTTTTTGACCTCGCTATTTAGTTTAATAGAATCTACGGTAATAACATAGCTCTGCGGGCCTGCAGTTTGCTCTATTACTTTCTGAAATTTAATTCCATCTATTTCCTGCCATTCGCGAACCGTTGTCGTGACGGAAATCTCACCTTGAGGTGTTTCCTGAGTCTCCGTACTTTTGTAGAGCAGACCGGTGGCCAAGTCGAAATAGAACGTCTTATCTTCTTTTGACACTTGGTAAACTGATTTTCCATCAAGTATAGTTTGACCTTCAAAGTTGAATTTTTCAATTTCAACCAACCAACCTAGCTCGTCCACCACATAGGCAGCCTGACTTTTTAAATCTTCAAGCTCCTCACCTTCCAAAGCACCACTTCCTTGCATCCCACTTTTTTCGCCTTTTCCATCCTTATAGAGCATTTTCATAACGGTCATGCCTTGCATCGTTTGCTCCATCATAAATGATCCAGGAGACATTTTAGCCGTATTCATGCTCAATGTACCTGGCATACCTGGAATTTCAATAGATGCTTCTTGATGAATTGCTGTCAAGGCCTTTAGATTCTCTATGCCTCCCAAGGCAGTATAATATCCGTTAAATACGTTCATCAGAGAAACCCCTTCAGGCATGAATAGAAAAGTAGGTGATTCAGTAGACCGGCCGTCCTTGTTATAATACTCCACTGTACCGAAAGCATTTAAGCCTGCTGCTACATCTTGCGCCTTGCCAACCACGGTAATCGTGATATTTTCAATATTCATGTACTGTTTTGAAACGCGGAGCACATCCTCTGCCGTTACTGATTCTAATCGACTCAAGTAATTGTTGTAGTAATCAGTAGGCAACCCGTAACGTGCGATGTTCAGTGCAAAGCTTGCTGCACTAGACGTACTTTCTAAAGACCGGCCGAATGACCCACTTAAGCTGGCTTTTGCAGCAATTAAATCATCTTCTGATGCAAGCTCTGTTCTCATTCTATCAATCTCATAGAGAAATTCAACGATTGCGGAATCTGTCACACCATTTCTCACCTTTGCAGAAGCACCAAACGTACTGTTTAACTCATCTACACCGAAGTTAGAATACGCACCATAGGTAAACGCCTTGTCCTCGCGAAGATTCGTAAAAAGTCTACCAGACATTCCACCTCCAAGGATTTGATTGGCAATACGCAATGGCTCTATATCCACATGTCCTTGCTGTAGGTCAATAACATTACCCAACCAGACCACAGACTGAACCGCAGAAGGCTTGTCTACCATCACAACTCTCGAAGCCACGGGCATAGCTGTCTTTGCATACGTAAGAGCCGGTACTTCAGAAGCTTCCCATTTCTTCAATGCTTTACCTAGTTTCTTTTTTGCATCCTTAACGGTGATATCACCAATCACCACCATATAAGCAATGTTTGGTCGGAAGTAGGTATTGAAGTACGCTTTACAATCTTCAAGAGTGATTGCTTCAACGCTAACGTCTGTCATGACCTCACCATAAGGGTGGTTTAGTCCATAAAGAGCAACCCCCTTTAAATTGCCTGAAATCGCATCAGGGTCGTCTGCATTTGCTTGTAGACCTGAAGTCATTTGAGATTTTAATTTTGTGAACTCGTCTTCCGGGAAGCTAGGGTTCAACAGTACATCAGATAAAATTGTAATCAGGTTATCCGTGTACTTACTCAAACCACCAACATTGATTGAAGATGATCCCGTAGATAAATTGGCTCCCATAAAGTCAACCTCTTCATCCAACTCAGCTTTAGTCCTTGTTGAGGTACCTGCACCAATCATATCACCAGCAATACTGACATAACCAGCTTTTTCTCCTTCAATTATAGGATCGCGATCTAACAAAAGTGTCATGCTGATCCGCGGTAATTTATGATCTTCAACTACGAATACTTTTAATCCGTTTTTCAACTCAAAGCTCTCATAAGAAGCTATAGTTGGTATTCTTGCTGGCCCTGGAGTAGGTGCATTAGAACGGTCGATAGTCACTTGCGCCGTCAAAGTAAAGGCTGCAAAAAGTGCTACTATTGAATATATAAACTTTTTCATATGTTAGGCTTATTCTGCTGCTTCAGCAGTAGGTTCTTCACTCTTTGGCAAGTACTTCAGGACAACTCTATTGTCCTTTACGAGGTACTTCTTCGCAACTCTTTGAATGTCTTCGCGAGTTACACTGCGGTATCTTTCTATCTCTGTGTTGATATAGTTTGCGTCCCCATAATAGGTATGGTAATCTGCTAGAGACTCTGCTATACCAGCCATTTTAGAATTACTTTGAATAAAGTTACTCTCCATCTGATTCTGAATCTTCTGGAATTCTCTTTCTGTAATCAATTCATTCTGCAGCTTCTGAATTTCTTCCTCCAAACCAGGAGTCATGTCATCAATAGTTTTTCCTGCATTTGCTAGTGAAAAGGTGATGAATGCGCCACCCTGCTCCAATGAGAAAGGAAAGGCAAATACTTGCAGTGCGGTTTGATCCTCATCCACCAAGCGCTTGTACATTCTAGAGGAAGGTCCTCCGCTTAACACAGAACTTGTCATCTGAAGTGCATACGCATCATCAGATGTTTGCGGGGGCATTCTATAGCCCATCATCATTGCGGGCAGTTGAATGTTGTCATATATAATTGCCACTTTCTCGCCACCCAAAGCCGGCTCTTGAACCGTAGGCTGAACAACATCAGCTCCTCTTGGTATATCTGCGAAGTAAGCCGCAATCAATTCTTTAGTTTTCGCAATATCAATGTCACCAGCGATACTTAAAGTCGCGTTGTTGGGAATGTAGAATTTCTTGTAGAACGCCATGAACTCGTCTAGTTTAGCGGCATTCAAGTGATCCATAGAACCTATAGGAACCCAGTTGTAAGGATGGTCAGAATACAAACGTTTCATCATATTTTCCAGCCATGATCCATAAGGCTGATTGTCTACGCGCTGGCGTTTTTCCTCTTTTACTACCTCTCGTTGCGTTTCCACACCTATCGTTTGAATGTTTGCATGCAACATGCGCTCACTTTCTAACCACAGACCCAATTCCATTTGATTGGAAGGCAGTAGTTCAAAGTAGAAAGTCCTGTCCTGAGAAGTGTTGGCATTTAGTGCACCTCCAGCGTTTGTGACATAGCTATCGAACTCACCACGCTCAATGTTCTCCGATCCCTCGAACAACAGATGCTCAAAGAAATGTGCAAAACCGGTACGTTCGGTTTCTTCGTTTTTACTTCCTACGTGATACAATACAGTTACTGCAGCAATAGGAGTAGTGTGATCTTCATGAAGAATAACGTGGAGTCCGTTGTCCAGGTCATACTCTTCAAATTCGATTTGATTTTGAGCACATAGAGATCCTGAAAAGACCAATGCACTCAACATGATGATATTTTTCATGTATTACTTTTTTTGAATAGTAGCTCAAATATACATGGTGATTCAGCCTTAAAAAGAATAAACCCCTCTCCTTTTTTCAATCTTGGTTATAAAAAGAGTTGTTATTAAAAGAGTTGTCCTATATTTGCACCCCATAAAAATCAAGTATAATGTACGCAATTGTTGAGATAGCAGGGCTTCAATACAAAGTTGAGAAAGACCAACGCTTGTACGTAAACCGCTTGAATCTTGAAGAAGGAGCTAAGGTTAAGTTTGACCGCGTTCTTTTAATAGAATCAGACGGCGACGTAAAGGTTGGCGCCCCAGTTATAGACGGAGCTAAAGTAGAAGCTACTGTCAACGGAGAAGTTAAAGGTGATAAAGTTCTGATCTTCAAAAAGAAGCGCAGAAAAGGATACCAAAAATTGAATGGCCACCGCCAGAAATTTACTTCTATTACTATTAATAAAATCACTGCAAAAGCTCCAGCCAAAAAGGCAGCAGCTAAAGCAACTGAAGAAAAAGTAGTCGCTCCTAAGAAGCCTGCAGCCAAAAAGCCCGCAGCCAAGAAAGCAGCTCCTAAGAAAGCAGTAGCTAACGCAGACAATAAATAAGATATGGCTCACAAGAAAGGTGTCGGTAGTTCAAGAAACGGACGTGAATCAGCAAGTAAGCGATTGGGTATCAAGATTTTTGGCGGCCAAGAAGCAATCGCAGGAAACATTATCGTACGTCAGCGTGGTACAAAACACAACGCTGGTGAGAATGTAGGTATTGGTAAAGACCATACTCTATTTGCTCTAGCAGACGGTAAAGTAGAATTCCGCAAAAGAAAAGACGATAAATCTTACGTAAGCGTCGTTCCAGTCGCTTAATTAGATCGTAGAAATCATAAAT
Source organism: uncultured Cryomorphaceae bacterium (assembly GCA_913031435.1). GTDB lineage: Bacteria > Bacteroidota > Bacteroidia > Flavobacteriales > Schleiferiaceae > UBA10364. Next base: position 63,483 of record CAJWFD010000006.1, read on the forward strand.
AGACCCGTAGCTCTCTGAGTTACGGGTTTTTTCGTGACGTTACGTTTCATTCATTCGCCCCCCAACGCTCAGACAGAAGCGCACCAAAATCTGCAAATGACCTTGCAGGCAAGATGTAATCTTTGACCATTGATTCACCGCTTGCGCCATTGTACGCAACACGCGAAAATAACATGATCCTCATCTGGGCGGTAAAGTAAGGTCCTATAATAGGTACATGGCGAAGAAAACTAAAGGCTCGCATTCTATTCAGCCAAGGAATTCTATGCAATAGTTGCACCTTTAACTGAAGTCCTAAGCCGTTTGCCATCCCCATAACAAGCTCGTTAAAATCTATGTTTTTAGATACTGCCGTAACGGGTGAAGTCAGTCGGCTTTCATGGCACATTCGAACGATCATCGCTACGTCCCTTACATCTACAACTCCGCTGCAACCATCTGTAATAAACGGAAGAGAATTATCGTAAACTCGCTGCCACAGTTTCTGCGGAGCACTTGCCTTAGGGCCAATGCCTAAAATAACTCCCGGACGAACAATGGACACGGACATCCCCTCTGCCTGCGCACGCCATACACCGAGCTCACTTTCCATCTTACTTAAAGCGTAATCACTACTACCCGCTTTTGACCTGCTCGGATGAAAGTGTTCCGGATCTAAAGTTTCTAGTTCCCCTAATGGAGCTGTTCCTCCTAATACTGCAATTGAACTTACGTGGCTAAAATGAGTCACTTTCAGAAGTTCTGCTATAAGTAAAACCTCATCGGTCAATTCCGCATTTGAGGTACTTTTTGAGGTGCCTGGGCTTATGTTGATCGTCGCTGCTGCGTGGATCACCTCGCTTGGCATAGGAAAGTCATTTTTAAGACAGTATTGATCTAAAATATCGACTGTGTTGTGTGCATTTAACAGCTCGCACGGCACAAAATGGATGTTTTTATGAGTTTTAATGGTGCCTTCCGGAAGTTTATAGAAGTCTTCTACCCAATCAATTTGATCAAGACTTGATGACGCTCTAACCGAACAAATCACTTGCCCTGTATAGGCTAAAGAAGATCCGAAGCCAAGAAATTCTGCCAGGAGAAAAGAACCTAATTGACCCGTAGCTCCTGTTAAAAAAATAGTTGGTGTAGAATCCATAGCATTTGAACGTTCTGTGAAAGTAGTGGTTATTATTTTTGCAGTTCAATACTTCCTTCATGAAAAAATCGGATATCCTAAAGGCCCTTGAAAAGGTAGGTACAAGCACAGCGCCAAACATCGTCAGTGGCGGTCTAGTTCGCAATATTCAAATCTTTGGTGACGAAGTAATTATTGATGCGGAAAGCGTAAGCCCAACCCTGCAAGCCAAAAAGAAATTAGAGGTAGATATCATAACAGCCATTCACAATGATGTGAATGTCGAAGCTAAAATCATCGTTCATGTTACCGTGAGCGAAAAAGCAAAAGAAGTCGCTGCAAACGTTATTAAAGGTGCTTCCATACCTGGTGTTAAAAGTATCATTGCCATAGCATCAGGTAAAGGAGGTGTTGGGAAGAGCACGGTTACAGCAAACCTAGCTGTTACCTTACATAAAATGGGCTTCAAAGTGGGTCTTATAGATGCTGATATTTACGGTCCATCAGCGCCACTTATGTTTGACATCCAACATGCCAAACCACTCACGATACATGTAGAAGGTAAGAACCTCATGGGACCTGTGGAAGGTTATGGGGTTAAGCTGATGTCTATAGGTTTCTTTGCCAAAACTGATCAAGCTGTGGTATGGAGAGGTCCTATGGCAACAAAGGCCTTGACGCAGATGATACACGATACGCATTGGGGCGAATTAGATTTCTTATTGATCGACTTACCTCCCGGCACCGGTGACATCCATTTGAGTATGGTCCAAAATCTTCCTGTGACAGGTGCTGTGATAGTCAGTACACCTCAAAAGGTTGCACTTGCTGATGCCCGTAAGGGTGTAGCCATGTTCAAAATGGAGCAAATCAACGTCCCTGTTTTAGGAATTCTTGAAAACATGAGCTACTTCAGCCCTCCAGAGCATCCCGAAAAGAAGTATTATCTGTTTGGCAAAGAAGGTGCACAGAAATTAGCAAAGACTATGGAGGTGCCGTTTTTAGGGGAGCTACCGCTTATCCAGAGTATTCGAGAAGCTGGAGATGTTGGTCGACCAGCGGCATTACAAGAAGGAACGAATATTCCGTTGGCTTTTGACGAAATCGCTCGTAATATTGTAAGTGAAGTTGCAAAGCGCAATAAAGATCTACCGCCAACAGAAATAGTTCGCATCACAACGATGGCGGGCTGTTCTCCAAAAAAATAATTGCTTGTGAATTCACTACACGAAAGAATTGAAAAAGCTCTTGATGAAGTAAGACCATTCCTCGCTAATGACGGGGGAGATGTATCGTTCGAAAGAATTGACGGAGATACTGTAGAAGTAAAATTTCACGGGTCTTGCGTAGGGTGTAATGTCAGCGACTTCACCTTAAAGGGTGGAATAGAAACAACCGTACTAAAGTATGCGCCTGAAATCAAGCGCGTCATCGCCGTTAAAGCTTAAATCATATAACTCATGCTGCAAATTCAGCGTTTAAGACAGGAACCAGAAGTAATTATAGCTGGCTTAAAGAAGCGTGGTATAGATGCTACGCAAACAGTGAACATGCTCATTGAATTGGACGGAGAAAGACGTCAGATAAGACATTCACTGGAGGACAAGCAGGCACAAAGTAATGCCCTTGCAAAAGAGATTGGCGTCTTTTTCAAAAGTGGCCGTGCTGAGGAGGCGAATGAACTCAAAGCGCAAACTGCACAGCTAAAACAAGAGATTAAGGAGCTTAATGAGAAGGTATCTCTTTTAGAACAGAAAGAACACGACTTATTAATATCATTACCCAACGTTCCTCACCACAGTGTACAGGACGGAAAGGATGAAAAAGACAATGAAGAAGTGGGGCGTCATGGAGAAATTCCATTACTTCATAAGGGAGCAAAGCCTCACTGGGAATTAGCCAGCGACTACAATCTTATTAATTTCGAATTAGGCGTAAAAATAACGGGGGCAGGGTTCCCTGTTTATATTAATTATGGCGCAAGACTTCAGCGTGCCATGATTAATTTCTTCCTCGACGAGAATCGCGCAGCTGGATATACGGAGTACCAACCACCGCACTTTGTGAATGCCGCATCTGGCTACGGAACAGGTCAATTACCGGACAAGGAAGGTCAGATGTATGAAATGCCAGTTGACGGTCTTTATGCCATCCCCACTGGAGAAGTGCCAATCACTAATATTTTTAGAGACGAAATAGTAAACTCAAAAGACTTTCCCATTCAAAGTACGGGATATACTCCTTGTTTTCGTCGAGAAGCAGGTTCTTATGGAAAGGATGTACGAGGTCTAAACCGACTTCATCAATTTGACAAAGTTGAAATTGTCAACATTACAGACCCTGAATCTTCTTACGCACTACTGGATGAAATGGTGGCTCATGTTGCCAGTCTATTGCAAAAGTTAGAGCTCCCTTATCGCATATTACGTCTATGTGGAGGCGATGCTGGTTTCACTGCAGCACTTACTTATGATTTTGAGGTGTACAGCGCAGCGCAAGAGAGATGGCTTGAGGTAAGTTCCGTGTCTAACTTTGAAACCTTCCAGGCAAACAGGCTGAAATTACGTTACAAGGATGCTGATGGAAAAACACAATTATGTCACACACTTAATGGCTCCGCAATGGCATTGCCTAGAGTATTGGCATCACTTTTGGAAAACCATCAAACCCCAGAAGGTATTAAAATCCCAAAAGCTTTAGTTTCATATACTGGGTTTGACATGATCAAGTAATGCGAATAAGCCTCCTTCTACTTTCGTTTCTTCTTCTATTTACACATTGTAATCAAGAAGCATGGCGCATCGAAATGACCACTCGATTAGATTCAATGGTTGTCTTGAGCAGCAATCACGAGACCGTGGTTGAAAGCACAGACAGTAATATGGTCTATAATGCCTATATGAAAATGGGTGCGTTGCAGATTTTTTTCAATGAAAATCTAGATGAAATGGAGAAACTTGGGATCTCAAAAAAGATGTACACAGGACCTTTATTCCAAATGGACAACTGTGTTAAATATTATGGAAGAGTTGTTGGATCATTTAGTTCAAAAATAAACACCTCTTACAATACTACGCAGCTTTCTTCGCTAAGAAAATCAATAAGTCGGAACCAAGTAGATAGTGTTTCTGCCATTAAATATTTTAATGACGAAGCCTTTGTGTTGCGCGATGCAGAACGTCGAATTAACAAAAGTTATGGAGGCTGTTATTCCTGTCTGAGAATCCAAGACCGTCTTTCCAATCAATTAGACTCGCTCAAGAATTTTATCTTAGCGACTAATGTACAAGACTAAACTACTCTTACTCCTTTTACTTCCATTATCTCTTTGGAGTCAACCTAAGAATAATAGTCCTAATCGCCTATCCGATTGCGACTCTCTTCTTAGTGCACTTGACTTTAAGAACGGGATTGATTGCGTTAAAGCTTTCTACAACAGAAATCCCCAAGGTCCCGCTTATGAAAAACTTCTAGACGCCTATCTACTCGCAGGAGATTCCTTAAGTGCATGGAAACTCGTGCGAATTCAAGATAAAAAACACGGCGCTTCGAGACCTCAATACATGATTGATCACTGGCACTTAAGCGAGGCATTAAAGAGAAAAGGTCCTTTACTCCAGGACATAGAAGATGCCATTCGTAAAAACCCATATATTATTAGAAGTGCTGGCAAACAGCTCGAAAAGTATGGCTCAATTCAATTCGCTGTTTCTTTATATGAGATCGCAGAATCCCTCCGACCATCATTAAATACTGCCTTTGAGCGGGCACAACTCTACGCACAACTAGGGCAGTTTGACAAACAGTACGAAGCGTATTTGCTGGCTATCACTCAAAACAAAGGGAGCTACAACTCCATAAAACAGCGCATCTCACAAAACCTTAGTGAGGATACAGAAGGAGTACACAACACTGCTATTAAAACAGCCTTGCTAGGTCAAATAAAAACCAATACTGATCCGATTTTCGAAACGTTGCTTTTATTTGTTTATAAACAAGAGGGAGACTACGAAGCGGCCTTGGAATGGTTGATGGTAAAAAGCAAACAGGGTGACTTTCGGCCTGGAGAATTCATTTTACTCGCAAGAACCTGTGAACGTGCAGAACAGTTAGCATTGGCGCAAGCATGTTATGACTTTTTAATCCTGCACTACAGAAAGACAACTTCCCAGCGTTGGTTAAATGAGGTCCTTTTGTCCCAGCTTAAATTACTGGAGGGCATGCAAGAAACAGAAAAGGCCAAGACCCTAGTAAGTGACTTTAGCACGAATGAGTGTAACCCTTGTTTTCAATGGGAATTATACCGTGCGGAATATTATTTTAAAGGGAGTGATCTTAACGCTGTTGCCATTTTAGAGTTGCAAGACGCATTAGGGTTACTCAGATCTACCTATCGGTCTTCGTTAGAGTTGGGGATGACCTACTTGACTTCAGGAAACAACCTGCTTTTAGTTGGTCATTACGATGAGGCTTTGCTGGAATATGCCCGGGCCGAAAGTAAGCTCGGTGACTCTAGTGAGGGTGACCTAGCACGTTTAGGAAGGGCTATGTGTGCTTTTTACAGTGGAGACATTTCTTGGTCTAAAACACAACTAGAGGTTTTGATTCAGTCGACTAGTAAGTCTATCGCCAATGATGCTATGGAAAATGCTTTGTTAATTTCCGCCAACAGTGTTGAAGACACATTGATGGAAGGACTATACTTGCTCAGAGCGCCTATGCTTTTAGAAGAGCGAGGAAGACTTCAGGAGGCGGAAAAGGGCTATATCAAACTAAAACCTGTGCTCATCGCTAACGAGGTTTACGATGACGTTCTGTACAAACTAGGTAGGGTACAACTGGAATTGGGCAAGTATACAGACGCAGCGAATACCTTCTTAGAGTTAAACAGCGCAGCAGGAGAAGGAATGTGGAAAGAAGAAGGCCGTTACTATCGAGCCAAAGCGATGTTCTTAGATAAAAACACAGGAGCTCAAACGGCATTAGAGGACTATCTCATTTCCTATCCGGCTGGCCTTTACACGGAACAAGCAAGACAGTTCTATCGTACCTTAGCGCTATGAATGAACACATCTATAACGTAACTATCGTAGTTAGTCCAGAAATGGAGAACAAATGGATGACATGGATGAAAGCAGTCCATATCCCTGAGGTTATGGAAACCGGGTTATTTCAAAGCTATATGTTTACCCAGGTATATCCGGAACAAGAACAAGACCAGCCAAGTTTTAGCATACAGTACAGGGCAATTGATCTTCAAAGTATTCAGCTTTACATGGAAATGTATGCACCAGTGCTTCAAAAGAAATCTGCTAAGGCATGGGGAAACCATGCACTCGCTTTCAGAACTATTCTGGAAGTATTGGACGATAAATAAATGAAAGATTCTTCGATATTTGAATTAAGCAACGGTTTGCAATGTGCATTTCAGCAAAATCGGAGCACCGTGGCTCATATCGCTGTGGCAATAAAAGCTGGCTCAAGAGATGAATTAGCCCACCAGCAGGGACTTGCACATTTCATAGAACATACTCTTTTCAAGGGCACTTCCAAGCGAAAAGCGTACCATATTCTGTCTAGACTAGACGATGTGGGTGGAGAGCTAAATGCCTATACCACGAAGGAAGAAACCATTATTCACGCTAGCTTTCTAAAGGGTGATGTGCGCAGAGCACTTGATTTAGTAGCCGATGTTGTCGCTAACAGCATATTTCCAATTAAAGAATTAGAAAAAGAAAAAGACGTCATTAAGGACGAAATCTACAGCTACAAAGACAGCCCTAGTGAGCGCATTTTTGATGATTTCGAAGACCTTGTCTTTCAAGGAGATCCTTTGGGTAGGAATATTCTAGGAACGCCTGAGAGCGTGGATGGATTGAACAGAGATGATATACTAGAGTTTATTGGTCGCACCTACAGTGTAGATCGCATAAAAGTCGCAGTTACTGGAGCTTTTGGACTGGAGCGCACAAAGCGAATGGTCGAGGAGTATTTTGGACCTTGGAAGCCTGCTAAAACTACGTGGCAAAATACCTTCAAGGGAGCATTTAAACCAGAGAAAATAGTAGAGCCAGTCGCTCAATTTCAGGACCACTATATGGTGGGGTGGCGCATTCCTGGCATTTTCGATGAAAAAAGACATGCTCTTGTATTGCTCAACAATGTCTTAGGAGGACCTGCGATGAACAGCAGACTAGGATTGAACATTCGTGAGAAACATGGGATAGCCTATAATATTGAAAGCTATATGAATCTCTATACGGATATTGGTATGCTTGGGGTATATCTAGGGTGTGACTCCACCCAAACAAAGAGAGCCACAGCCCTTGTCGCTAAAGAGATAGAAAGGTTTCAAAACAAACCCTTAGGTACGTTACAGCTGAGTAAAGCCAAAAATCAATTCCTAGGCCAAATGGCTTTGGGAGAAGAGAACGGGCTGAACTCCGCTATAGGTGCCGCTAGATCCCTACTACACTTTGGTAAGGTTAATACCTTTCAGCATGTAATAGGTAAAATTAGGGACATCACATCTGAAGAAATCATGGCCGTTGCAAATGAGTTTCTTACTCCAGATAAATCGTATGAATTACTTTATAAAAAACCGTAATTCATGGAATTCTTAAGTGATGACATCCA
>CAJWFD010000007.1 GCA_913031435.1 uncultured Cryomorphaceae bacterium
AGCCAACCTTACACCTAGGTTTTCAGTATTATCGTACCACACCAAAGGACTGTCGGTGAAGCTTCCCGTAAGAATTGAATTTTTTATAAAAAATGGAATCAAACCAATCAGCCATCCTTGATAAAATTTTCCCATCCAACGCACTTTTTCTATCCATGCGACATAGGTCACAGCAGCGGCTAATAAAAGAAAGGTTATACTCGTGTATGTCTTATCTAAATTCGTTAAACCCATGACCAAACTCAAGATGACTAAACCGTAGTTGAGCTTAACAGCAAGTGAAGCGGACACAATTCCCTTCGGAAAAAAAAAGTGCATCACACGGTATAAAAAGACACAAGAAAAAGGGACCGTGATAAAGAATAAATATTCACCAAGCGGAAGTTCAAAAAGATAAAATCCAATACAGTAGTCCGGTGTAAAACCCCAAACCCCCATCTCCACGAACCAGATGTCCCAAAGAATAAAAAATCCACTCACCAGTAACATGCTTTTAAACAGAGAAGGAAAGGATTTGTAATACGCTACTTTATGCTCGAAACTTCTAAGCAGAGGTACGCAGATCGTACCTAGGTTGAGTAACAAATACAGCCATTTCGTCTCTAACATGTTTAAGAGTTTGAAGCGCGTTGCTTACGCACAATATTAATATACTTCGGGTGTACGAATAACATACCAAAGTTTTCGCCCTCCTCTTTACCAAGATGACTGTGGTGCATTTTGTGCGCTAATCGGACTGCTTCCCAATAGATACTTTTTGACCTTCTTAAAAAAGGTAAACGTTGGTGAATGAACACCTCATGCACAATTGCATAGGCTAATCCATATAGCGCAATACCCGCTCCTACTGACACTGAAACACCGTTGTTGGCCATGAGTCCCATCATAATACACAACCAGGATGGAATAGCGAATATTAAGAAAAAGGTATCGTTTTTCTCAAGAGCACCAGGAGTTTTGACATGGTGATCTTCATGTAAAAACCAAAGAAATCCGTGCATTAGATGACGATGCGCAAGCCAAGCTACTAATTCCATCAAGCAGAAAATGGAAAGCGTAATTAATAGTTCAATCAGGGTCATGGTACTACTTTAAACTTTTAATAAAGTTAAGACTTTCAGAAACGTGACTCGTAGCAAGTAATAAACTTTTAAAAATGTAAGCTACATTATGATCTTTATCGGTAACATAGGTAACACGGTCAGCAACTTGGGTGAAAAGCAGACCAGGAGATCCAAAGCTTTTTCTAACACTGTGATCAGGATCACTTAAAACAGGAAAGTTTAAATTGTATTTTTCCGAAAATCCACTGTGCTGATCGACAGAACCACTATTTACACCAACTACAAGTGCACCTGCGTCTGCGAATTCACTCTCATGATCTCTAAAGCTACAAGCCTGAGCTGTGCAGCCAGGCGTATGATCTTTGGGATAGAAAAAAATAACCAATGGAGTGCCTATGTGATCTGCTGACTTAAAGGTATTCCCTTGTTGATCAAACAGTTCGAATGAAGGGATTGGATCACCTACTTTTAGTTGAGCTTTTGAAGACATAAATGTTAGCAGTAAGAAGAAAATAAGATTAATTTTATTCATAGTAGGTACAACATTGATACCGCTATTTTGTTTGGTATTTATGAATGGTATTTTATTCTCCAAAACGGACCAGAACAAAGACAGTCCTTTCGAGACCCTCCTCAAGTTATTTAAGGAAGTCATTGTACACACCTCTGGTGATGTCGAAGAAGCTTTAGATTGGCTCCGACAACTAGACGAGCATTATAAAATTACCAATGAGGACTACACTTTTGACGATTTCGTTCAAGAACTGAAAGATAAGGGCTTTTTAAGAGATAAAAATGACGGAAGCGGTGGTTCGATACTCACTGCAAAAGCAGAAAACGCTGTTCGTAAAGCAGCCATGTCACAGTTGTTTGGCACCATGAAAAAGGGTGATTCTGGCGAGCATCAATCCAATAAATTTGATGGCAAAGGAGATAGCACTGGTGATTTAAAAAATTATGTCTTTGGCGATTCGTTGGATAACATTGTCATGAATGAAAGTTTAAAAAACGCATTTATTCAAAATGGAATTGATAAGCTTACCATGACTGCTGAAAACATAGTAGTAGAAGACGCACATCAAAATACAAGTTTAAGTACCGTTTTAATGATTGACATCAGCCATTCTATGATCCTTTATGGTGAAGATCGTATAACACCAGCGAAAATGGTGGCTATGGCGATGTCAGAGTGGATTACTACCCAGTATCCAAAAGACAGTCTAGATATCATAGTTTACGGAAATGAGAGCTGGCCTATCACAATGAAAGAGCTGCCATATCTTCAAGTGGGGCCATACCATACGAATTTTGTCGCAGGGCTAGATTTAGCAATGAATATTTTAAAGAGGAAGCGTTCCGTAAACAAGCAAATCTTTAACATCACAGATGGCAAGCCAAGCTGTTTGATTGAACCAGACGGATCTTTTTACAAAAACAGTTTTGGACTCGACCCCTATATAACTGGGAAATGTCTAGAAATGGCAGCAAAAACTAAACGAGCGAAGATTCCAGTTCACACCTTTATGATTGCAAAAGACGCTTACCTACAGCACTTTATTAAGTCGTTTAGTGACATCAATGGAGGGCGCGCTTATTATACCGGGTTAAACAAACTCGGTGAATTAATATTTAGTGATTACCAAAATCAGAAAAAGAAACATAGATAATGTCTAACAAACCAAATATATTGACGCTAGGAGCCCTTATTTCCAGTGGTTATAGCCCTAAAAGTATCAAAGAAGAGATTAGAGACAACTTAGTGCCTCTTCTTAAATCAGGTAAGCATCCGTTTCAGGGTATTTATGGTTATGAGCACTCCGTGATTCCAGCTATTGAACGCGGGCTACTTGCTGCGCATGATATATTGTTTTTAGGCCTTCGAGGACAGGCAAAAACACGTCTAGCCCGTCAAATGGTTGGGCTTTTAGACGAATGGATGCCTGTTTTAGCAAGTAGCGAGCTCCATGAAGACCCCATGGCTCCCCTCACCTCAGAAAGTAGGCGTCAGATTGCTTCATTAGGAGATCAAACACCTATTAAATGGGTGCACCGTAATGATCGTTTTTTTGAAAAATTAGCCACTCCTGATACTACAGTAGCTGATCTTATTGGAGATATTGACCCCATTAAAGCGGCGAATGAAAAATTGAATTTTTCAGATGAAAGAGTGATTCACTACGGTATGATTCCTCGAGCGCATCGTTGTATTTTTGTAATTAACGAATTACCAGATCTTCAACCTAGACTACAAGTTGCCCTCTTTAATATCTTACAAGAAGGAGATATTCAGATCAGAGGCTTTCAAAAGCGACTGGAATTAGATGTTCAGTTTGTTTTTACAGCAAATCCGGAGGATTACACCAGTAGAGGCAGTATTGTTACGCCGTTAAAGGATAGAATTGGTTCTCAAATTCACACCCACTACCCTAAGTCTCTGGATGTTGCTTTGAAAATAACGGCACAAGAAACTAAAGATATTCAGAATAAATATCCACATATTACCGTGAACCCAATAGCGAAGCAACTTATTGAGCAGCTAGCCTTTAGTGCACGTGAGAGTTCATTTATAGATGCAACAAGTGGAGTAAGTGCAAGAATGACAATCAGCGCATTTGAAGCTTTACTAACCACAGTAGAGCGACGTCGACTTTTAGAGGGATCTGACAAAAATCAGGTTCGCTTAAGTGACTTCTATGGCACTATTCCAGCGATTGTTGGTAAAGTAGAGCTGGTTTATGAAGGAGAGCAAGAAGGTGCAGAAGGTGTTGCAAATAGTTTGCTGGGAAGTGCCACAAAAACGGTCTATGAAAGCTATTTTCCTGTTTTCCGAAACTTAAAGCGCACAAATGACAGCAACCCATTCCTTCATATTCAAAACTGGTTTAGTGAAGGAGGTCGTATAGAATTGTTGGATGAATTCTCAACAAATGAATACGAAAAAGCCTTAGATATAGATCCACTGAATGATTTTATTAAGTCTCATTTTCCTAAAGGCACAACAGAATCTAAATCTTTTTTAAAGGAAATGGTACTCTGGGCATTGTGTGAATACAACCAGATTAATAAGTCCAGAACCGAATTAAGCACTGACTTTAACGATCTTTTTGGAAATCTTCTTGATGGAGATAGTGTTGATTAAAACCTAACCCAACGGAGACCTTCAAATTTACGAAGCTCAACAAACTTATTTTGACGTGAAGTAACATCAGAATAATCAAAGCCTTTTTTGATTCCTCTGTGATATCTCATATCACTCATCACCCTTTGTACATGGAATTTAGCATTGTCATAACCCTCTATGGCGTAGTTGTCAGGTTGTCTACCGTAATGCTCTCTGAACTTTTTGACAAAATGTTTAACCCGTATATCGTCGTAGTCTAAGTACGATGATGTAAACATGTATACATTTTCTCGCTCAAATACATTACTCACAAGTCCATTTTCAAAGACCTGATACTCATGAGTATACCAACGATATAACGCACTTCCTGAACGTAAGTTACGCAGGACGTCGAGAATGAACGCAGGATCATTTTCAGTGATTATAATATCATACGTGTTCTGCGCATTCAATGTACCTAGCTCTTCATTTTGGATCCAGCTTTTGTCATTTGAAACTAAGAGATAATCGGTCGGTACTATATTTTCAACCAGCATTCTGGAAATAGCCGCGGAGCTACCTGACTGTAGTCCAACAACAAGTAGTTTTCTGGAAATTTCATAAGACGTATCTGATCTATTCTCATAGTGCTTAACAACCAGTTTATCTCTCATTGCATGCCAAAAATGTTCCTCCGCTACAATACTGTTCCAAACATCTAACGAATTTATAATAGGTTGTTTTGACATCAGACTCACCACATTCTCTTCCTGAACATCACCCTTAAATTGCAATACTCTAGGGGTATACATAGGACCTAAAATGAGATCAGGTGAAACGGAATCTAAACGAAATTTGATATTATCTAAAGAATCCAAAGAATTGTATGAATCATAAAACTTAAGATCTACGAGCAGGTTAGAATCCCTGAACTCGCTAATCGCCATCTCAATACCCTGCCTATAACTAAATGCTATTTTAGATCGTTTTGACCGCTGACCCTCATTAATGTAGTCACTAGTGAAAAATGGTAGAATACCAATGATATCCAAAGTCTCTGAAGTATCTCGAGCTTTAGTATCGTCTTTAGAGTTTTGATTAATTGAAGTAAGCGAATCAGAAGACATCTCTGACTTTAGCCAAGAGTATGGGTCTCTGGGTATTCTCAGTATTTCATTTCTCTTGACAGTAGGTTTATTATTTAAGGTTGTGTTGTGCCAATAAATAGTACTGTCTTTTAATCCATACCTATTAGAGATGCTATAAACACTCTCAAAACTTCGCACTTTATGAAAATTATAACGGCTTGAATCCACTATTTCCTTTTGAGGAATTGGAATAACGACAGTATCCCCTATCGCCAGCCTATTTACTCCCAACATTGGATTGGCTTCGTAGATGCTATCAACTGAACTCCCATAGGTTATTGCAAGTCCATAAATAGTATTTCCCTTAACAATAGTATGGAGCACCTCTGTCTGACCAAAAGCGAAGAAGCTTTGGAACATGAAGAAAATAGCTATAAAATACCGAGTTATTCCCATTCAATAGTTGCAGGAGGTTTTGAGCTTATATCATAAACCACGCGGTTTACACCCTTAACCTTATTGATAATCTGGTTGCTAATCTTGGCTAGAAAATCATAAGGAAGATGCACCCAATCCGCAGTCATACCGTCTGTACTTTCTACAGCTCTTAGCGCAACTACTTTTTCATAAGTTCGTTCATCTCCCATAACCCCAACGGAGTTAACAGGTAACAAAATACTACCTGCTTGCCAGACTTTATCATACAAACCTTCATTTTTAAGACCTGAAATGAATATATGATCTACATCCTGAAGGAGTTGGACTTTTTCTCTGGTGATATCTCCTAGTATTCTTATCGCTAGACCAGGACCTGGGAAGGGATGACGGCCTAATAGTTCTGGCGCCATATCCATAGATGCTCCTACCCTGCGCACTTCATCTTTAAAAAGCGTTTTAAGTGGCTCTACCACTTTTAACTTCATATAATCCGGTAAACCACCTACGTTGTGATGCGATTTTATAGTCGCTGAGGGACCATTAACACTTATGCTCTCAATTATATCAGGGTATATCGTGCCTTGAGCTAACCACGACACATCATTTATCAAGGTAGCTTCTTGGTCAAACACCTCTATAAATACACGGCCAATAGCTTTTCTTTTCGCTTCTGGTTCAGAGATTCCCGCCAGTGCGTCCATGAACTGGCCAGTAGCATCTACACCTTTTACATTCAGCCCCATGCCCTCGTATTGCTTGAGCACTTCTGTGTATTCATTTTTTCTAAGCAATCCGTTGTTCACGAAAATACAATAGAGATTCGCCCCTATAGCCTTGTGCAAAAGCATGGCAGCGACTGAGCTATCCACACCACCTGAAAGACCTAAAACTACTTTATCGCTCCCTAATTGATGTTTCAGTGACGCGACTGATTCATCTACAAAATGAGATGGGGTCCAATCTCCATGGACGCCTGTTATATCATATAAAAAATTCCTGAGTAGTTGAGTACCATCTTTACTATGGTATACCTCCGGGTGGAATTGGATACCATAGGTTGACTCTCCCTGAACTTTATATCCCGCAACTTTTACGTCATCCGTGGAGGCAATTATGTCAAAGTTTTGTGGTAAATCCGTGATCGTATCACCGTGACTCATCCATACTTGAGATCCCTTGGTTACTCCTTGGAACAAAACATCCGTAGAAACCTCACTAAGATTAGCCCTTCCATATTCTCTGATTAGACTCGGAGTCACATTACCACCTGCTTTTAACGCCATGTATTGCGCTCCATAACAAACACCTAATAACGGTAGAATTCCTTTAATGCCTGATAAATCAAACTGAGGGGCATCGTCCTGAAGAGAGCTAAATGGAGACCCTGACAAGATCACACCTTTGATATCTTCTGTGATCTTAGGAGGGTTATTAAAGGGATGTATCTCACAATACACATTTAGTTCCCGCACACGACGAGCGATAAGCTGGGTGTATTGCGAACCAAAATCGAGGATAAGGATAGTTTCTTGCATTTAGCAAAAATACCACTAATTTTAACCTATTAGAATGTGGGTACCCGGGATAATTGTTGACATTTTTTCAACCAGTAAATTACGAGGGTCAAACCCTAAAATACCGATAGCGTCTAGATAAGAAGACTTTCGCTCCCAAAAAACCCCAGATGGATTCATGTGATCGTAAATTTCACTTATTCTTTTTACGTCTTCTTCTGCTCTGCGTTTTGTGATTCTGAAGCGCTGTTCAATGGTCTTATCAGAGATTTTTTTAATCTTATGTTCCAACGCGGAAGCATGCTGTTGCATTTCAGGATAAAGTGCTATCAACGATCTATTCCATTCATCAATTGCAGACAATAGCGGCTTTGACAAGTCAGTGGTCTCCTGAGAAAGTGTGGAATAATAACCTAAATTATCTTTGAGCATGGACTCTTTCGAGGAATTCATAACCTCTGCCCAAGTCCGATTTTCCTGACGAACTTTTCTATCAATTTTCAATGGTACACAAAGCAGAGAATCTCGCAGGTACAGTAACGGCATCGTGATCTCTAGCATCTCAAAAGTAGAAGATAATTGAAGCCAATAAGCCAATTCCCCACCGCCACCGATATAAGCCAAGTTTGGCAATACATACTCTTGAAAAATAGGTCTTACTAAAGCGTTTGGGCTAGTATTTACCGGAGAGACTCTATGATTTAGTGTTTCTATCCTAGTTCTTGTATCGTCTTCTAAGCTGAATAAATTCACCTCTCTTGGGAAAACTTGTGCCTTATAGCCGGCATCTTCGAGTTTTATGGTTTGTGATTTTATTTCTTTACCCAGCTCACCTAGAAGTTCTTTGTCCCACAAATGCGAAGCATACTCTTTCAGTTGAACATCATCTCCGTCCAATACTAAAATACCTAAATCTTTGGCCCATTCTCTTACAATTCGACGGGTTGCACTCGATAAGTTAGGCTCCGACTTATAGGCTTCAACCCTACTTAATAGCATTACTCTTTGAGCGTCATTCAAATCTACCTCTGCGACAAACGCCTCAAGCTGCAAGGCCAAATCTTTCGTGAGCATCCGTCCGACGGGGCCTCCCACAGGCTCATGTTTCCATGTAAATATCTGCCCATTGATTTCAAAAGACGCGATCTCTTCAAAATCGTGATCCTCCGAAGCCATCCAGAAGACTGGAATTACGGGATGCTGTAAGTCTTCAGATAAAGTTTTTGCGAGCGCAATAGTTGAAGCTATTTTAACCTCAAAGAAAGCAGAGCCACCACAAACCATGAGTTGATGACCCGTTGTCACCGTAAAAGCTCCATTGGAAATCTTATCAAGATGATCCGACTCTTGCTTGGAACGTTTAGGATTCTGTCTCTTTAAGACTTCAACAAGTGTTTTTCGGGTAAGATCCGAGTAAGAAATTTCCTTTTCTTGCTTTACTCGGCTATATTTTTGAAGTGTTAAGCCTGACTTACCAAAAGGATTCACTTCCTTTCCATCCATGAGCAAGTCCTTCATTACTTTTGAAGGAACGTTACTTTCTAAATGAGAGACAAATTGATAATTCATAGTACGATTAACATGAGAACTAAGATAAGTGCAATTCTGCTTTGTATAGCGTTAACCGCATGCCAAGATTCACAAGAATCTAAGTGCGATTTGTCAGCCAGATATAGCTTCAATTTTGAGCAAGCTCAATATTACGCATTACCTGTGATCGATTTTTCATTTAACCTTTCTTACGACTGGACCGTTCGCATGCCTAGTTTTGGGAAACAAAATTTCAATTACTACGAAGCTGCGCGAATTAATGACGACAGTACTGGCAGCGTATTACTACGTGTCTTGCCTTTTAAGCGACAGGGAAACTACATCACCATAAGTGAACAAGCAAACGCTCAAATATATAGAGGTTTACAAACTGCTGTTTTAGACAGCTGGGTGACCGAGAGCACGGATACAATCGATGACTGGTGGATAAAGTATGGCCGCTATGAGCAAGAACCGTGGGATTACATCATAGCACATCGCCTTATTTTAAGGGATACCTTGCAAAATGGACTATTACTGGAATTGCAAATGCAATGTCCGGCAGACTCCTTTGCTTTGGACAAAGAACGTTGCCTTAAAGAAATTGATGCGTCCTTTAAGATCTACTTGTAGCACTAAATAACGCTAAGTTACTCAGAACCTAACTTCGCGGGGAAAGTGAATTTTCCAATAAATCAATTACAATACCCTTCTTTTTTTATTATTCACCTATATTTAAACTATTCAAAGGAAACTTTGAGTGTGAGTTAGGGGTACGGAGCCAAGAAATTGGCTCCTTTTTTTATTATAAACTTTCATTCGTTCTACATTGTTTAAACCTGTATGAACCCAACAATACGACTAGTCTTAGGAGATCAATTAAACCCACTACATTCGTGGTATACCACAACTTCTAAAAACATTACCTATGTATTTATAGAATGTAAGGAAGAAGCCTCATATGCTCCCCACCACATCCAAAAAGTGGTAGGTATTTTCACTTCGATGCGCGACTTTGCGCAAAGACTAAGGGATCAAGGACATCAAGTTTGGTACCATCATATCCTCGATTCAACTGCCGCTGAATTATCCAGTATTTTATATTCCGCATGTCAGGAAATAGGGAGTTCTTCCGTTGTTTGTCAGGAGCCAGATGAATATAGGGTAAAGCAATATTTGCAGAAGTTAAATAGTACTACGCTTCATCTTAGTTTCGAATCAAGTGAACATTTTATCAGCAGTCCTTCAGAGTTTCAGGAGATGTTCAAGGGTAAGAAAAGTTTCCTTATGGAGACTTTTTATAGAAAGCTACGTAAGCGAACAGGGTTGCTGATGGATGGAAAGGAGCCTCACGGTGGCAAATGGAACCTTGACCATCAAAACAGGAAAAAACTTCCTAAAAACCACCTGCTACCACCAGTGTACCTTCCTATAACAGATGTGACAGAGGTCTACCGTGATGTCCAACAAGCGGGATTAAGAACCATTGGAACTCTTCAAGATCCCAAGCAATTTTATTGGCCCACAAATACGGATCAAGCCTGGGAAGTTTTTGACCATTGGCTTAATCATAAGTTTGGTTTGTTTGGAGATTTTCAAGATGCCATGACGGTAAAGGACTGGGCACTTTATCACAGTCGAATTTCATTCGCTCTAAATACTAAAATGATAGATCCATTGGAGGTCTGCCGCCGAGCTGAGAATAAATACAGATCTGATCCTTCTATTGCGTTGAATGCAGCAGAAGGATTTATTCGACAAATTTTAGGCTGGCGCGAATTTATGAGAAGCGTTTATTGGACGAGCATGCCAGATTTCGCAAGTGTAAACTACTTCAACCACAAGAGCGATTTACCAGATTGGTTTTGGACAGGAAAGACGAAGATGAAATGCCAAGAACACACCATCACCCAGAGTCTTCAATATGGATACGCCCATCATATTCAACGCCTTATGGTTACTGGAAACTTCGCATTACTGGCAGGCATTGATCCAGACCAAGTAGATCAGTGGTATTTAGGAATTTACGTTGACGCATTTGAATGGGTAGAAATCACAAATACCCGGGGAATGAGTCAGTATGCTGATGGAGGGAAAATCGCTACAAAGCCCTATGTGGCTTCAGCCAATTACATGAATAAAATGGGTGACTACTGCACCAACTGCAGTTACGACCACAAAACTAAAACCGAAACCAACAGTTGTCCTTTAAATACCCTCTATTGGGATTTCTTTGATCGTAACAGATCAAAATTAGATACGAATTTTCGTTTGGGAATGGTATACCGAACCTATGATAAAATGGGACCAGAACTCAAAGATCAGATTCGTAAACGAGCTCACTATGTACATGAACACTTGAATGAATTATAATGAAGACCTGTCTACTCTGGTTTAGAAATAACCTTAGAATCCACGATAACAGCCCCGTTTCTTATGCCTACGAGCAGTATGACAGAGTTATCCCCGTCTATCTATATCCTAAGCCAACAACGACAGGTGATTGGAATGAAGCGGGCTTTGGAGATTCTCGAAAAGCATTTCTTGATCAATCGATACTAGATCTGCAAGTCACCCTTGAATCCTATGGGTCTAGATTGTATGTACTCCGAAATCTTGAGGCAGTAGATCTGATACAAATTGCTTTAGACCACAATGCTGAGGCTATTATTGGAGGTGTCGAAATGGCGTATAATGAGACGGTAGATCAAAAGAACATCAAAGCAGAAGGAAAATCCTCAGGAATATTCGTCAAGTTCTTAGAAGAACGCACTTTATTCAACGAACGACAGCTTCCTTTCGTTTTACAAAAATTACCAGAGGTCTTTACAAAATTCAGAAAACTAGTAGAGAAAAATAGTACTGTTTTACCAACAATTCCAGCTGCTACCCTCTCCTCCTTGGACAGTTCAACTATAACGCTGCCTTATGAAAAAATCAAACTGACCGCGCTCACAAAAGATGATCGCAGTGCCGTGCCTTTTGAAGGCGGAGAGAGACAGGGTTTAAAAGAAGTGGCGTACTATTTTAAACAGACGGGACATATCCTAAAGTACAAGGAGACACGTAACGAACTACTGGGACGAGATTATAGCTCTAAATTTTCTCCTTTTCTAGCTCTAGGATGCATTTCGGTGCGTCAAGTATATGAGGATTTAAAACAATTTGAACAGGAATTTGAATCGAACGAAAGTACTTATTGGTTATTTTTTGAACTACTCTGGAGAGAATACTTTCAGTGGGTCGCGTTAAAACATGGCAAGGACTTGTTTCTACCTCAAGGTCTGAGACCTGATAAACCAATCACAGAAGGTTTTAATCAAAAAGCATTTGAACGTTGGAAAAATGGAACTACCACAGACGAATTCGTTAATAGTAACATGAGGGAATTGTCTGAAACGGGGTTTATGAGTAATAGAGGAAGGCAGAATGTTGCTTCTTATTTAATTCATGACATGGGAATCGATTGGCGCGCTGGTGCAGCCCACTTTGAAAACCAATTGATCGATTATGATCCCGCATCAAATTACGGGAACTGGTTATACCTCGCAGGAAAGGGAAATGACCCTAGGCCCTTTAGGAAATTTGACACTGTATTTCAGGCTAATCGATATGATCCTGAGAAGACATTTACCTCAACTTGGTCATAACACCTACCTTTAATACATGGATTGGACGTTTTTAAAAACATTAAAATTTGAGGAATTAAACCTCGACAAGGAAGATCAGGACATATTACATTCCTTAGCGGAACGACTCCAAGACAATTATCCGTACCACGCCCAGCACTATGCAGGACAAATGATAAAACCACCCCACCCACTGGCTCAGGCGGCACAGTGGATGGCTTCTTTTGTAAATCCAAACAACCATGCACTTGACGGAGGGCGAGCCACCTCAGCTTTAGAGCTAGAAGTGATTTCGCAGCTTGGTCAGATGATGGGCTTTACCCCAGTATTAGGTCACCTGACCGCTGGTGGAACCATGGCAAATCTAGAAGCGCTTTGGATTAGCCGAAAAATTGATGCGAATACTACAGTGCTTGCCAACGAACTGGCCCATTACACGCACAGCAGGATGACGGAAGTATTAGGCATCCCATTTAAGGCGATGCCAGCAGATGCAGAAGGTCGTATGTGTTTATCTGATCTCAAACTTGTTTTAACAGCACTTAAATCTAAAGGACAACGCGCCACAATTGTCGCTACATTAGGGACTACAGGCACTGGAAGTATTGATCCTTTAGAAGATATCATAGACTTAGCTAAGCAATTCGATGCCCGGATACACGTAGATGCTGCTTATGGAGGGTATTTTAAACTAGCAGATGTACAACACGGCTCTAAACGCCACTTCGAAGCTGTTCAATACGCCGATTCCATAGTTATTGATCCACACAAGCATGGGCTCCAACCCTACGGATGTGGGGCCGTCTTATTCAAGGACCCCACTGTTGGACGTTTTTACAAACACGACAGTCCATACACTTACTTCACATCAACCGATTTACACCTTGGTGAAATCACCCTTGAATGCTCAAGATCAGGCGCTGCTGCAGCCGGCGTTTGGGCTACGTTAAAGAAATTCCCATTAGTACCTAGAGGAGTATTCGCAAAACGCTTAAACCATAGCTTACAGGCTGCGAATGGACTACACCGCCAAGCATTGGATTTCGGATATCATTCTTTACCTCCAGCATTAGACATTTGTGTCTTTAGCACACCAGGTAAAAAGGCCTCACTTTTAAGTGCTCAGAATAGAGATTTTTTCGAACGAAAGGCAGCTGAAGGAATTCATCTAGCTTTGCTTAAACTCAAGCCATCACAGTGTCCATGGGCTATTGAATGGGACATAGAAGAACTTGTCGTGATACGCAGTGTGCTCATGAAACCTGAACATAATGATCCTCATTTCTGGAAGGCTGTACTAGGATAAAAGTGCTTTGATGCCCTGTGCATCGTATAGTTCTTGTACACCTGTGGCTAAATTTTTCACGGGTATTTTATCTGAAGTCATTTCTTGCGTACCGATCAATGCAAGAAAGGGAATTCCCTTTTTATCTGCAAAATCGAACTGTTTTTTCAATTTACTAGAATCTGGATAGAGCTCTGCACGAACCCCTATAGATGTCAATTGTTGAATCCAACGGTAGGCGGCAGCACTTTCTTCCCTACCGAAATTTGCGAAAAGAATCGCTTTTTGATCCGCCACGGCAACTGGAAACAAACCCAATTCTTCCAAGCACATATAAATTCTGTCTAGCCCAAAGCTTATACCAACTCCCGAAGTGTCTTTCATTCCGAAAATACTGGTCAAGTCTGCATAGCGTCCGCCTCCACCTATACTTCCGATGGCCACACCATCCGCAGTTACCTCAAAAATAGTCCCTGTATAATAGTTTAAACCTCGCGCTAAGGTAAAGTCAAACTCTAATTTCGCTGACCTCATACCTAGGCTGGATTGTTGGAAAACAAAGTTCATTTCCTCAAGACCTAGTTTACCCTCTTCGCTGTCTTGGAGCAAGTGACTTAATGCATCAAGTGTCAGTCCGTTGTTAAGCCAGCCCTGAAATGTCGTTGTTGCATGCTCGGAAATGTTTTGACTAAGCATCTCTTTAACGACGCCTTCAATACCGACCTTATCTAACTTATCTATGGCAACAGTAAAGGCAATGAAATGCTCAGAAATACCAAGTACCTCGGCCATTCCTGCTAATATTTTTCTATTGTTTAATTTAACGGTGGTCTTCAGCCCTAATGAGGTAAATGCCGCATCGTATATATGAATCAACTCTACCTCTTGCCAAAGACTGTCAGACCCTACTACATCCGCATCGCACTGATAAAACTCTCTGAAACGGCCTTTTTGCGGGCGGTCTGCACGCCAAACCGGTTGCATCTGGTACCGCTTAAAAGGAAAGGCTAATTCGTTTTGGTGTTGAACAACATAACGGGCAAAAGGAACTGTCAAGTCATATCTCAACGCCTTGTCAGCAACCTTAGTGGCTAACGTTTTCGGATTCTTTTCATCCCATAATTCCTGTGGAATTTTAGAAGAGAAATCTCCCGATCTAAGAATCTTAAAGATCAATCGGTCCCCTTCTTCACCATACTTTCCAGTGAGGGTTTCTATATTCTCGAAAGAGGGCGTTTCAATAGGATCATAACCACGTAATTCAAACGCATCTCGAAGTACATTCATAATGTACTGGCGTTTTTGAACGTCTGCAGAAGAAAAGTCTCTGGTTCCCTTGGCTAAAGATGGTTTCATATGGTGAGCGTTGGCCTGTTTATGGTAAAGGTATTGTCCATAGCTGTATCCGCGCTCTTAGGGCGAACAACTTCTATACAATTTGATAAAGTCCTGACTTTCATGAAGTGCCCTGAATGTTCTCTCGTTGTGCGACCAATTTTTACGCAAAGGCGTTTGACTAAACAATACATGTGCTAAGCCATCCACACCAAATTCATCGAGAATAGCCCAATACAAGCACACAACCTCACTATCATCGCTAGAAACATCTAAAATTTCAGCTAAAGGGTACTTTAGAACATGGAAATATACCTCGGCAGTTTGTGGAGAGATGAAGTGGTCTTTCAACAAGAAATAATCTGGATTGCTTGCATTAAAAACAACTATAAATTCAGAGCCTTTTAAAATTGGCATCCCCGCATCCCCCAGCAGCCAACGACCCTCTACAAAACGACCATTAACCGTTTTAATAACTTTTTCATTATTGTACTCCCATTGAATAATGAATTGATTTACTTGATCACTATGTACCACGGTAGCCATTTGCTCTACAGGGCTTCTTGAAACCATCCACTGTATAAATGAGGGACGCATTGCCGCAGCGAGAACAATCAGAACCACTACAAAAGTTATTACCCCTATCCCCCAAGTTCCCTGCAAATTTCTTTTATGATCTTCTTTCGACCGTCTCTTTAGCATTTCAGCTTTTAAGGCCTCCCTTTTCTTCTTGAGAAGTTCATCTTCCGCAGAGATTGGTTTTTTGGCATAATTGACGACAATCATTGCCTTTTTCACATAATCACGCGCTTCTTGAAGTTCCTTGAATTCCTTCTCTGAACCTCCAACATCAGGATGCTTAATTTTGGCCAAATCTCTATAGGCGAGATTCAGGTCTTCCTCAGTAGCAGGAAGTTGCGTAAGTCCTAAAATGGAAAGTGCAAATGTTATTTTCACTTTGATGTCTCGTATCTAAAAATCCTTTTTGCAAGTTAATGAACATAAAGTATTGATGTATATTTTTGTTTCTGCTGTGATAAGTAAACCCGATATTGCAACAATAAAAGCAGGAAGGAGGTTGAAATAGAGTTCCCAACCCGTTAACGCATTAAGAGTTAATTGATCAAAAATTTGTCCAGAAATTTAAACATACTCGTCATACTACCAGCTCGTTTAGGATCGACTAGGCTCCCTCGTAAACCATTGCTTATGCTAGCCGGGAAACCACTTATAGCGCATACTTATGGGCGAGTTTCAAAAAGTTTCAGTGACGTTTTAGTGGCCACAGATTCAACCGAAATAGGACTTGCTTGTAAGTCACTCGATATCCCCTATGTAATTACTTCGCCTAAACATGAAAACGGTACCCTTCGTACCCTTGAAGCATACCAACTCTTAGGTAAAGAATACGACTACATCATCAATGTTCAGGGAGACGAAGCATTCATTACAGATGATGTTCTTGCGCCATTAACAAGATTACTAGAACAGGAACAACCTATGGCTGCTACACTTAAGGCACCTATTCCAAACTATGACAGCAACAGTAATGTATTCGTGACCACCAACCTGAATAATCAAGCGCTATATTTCTCGAGAAACCCTATACCAAACTCTCGAGAAGGACAAGCTAAGCGTTTTCAACATGTAGGGGTATATGCCTTCACACCAGAGGCTCTTGAAACCTATTGTGCTTTAGCGCCTACTCCGCTCGAACAAACAGAAATGCTCGAACAACTCCGCTGGATGGAACATGGATATACATGGTCTGTTGCCACCGCGCCTAGTAAACCGCTCTCTATCGATACACCTGAGGACTTCGAGCGTGCTAAATCCTTTATAAAGTAGATACATAGGTCTTTAAAAATCGGTACATTCGCGTACCTAAGAATTGCAAGGAATGTCTGATTATAAAGTACCTGTAGGCAACCATCTCATCGGTGGAGACACGTTCACGCTAATAAGCGGTCCCTGTGTTATAGAAGAGGAATCTATCATGATGAAGGTGGCGGAGCAATTGGCTCAATACCAGTCTAAACATCCAGAGGTTCATGTTATTTACAAGAGTTCATTTCAAAAAGACAACAGATCTTCTATAGATTTCTATAGTGGGCCAGGTCTGGAGGAAGGACTAAGAATACTGCAGAAAGTCAAAGATGAGTTCGGATTTTCGTTAATTACTGACATTCATTACCCTGATCAAGCAGCGCCCGCAGGTGAAGTTGTTGATATTATACAAATTCCTGCTTATTTATGCATGCAAACGGAGTTGGTACTCGCAGCGGCACGTACAGGTAAAGCAGTCAACTTAAAGCATGGCCAATTTCTTGCACCTCAAAACATGGTGAAACCTGTGGCTAAGATTGAAAGTACCGGTAATAAAAACATCATTCTTACGGAACGCGGTTTTACTTTTGGTTATAATGACCTTATTGTTGACCCACGAGCATTTTACGATCTCAGACAGTCTGGCTACCCAGTGATTTTTGACATTACCCACAGCATTCGGAAATATGGAATTCCTTCCTCCGATCCAAATGGAGGCTTACGTGAATATTTACCAACTTTAGCACGTGCTGGTGTTGCCGCAGGAGTAGATGGTGTATTTATTGAAACGCACCCTTGTCCTTCGGAAGCATTGTGCGATGCCGCGAGCCAGTTAGATATTACCCAGTTAGAATCATTTATGGAACCTCTACTGGCTATTCATAACATTGAAAAACAATACCGCTAATGGAATTGTACTTAGATTCTGCTGATGTCAACGAGATTGACCAAGCCTTTGAATTAGGCTACCTTACTGGACTTACTACTACTCCTACTTTCATGCATCGACATGGCATTACGGATATAGATGGTGCTATTATCGCCCTGAGCAAAAAGGTGCCCATCCTTCAAATAGAAGCGTTAGGAACTACTTCCGATGAAATCATCGCTGAGGCTAAACGTCAAGATGCACTGGGTTTAGATAAGAAAAGTACAGTCTATAAAATTCCAATGAGCCTTGAAGGGACTAAGGCCTGTAAGGCCCTTACGAATGAAGGTTTCAAAGTAAATCTCCACCTTGTTTATACCTTACAACAAGCCTACATGGCCATGGCGGCAGGAGCGACATACATCTGTCCTTTAGTCGGTAGACTACAGGACCAGGGAACGGATGCGCTTGCACTAGTGGCAGACTGTGTAGAAGCGGTAGAGCACTATGGGTATGATAGTAAAATCATGTTCAGTTCTGTTCGTAATGCACAGCACGTAAGAGACGCACTAGAAGTCGGTGCACATGCTGTTACCGTGCCTTGGTCAATCATGAAAAACTTGACCAATAATCACCTTACTACAATGGGTACAGATCAATTCGTTCAACATACGAATCTACTCACCCATTACGTAGGGCAGGCTATGCGCAAAGACAATCCAACTGCCTTAGCTTCAGATACTATAACTACCGCCTTGGTCCAAATGACTACATCAGGATTAGGAGCCTGTAGTATTATTGATGAGAACGGACGGGCTATTGGGATATTTACGGATGGTGATCTTCGAAGATTTGTGACCAAAGGCGGCAATGCAGCTGCTTCCAATTTATCCTCTTTCGTTTCTAATAATCCAAAGACAATAGCCTCCTCTTCACTATTAATCGATGCAGAACAAATGTTTAAAGACTGTAATGTGGATACGATCATTGTTGAAGAAAGCGGAGTAGTCGTGGGCATGATTGACATACAAGACTTGCACTAATGGAGGCAGCATTCTCAGGAGAATTTTTAAATGATGAGATCACCATTGCTGAGCGATTGGCTCACATCAAAATGTGGTTGTTTGATTGGGATGGGGTATTTCATCCAGGAACAAAAAATGACCGTGGCGAAAGTTCTTTTAATGAGATCGATGCAATGGGATTAAACCTGCTGCGCTTCTCAAGCTATTTGAATCTTGAGCATACCTTACCAGCTTTTGCTATTGTAACTGGAGTTAATAATCCAACCGGGGCTTATTTTGCGCAGCGTGAACACTTTGACGCCATCTATATGGGTGCTAAAGACAAGACTGTGGTACTGGACTATATCTGCTCAAAGCACAACCTTACCCCAGATCAAATTGGGTTTTGCTTTGATGACGTTCTCGACATAAATGTCGCTGAGAAGGTTGGTGTTCGGTTTTTAATTAGCCATGGATCTAACCCTATCACTAGGGATTTTATGAGGTCAAAGTCTTGTTTCGACTACGCTACGGCTTTTGGTGGTGGTTTCGGTGCACTTCGCGAGGTATCAGAATTGTGCATGACCTTAATGGGCAATGCAGACGAAGTACTTGAGCATAGAACTTCTTTTGACGATACCTACAATACCTACTGGAATAGTCGTCAGAAAACGGATACCAAAGTCTTTACGGTTGATCTCTCTGGAGTTCATCCGCATGAGCAGGAATCAAGGCACCAGAAATAAACTTTCTCACCAATATATTCTCTATCAATTTATCCTCTGGGTCTATACTAGGTTCATAGGCACGTCTGAGATCTATGTCATACCACCACGCTGTTAAGGACCAAATACGCGCAGAAAATCCATTGCGATAGGTCTTGATGATTTCAAACACACTAGTGCCTGTTTCCCTATAAATGAGCTTGCTTAAGATTTGACCTTCACTTCTGGTTAATTTCCTAAGTTCTGGCTCAAAACGTTCTTCTAAGAACTTTTGATAACCCTTGATGTACTTCTTTTTTTGATATCGTTTATTGATACCGTCAAGCTGCATGTTCAATGTATCCATTCTAAGTGCTGCTTCTCTCACGTAAGGATAAACACGGTTGACCTTCTTTGTTAAATTGTAATAATTTCTTCTTGCCTGATCGTCAGTCAACGTTGGTTTTGGCACAAATAGTACTTCATCCAAAACAGACCATGGTATGGTGTCACCATGCACAATAAGCTGACCAGTTAGAATTCCAGTACCCTCATTTGATACACTCAAAGTATCCGTTGTTATTTGGCTCCAAAGGGAGTTCCCAAAAAGAACGAAGAGCAATAGAACACCATTACCCCCTATTCGACTTCCATCTACTTGGCTTTTCATTGATTACTGTTTTTTGGCTTGCTTTATTTTCTTGAAGCATACTTACTAAAGCTGCAGCGCCTAGGGCCTCCAAAGACTCGTTTTCAGGGATTAATGATTCAGGTGTGAAATAATTCTGTACAAAGTGTGTATCAAATTTACCTGAAACAAAGGCATCATGATTCATGACATATTGAGCGAAATCCAGCGTAGTTTGAACGCCTGAAATTCGGTACTCACTAATAGCTCGCTTCATCCGTGCTATAGCCTCATCGCGAGTCGGAGCGAACGTAATTAGTTTAGCGATCATTGGATCATAATATATACTTACTTCCATTCCTTGTTCCAATCCATCATCTACCCTAACTCCTAATCCTTGAGGACGTCTGTATTCTTTTAAAACTCCAGTACCAGGCATGAAATTAGCTACCGCGTCCTCTGCATAAACCCTAACCTCTATGGAGTGACCTTGAATACTGAGTTCTTCCTGAGTGAAGGACAAGACTTTACCCTTCGCTATATTAATCTGCTCCTTTACTAAATCTTTACCCGTAATCTGCTCAGTTACAGGATGTTCTACCTGTAACCTTGTGTTCATTTCCAAAAAATAAAACTTACCTCCTGGCTCAAATATAAACTCTACTGTACCTGCCCCTCTATAGTTACATGCCTTCGCAACACTCACTGCTGCTGCTCCCATTGCTGCTCTTAGCTCAGGGGTTAAGATAACAGACGGTGCTTCTTCTATAACTTTCTGGTGCCTACGCTGGATCGAACATTCACGTTCAAAAAGGTGAACTACGTTTCCATATTCATCTGCCAATACTTGAATTTCAATGTGACGAGGGTTCTGAATGTACTTTTCTACAAATACAGCGCCGTTGCCGAAACTATTAGTTGCTTCGCTCACTGCGCGTTGCATTTGAGAGGCAAATTCTTCAGGGTTATGCACTATTCTCATACCCTTACCACCACCACCTGCACTGGCTTTTATCATCACAGGGAATCCAATGTCATGCGCCAATAATAATGCTTCGCTTACATCTTTCACCTCTCCCTCAGTGCCTGGCACTAATGGAACATCAAAATTCTCAACTGCAGCCTTTGCGCTTAGTTTGTCTCCCATGATCTCTATAGCATGAGGGCGAGGTCCAATGAATATAATCCCTGCAGCCTCCACGTTTCTTGCGAAATCAGCATTTTCACTAAGGAACCCATATCCCGGATGTATGGCATCAACTCCTAGTGAGGCAGAAATACGAATGATTTCGTCCCCCTTTAAATAACTATTTGCTGAGGGCGCTGGACCAATACATACTGCTTGATCGGCGAACATTACATGAGGAGCTCTTCGGTCTGCTTCAGAATATATGGCGACAGTTTTAATGCCCATCTCTCGGGCTGTTCTCATTACGCGTAACGCAATTTCTCCACGATTAGCAACTAAAATCTTGGTGATTGTATGTTCCATTGTGATTGAAGGTTTTTTGTAGGCCTTTGACAAATATAAGTCAGGTTAGAGCTACCTAAATCTTAACTAGTGGATAATAATGCCATTGGTCATTTATCAGTACACGGAGCGCATAAGTTTATGATGGAAAATCAGACAAATCAATATCTATCCACGAACTGTCTTTAGTTGTAATGTCATGAACAATGGCTCAAATTGATGAGTAACAAATTAACATGATAATCGGAATAACAAGCACCAAATGAGTGATTGAATGGCATCGCGTATTGATCAGTTTTTCCTAGTATATTTGAATACTATGCGTGCAGTATCTATACTCCTCTTTTCGCTCCTGATAAGTACTTCTAGCGCCCAAGTATTGGGACTACTAAAATATGATGGCGGTGGAGATTGGTATGCTAATCCAACAGCCTTAGATAACTTAAGCACGTTCTATAACGAAGCTACAGGAGCACGAACCGTTGTTATGGCAAAAGAGGTATCGGTGAATTCCTTATTATCCTCTGGTATATCCTTCCTTCATGCCACTGGCCATGGTAGAATAGTTTTCTCCAAAGAAGAAGCTGAAATACTGAGACAATTTGTTCACAGAGGCGGCTTCTTACATATCGATGATAATTATGGAATGAAAGATTTCGCGTTGGAGGAATTGGCAAAAGTATTTAATGACGCTACCATTGAGTCTATTTCTATTAAACATCCCATTTTTCAAATACCCTTTCAAATGCCAACTGGATTACCGAAAATTCATGAGCATGACGGGCTTCCTCAGGAAGCTGTAGGATATTTCCTTCATGGTGAATTGGTGGCCATATTAACTTATGAAACTGATTTAAGTGATGGCTGGGAAGATGCGGAGGTCCATCAAGATTCAAAAGAGAAAAGATCCTTGGCGTTGAAAATGGGGGCAAACTTGGTACATTGGTCCTTAGTAAGAAATTCATTCCCATGAAATCCATCAAAATCCAACCTTTGGCAATCGGTGTTTTACAACTTGCCGTGATCGTAGCTAGCTGTTATGCTCTTTATTTGATAAAATCTGTTCTAGTTTACGCCGTTATAGCGCTATACATTAGCGTTTTAGGAAGACCTATTGTTACCTTCATAGGGAAGATTCCGAAAATTGGTTTACGAATAGGAAACACTGGAGCCGCGGCACTTACATTATCCATTATCGTGACTGTTTTCGCAGGCATAGTAACCTGGTTCCTACCTGTACTTGCGCAAGAGTTTAATTTCATTAAAACCATTCCTTATGATGAACTCATCGCAAGTTTGCAACTAGAATGGAACCAACTTGATGCCATTCTTACTTCTTTTGGCATGAACTCAAAGGAGGAATTGACAAATATTAATGAGACATTACAATCTTTTGCAAGTGTTGATGCCATTAGCAACGTTTTCTTTTCACTTTTAGGTGGTATTGGCCAAATTATTATTGGGTTATTCTCTGTCGCTTTCATTTCTTTCTTCCTCATCAGGGAACGGGATTTAGCACACAAGTTTGTTGATTTAATAACCCCTGAATCTTATCACGATAAGGTGGATGTCATGACACCTCAAATCAAACAGGTTGTAACTCGTTATAGCTTTGGTGTTTTGTTTCAAATCACCGCTGTTTTCATCTTATTAGCGCTGGGCATGACATTTATAGGTGTCAAAGGTGCTGTTGTATTGGCACTTTGCGCCGCTGTCTTTAACCTCATCCCTTATGTTGGGCCGCTGATTGGCGCATCCCTTGGAATACTGTTGAGTCTAGGACAGCTTTATGCTATGGGAGTGTCAGATCCTAGTCTAGATATTGATCTCGTACAAAGCCTTTACTGGTTACTCCTTCTTTTTGGCGGAGTACAACTATTGGACAACATAGTTTTTCAACCCATCATATTTTCGAACAGTGTAGGTGCACATCCACTCGAGATCTTTTTAGTCATTTCAATCGCGGGTACGTTTTTGGGAATTGGGGGAATGATCATTGCCGTTCCGTTCTATAGTGTTGCTCGAATTGTCTTTAATACTGCCATGAAGTCTATCGATGAATAGTCAAACTGAGCACCCCCATCAACAAGTCAATCCACATTGTCTTGGAGAAGAACAATGGCAATGGATCCTGAAGCACCAGAAGGACAACACCTCTAAACTTCGTTTAAAGTTTGGGTTGAAAGATCCTTTTTTCTCTGCCATAGCTCAAATAGAGGCACGTCAAAAAAAAAGAAAAAAGTTTGAAACACTTGGTGAGCGATGGATTTTTCCTAGTGGATTAGCGTTAGAGCAAAGTAGTTCGACTGCAACGGCTCAATACAAAGGTTCCCATGTGCATACCCCCTACACGATAGATCTTTGTGCAGGTTTGGGGATTGATACCTGGGCACTATCTAAGCGTAATGATTGCGCAGCACATTTATGTTTTGAGCAAAACGAAGACCTTGCCATTTTGTTACGGCATAATCTTCCAAATATCACCGTGCTCTCAAAACCTGCTGGACTAGAAGATATAGACCATTGGATCTGTGATCATGCGATCACTAAAGACAAACTGACTTTTTACCTTGATCCGGATCGCAGAGCCAGAGACAACAGAACATTTTCCATGGCGGAAGGCACCCCAAACCTCATCGAAATACAGCACGAGTTGCTCAAGAGAGCATCTAATGTTGTTGCTAAACATAGCCCAATGGTAGATCTGAATTCTACGTCAGAATTAACCGGGTTAGTCTCCGTAGTAGTAATACAGTTTCAGGGAGAATGTAAAGAAGTTCTAACACTACAATCCTCTGAATTACCATCCAATTCCTCTATTCAAGTTGTTGACCTTGACTCTGGCTACTCTTATTCAGGTAGGCTTGGTATTAAAGAAATCGTCACGACCGAGGAATTTCAAAATTATATTATCCAACCATCGCCAGGGTTATCTAAGAGTACTCTACACATAGAATTGGCTAAAGAACTAGGATTGGAAAAGACTATTTACGGACATCTATATACCTGTAGAAACAAACCTATTTACTCTCCATTTTATAAGGTTTTTAGGATTGATGAAATTGCGAAACCTTATCGACTTAAGCACAATCCTAATGCAGCAGCGATTGAATGCATTGGCTTTCCAGAGTCCCCGACCCAAGTGAGAAAGAAAATTAAATTCAAGGAAGGACGCGAAAATAAAGTTTTTGCACTACAGATTGGGAAAACAAAACTAATGGTACTCACCACTTTGATAGAATAGGCCCCATTTTTGTATTACTTTTATTCTGTATGCGAAATACCGGTTCTCTTTTAGTCATATTATGGTTATCTACCCTTAGTCTCTTGGGTCAGGAGGTGCTTTTTGTACCTAACGAAGGGCAATGGGAGGGTGATTTTGCCTACCAGATGCGATTAAAAAGTGGGGCATTATTTTTTGAAGAAAGTGCCGTACAGTTCGTCTTAAAAAACGCTGTCCAAGGAGAAGATCATAAGGGACATCACATTCATGAAGCCGGATTAAGCGCACCAGAGGAAGGGTTGAAATTTCACGCTCTAAGATTAAAGTTCTTGAATGGTCAAACCATAAATCCGTACGGGACTCATCCCGTTTCTTACGTTCAAAATTATTTTCTAGGCAGTGATAGCTCAACGTGGCGTTCTGGTGTCAAACCTCAAACTTCCTTGACATACGAAGGAATATATGATGGTTCGCGCCTTGAGTTTCACCAAGGTGGTCATCATTTAAAATACGATTGGCATCTCACAAATACCTCTGTATTCAAGGACATCGAATGGACCTATGACGGAGCTACGACGATCTCTTTAGACCCCGAGGGATTTATAGAAGTCGAAACATCTGTAGGTTCTTTTATAGAAAGTATACCTGTTGCTTGGGGATGGAGAAATGGTGAGCGCATAGATTTTGGCGTTTGGTACAAAAATGATCGAGGTCACCTGTCTTTTGAAAGCGAGATAGATGTGAATACCCTAGACTCATTGGTCATAGATCCACAACTAATTTTTACTTCATTTAGTGGATCATTGACAGACAACTGGGGATTTACCGCAACGTATGATGATCTAGGTAGACTATATGGCGGAGGAGTTTCTTTTGCGACAGGCTATGTATCTACAGTAGGCGCCTATCAAGTAGGATACAATGACCCACCAGGACCTAACATTGGTTTTATTCCAGATGTTACGATTTCAGTATTTGAGCCATCTGGCGCAACCTTGCTGTACGCTACTTATTTAGGCGGAACAAAATCAGAGCACCCGCACAGCTTAGTGGTGAATTCTAATGGACAGCTGATCGTTATGGGAACGACAGGAAGCAGTAATTTCCCTACCCAAAACCCAATACAGAGTTCAAACGCAGGTGGTGCATCGGTGCAGATTAACGGGTATGAGTTTGACAAACCGGACCTATTTTTAACTCGTTTTAATCAAGCGGGATCCGCTATACTAAGCTCTACTTATCTGGGAGGTAATGGCACTGACGGACTCAATCTAGGCATAGCAAAAAATTATGGTGATGCGTCCCGCGGTGAAGTCTTAGTGGATGGTTCAAATAACATTTACCTCACGGCATCCACTACGAGCACAAATTTCCCAACTACGAACTGTTCTTCCTGTAATATTGCAGGAGGTCAAGACGCAGTGGTCATGAAAATAAACCCAGCGGGGACTACCATACTTTGGAGTAATTATTACGGGAGTACCAGTGATGACTCCGGTTATAGCGTCAGAGAGTCTAACGGTTTCGTCTACATATGTGGAGGTACTGAGGGTGGAAATTTGCCATCAACCTTAGGTGCTTATAAGGCGACTCGTCTAGGAACGGAAGACGACGGTTATGTGGCGCGTTTTAACGGTGCTACTGGCGCGTTAATACGGAGTAGCTATGTTGGAACAGCGGCTTATGACCAAACCTTTCTAATGGACATTGATAAACTAGGTAATATTTTTGTTTTTGGACAAACGCTAGGTAATTACCCTATTAGTTCCGGAGCCTGGGGCACACCACAATACCGGAAACAGTTCATTCATAAAATTAGTCTAGACCTTTCCACCAGTATGGGTTCTACTGCATTTGGATCGCCACAAGGAAGTTTAAACCTAGTCCCTACGGCATTTAATGTTGATGATTGTTTAAATATTTTATTATCTGGATGGGGCGGTGTAACCAACAGTTCCTTCGTGCCCACCACAGTAAGCCTATTACCTGTGAGTAGCGATGCTATGGATTCCACTACGGATGGATCAGATTTCTATTTCATGGTGCTGGCTAAAAACTTTACGTCATTTAAATATGGAAGCTACTTTGGAGGACCGAACAGCGCAGAACATGTAGATGGTGGAACTTCAAGATTTGATGATCGGGGACGTATTTATCAAGCCGTGTGTGCAGGTTGTGGTGGGAATGATGATTTACCAACGACACCAGGAGCTTTTTCCATGCTGAACAATAGTAGTAATTGCAATCTGGGCGTCATAAAATTAGATTTCGAAACGGGTATTGAAGCGAGCGCGGAAGTTGACCTTGATTATCTAATTGACACCAACTGCTATGAACTCACCTTAAGGTTGAATAATAACAGTGTCAATGCGAATGCCTATTACTGGGATTTCGACCAAGGGGATACCAGTAATATCGAGAATCCCATTGCCACCTTCCCTGCTCTAGGCACCTATAACGTAATGCTCGTAGCGATTGATACCATTTGCGATAGTTACGATACCACTTTTATTGAAATCAAGCATGACACTGCTAATTTCCCAGTAACGGATTGGACTGAAGATTACGTAAGCTGTGATCTATTTAGAGAGGTTAACTGGATTGAAAACCTGGGTGATGCCGACTATTTTGAATGGAATTTTGGAGATGGGTCTACGCTGACTACCACAAATCGTAATGTGAACCACACGTACCCTTCTTTTGCTACATATTCAGCATCAGTGGTTGCTCGAGATTCTTTTTGCGATGTGTTCGCTACGCAACTTTTCGAGATCGTGTTTGATAACGACGCAAATACGCCTACCGTAGATGTTACCACTGACAGCTGCCGCTATGGTGGTGTTGACGTTTTTTATAACAACGTTGATAGCACCATGATCTTTTTATGGGATTTTAGTGGTTTTGCAGACACGGGGATGATACCATCTTTTAGATATCCAGAATCCGGATTAGAAAGCGTAACACTTACCATAAGTGACACCATTTGTAACAGAGATTACAAATTTGACTTCTTAGCTGAAATTATTAGAATTGACGGCAGGGTATTCATACCAAGTGCTTTTACACCAAATGGCG
The DNA here is from genome assembly GCA_913031435.1 of uncultured Cryomorphaceae bacterium. Lineage (GTDB taxonomy): Bacteria > Bacteroidota > Bacteroidia > Flavobacteriales > Schleiferiaceae > UBA10364. The sequence continues at coordinate 27,784 of CAJWFD010000007.1, forward strand.
ATATCCATAATGAGGTATTTAAAATATCAGGAAATAGCTGTTTAGAAGATCCACTTTTCGTTATTTTCGACAGTTGGGGAAACGAAGTATTTCGCAGTGACAATCCCTTTGAAGAATTCTGGGACGGCACTACTCAAGGAAAAAGTACCGACCAAGACGTGTATACTTATCGTTTCACTGGAGGCGATGAAGTGCGCATGGGATCAGTCACCATCATAAGGTAGGATGAACTATTTCGCCGGAGTAATGGCATAGATTTCTTCCAGTGCTTGAATAAAACCAGTCACACAATCTTGTGTATTAAACTTACTAAAAGATACTCTAACCGGCTGATAATCTTCAGTCCAGGCTCCTAAACCTCTTAATACATGAGAACCTTGATTAGATCCAGAAGTACAAGCTGATCCACCTGAAACACTAATTCCTTTCATGTCGAAACTAAAGGTGAGCATGTCATTACCTGTTTTAGGGAATGCGATACTTAGCACCGTGTATAAACTCTTATCTAACTCCGCGCTTCTACCAAAAAACTTGACACCAGGCACTATGCGCTGAACTTCTTGAATCACACGTGTTTTGAGTGCCTCAACTTTTTTTTGATCCTGGGCCATTTCATTCGTTGCAATTTCAAATGCTTTTCCAAGTGCACAAATACCAATCGTATTTTCTGTTCCTGCCCTTAAGTTTCTTTCTTGACCGCCACCCTGAATAAACGGCTTTACTTTCAAACCGCTCTTAACGTATACAAAACCAATACCCTTGGGTCCATGTATCTTGTGAGCACTACAGGTAAGAAAGTCATAATGAACATCCTTTACATTTATGGGAAGATGACCCATGGCTTGAACGGTATCCGAATGAAATAACGCAGCATATTTTTGACATAAGGTCGAAATCTGTGCGACTGGATATAAATTTCCTATTTCATTATTGGAGAACATTAAAGAAACAAGGGTTTTCGGACCATTTTTAAGTAAATTTTCTAGCTCAATAAGATCAATATCACCGTACTCATTTAAGGTCAGGTATTGTACCTGAACTTCTCCTCTTTCAACCATGAATTCTATAGGATGTCCTACAGCATGATGCTCAATTGTAGTGGTTATTATGCGCTTAACACCTAAGTCTCTGACGCTGCAAAACAAAGCCATGTTATCAGCCTCTGTACCTCCTGAGGTGAAGAAAATCTCACCCGATTCGGCTCCAAGGATTTTAGAAATTCTTTTGCGTACCACCTCTACCTCTACCTTCGCACCTCTACCGCTGAGGTGGGTACTTGATGGATTACCGAAGTTGTCCATCATTCTGATCATCTCCTCCCTAACCCTAGGCTCTAGAGGAGTCGTTGCTGCATTGTCTAGGAAAATAACGCCCATGTATGTTCTCTTTTGAAATCTATTCAAATATAACTCTTGTACTCAAGAAAATTAAACTACTTCGCTAGTGCTTGCAGTTCTTTAATAAATCTTTCACCCAATTCCATGGCTTCTTTGGAACTAGGAGCCTCAGTATAGATCCGGATGATAGGTTCCGTGTTTGACTTCCGCATATGAACCCAACGATCTGACCAGGTGATTTTCACGCCATCTATGGTGCTTAATTCGTCGTTTTGATACGCTGATGCGATGGACGCCAACAAGACATCAACATCTAAACCTTGTGTCAATTCTATTTTTTGTTTGCCCATGAAATACTGTGGATAAGACGCTTTTAGTGCGCTCATCGTTTTCCCAGTTTTAGCAAGGTGCGTCAATCCCAGAGCAATTCCTACTAATGCATCTCTACCATAGTGAAGCTCAGGTAAAATAATTCCTCCGTTACCTTCACCACCTAAGACACTATTCGTTGCTTTCATCTCATCCACAACATTCACCTCTCCAACAGCTGACGAAGAATAACTAGATCCTTTAGATTCTGCTAAATCTCTTAATGCTTTTGAAGAACTCATGTTACTTACCACATGGCCTGATTGCAGACCTAACAGATAATCTGCTACTAAAACCAAGGTATATTCTTCCCCAAACATTTTACCGTTTTCATCGATAAAAGCAAGACGATCCACATCTGGATCTACTACTATACCCATGTCATAATCACCGTTTTTAGACGCTTCTATGATTGCTGACAAATGCTTCTCTAAAGGCTCAGGATTATGAGGAAACTGCCCTGTAGGCTCCGGGTATAAATTATTATACGTCACTCCTAGCTTATCTAAAAGCATAGGTATCGCTATGGAACCCGAACTGTGAACCGCGTCAATTACTACAGAAAATTCTTTGGATGCAATTAATTCCGCGTCTACAGTTGGTAGCTTTAGAATTTCTTCAATATGCCATGCCAAACCATCCTCACAAGTCGTTAAAGTTCCTAAGTCGTCTACATCAGCGAATTGGATAGTACCACCCTCTGCCAATTCAAGAATAGTGGTTCCATCCTGACCTGAAACGAACTCACCCTTTTCATTAAGTAGCTTAAGAGCGTTCCATTGTTTGGGATTGTGAGAAGCAGTCAGTATTATTCCACCCTCTGCTTTGTATCGAGTTACTAACATTTCTACAGTAGGTGTTGTACTCAGCCCTGTATTGATGACATTAATACCCAATCCTTGTAGGGTAGAAATGACCAAGTTTTCAATCATCAGCCCCGAAGGTCTTGCATCACGACCAATGACTACCGTACACTTGTCATTCTTAGATTTTAACCAAGCTCCGTAACCTGCTGCGAACTTTACAGCGTCTACAGGGGTTAAGTTTTCACCTATCGATCCGCCAATGGTTCCTCTAATTCCTGAAATAGATTTAATTAAGGTCATGGTCTAATTGGTTTTATGTAGCGAAGATAAAGTCATCAGGGGACCTAGTCTAAAATTGTGGAACTGAATTTGCTATATGTTAATAACAGTGTTGAAAGGCGAAACTAATTATTTTTACAGGTTCGACTTTTTCCATGAATAAGGCCGTAAATTTCGACATATGAGTTTCGAAGACCAAGAAGTAATCACCTTAGTTAAATCTTACGAATCATCTCTCGAAGATGGGCGCTTGCCTTACTTTGATGTTGAGGATTTAGAGACTATCGTGAACTATTACCTTGACACCGGTTCTTACGAAAAAATGAAAGTGAGTTTAACAGATGCTCTTGAGGTTCATCCCCACTCTTTAGTCTTTAAAGTCAAGGAAATTCAACTGTTCATCGCATTGAAAGATTTTAGACAAGCACAAATTAAACTTCATCTCTTAGAAGGTCTTGCCGACCAGCATGTTGAAGTACTTATTGCCCAAGCGACTGTAATGTTACACAAAGGGGACAAGGAAAAAGCTCTGGCATTGCTTGATAATGCGCTTGATATCGCTGATGATCCGGTGGAGATTCTACAACAAATTGTTGACGCACATCTCAGTCAAGGTGAATACGGCTATGCAGCTGCAGCTTTGGAAAGACTTTGTGATATGGAAGATGACCTAGATGACACCTCCTTGTACCAACTTGCGCTTTGTCTGGATTTTACGCATGACTTCGAAAAGGGTATAAGCATCTTTAATAGACTCATTGAAAAGGAACCTTACAATGCTTTACTGTGGTATCAAAAGGGGACTTTTTGGCTTAGAAAAAATAATGAATCGAAAGCAATTGAAGCCTTTACTTGGGCGACAACTGCAGATGATACCTTTCATGCAGCTTATTTCGAATTAGGTCGAATCCACGAAGAGAAAAACAGACTTATTGAGGCACTAACCGCCTACAGATTGAGTATCAGTGAAGACGTTCCTTCCGGTTATGTTCACTTTAGAATAGGCATGATAGAGCAAGAATTGGGTAGCCTCAGTGAGGCATTGCGTGAATTCAATATTGCCATCAAAATTGAACCTGATCTAGATGATGTCTTTTTAGAACGGGCTAATGTGCTCAATGCACTCGACAGGCACATGGAAGCCATAGAGGATTACAAAAGAGTTTGGCTTGATGAAAGTTTTACCGTCGAAGATGTAATCGACTATGTGGAATGTTTAATCGAGACGGAGCAATTGAACAATGCTATCAAGATACTTCATAATGCTGTTAGTAGATTTGAGGGAAGTGTACAGTTAAAATTAGTCTTAGCGGGATATCTATTTGCTACAGATGAATATTTAGAAGCTTCTCAAATACTCGGTGAGTCCCTTAAAATAGATCCATCTGCAGTGGTACTGTTTCAAGAATACTTCCCAGAACTTATCTCAAATAAGGAGATTACAAGTATTTTAGAGCTCCTTCAAACCAACTAAAATGCTTAAAAGTTATTTACGCCTTTTCCTCAAGGGTGTGGCCATGGGCGCTGCAGATGTAGTGCCCGGAGTAAGTGGTGGTACCATCGCTTTTATCACAGGTATCTATGAAGAGCTCATCAGCTCTATCAGTGCTATAAATATTCATGCTGTAAAGCTTCTATTTAGTGGCCAATTCAAAAATGCTTGGACCTACATAAACGGAAAATTTCTTGCAGTGTTGTTCGCGGGAGTTTTCACGAGCATAATGACATTGGCTTCTCTATTGACCTATTTACTCGAGCATTTCCCCATTGTGGTATGGAGTTTTTTCTTCGGACTAGTGACTGCCAGTATATGGTTAGTTGGACGTACTGTAAGGGAATGGAATGTAATTACAATTCTGAGTCTCACGATTGGCGCAATCATCGCTTATGTGATTACTATTCTTCCTGCATCTGATGGAGCAAGTGAACCCTGGTACTTAATCCTGTGCGGGGCCTTGGCCATATGTGCTATGATTCTACCGGGAATTAGTGGAAGCTTCATTTTACTTTTGCTAGGCGCTTACAGTACAGTACTTGCAGCAGTTTCAGATCGAGAACTCAGTACCATTATGTACGTTGGTATCGGTGCTGTTTTAGGACTTGTGTTCTTTACAAAGGCCTTAAAGTGGATATTTTTGAATTATTACAACACGACCATAGCAATGCTTAGTGGATTTCTTCTGGGGTCATTAAACAAACTTTGGCCTTGGAAAGAAATTATAACATTCTTCACGAAGCATGAAGGAACTCCAAAAGAGGAAATAGTTGCAATTACTTCCACAAACCTATCACCGGGTCCTGAATGGCCTGTAGCATTGTTATGTGCATGTGCTGGTGGATTATTGGTTCTTTTACTTGAGCGTTTTGGAAAAAGAGAACGGGAATGATGAAATTGGGATTACTTGGCAATAGCGTGGCCAACAGTTTAAGTCCTTCTATTTTTGAACGGTTGTTCAACCTACATCAAATTCAAGGTTCTTATACACTGTTTGAACGAAACGAATTCCACGCAGAGGCATTGTTAGACTTTTTTCACCTCCACCAGCTTTGTGGACTCAATGTAACGATGCCATTCAAATCTGATTTTATACACTCCTTAAACAAGGTTGACGATAGTGCACAGCTGATTGGTGCCATAAATACCATTGTCTTGGAGCATGGTGAACTGGTTGGATACAATACCGATTATCATGGCATACAAAAGAGTTTATCTGTTTTGGGAAGCCCACAATCTGCTTTGATCTTTGGTACTGGTGGTGCTTCAAAAGCAGTCCAAAAAGTACTGAAGGACATGGATGTCTCTTTTCTAGTAGTAGGAAGATCCGGAGGCGATTACACCTTTAAATCATTACCCGATGATATTGCGGCGCAGTCTAAATGGTGGATAAATTGTACACCAGTTGGTTTTGAGGGGCATTCTGAGGATCTTTTACCCCTACCCTTTGGCATTTTAAACAAGGAATTCGCCATCTTTGACCTAGTTTATAAACCAACGATCACTCCGCTCATGAAAAAAGGACTTAATGCAGGTGCAGCAGTCCTTGGCGGGGAGTTAATGTTAACCGAGCAAGCGAATAAAGCATGGGACTATTTCCATGCCGCTTACTACAACAAAATGTAGATGATGAATCAGGAAGAAATGGATCCTAAAGCTGACAACCAAGAGGTGCAGACTACACCGATAACGGCGGAGTTCGAAACGAGTAATACTGAAGAAACTGCTTCTATTAATGTCCAGGCTGAAGAATTACTAGTTGAAGAGGTAAAACCGGTGGAAACTAAACCTGAAGAAATTTCCGAAGAAAACGCTAAAGAGAGTGTTAAGACTATCGAAGCTGAGGAAGACCATGAGGAGCCAAAGGAGCAAAAATTATCTATTCCCGATTTTGATCAATTAAGCGTTGAAGATTCAATCGCAGTGATTAAATCGCATGTCAATGAATTCACTCCCGTTCGTATTAAAGGAATTGTGGAAAGTGGCCGATCAAAAATCCTTCACGAACTCAATAAAGAACAGGCATCTGTCAAGGAGGTTTATCTTGCTGAGGGAGGTAACATCATTGACTTCCATTTCGACCAGCCATTGCGTAAAGAACTAGGAGTCATCTATGGTTCTTATAGAGATGGATTGCGTAATTACTACGCTGAACTGGAAGCGCAGTTGGTCAAAAATCTTAAGATCAAGGAGCTCATCGTTGAAGAAATTAAGGCACTCCCGTTAATGACAGGAAGTGCAAAAGAAAAATATGACGCTTTCAAAGGACTACGCGAAAAATGGAACAACACGGGATTAGTCCCTAAGTCTGACGCGCGTACTATTTGGGCAAATTATAACCACCATGTAGATAGTTTCTTTAATTTTCTTCGACTGGCATACGACCTGATAGACAAAGATTATCAGAACAATCTCAATGAGAAAATCTTATTAATCGAGGAGCTCGAAGCACATTCCACCGGTGCTGTAAATCCTGAGTTATTTCGTCTACTTCAGAAGTCACACAGTCGTTGGAAAAGAATTGGTCCTGTACCAAGAGAACAAAAAGAGCAAATCTGGGACCGATTCAAAGCTGTCACAGCGGTGATTCATGAAAAACGTGATACGTACAACGACACCCTAAAGGAAGTTAACGCGCTTAAGATTCAGGCGAAGAGAAATGTTGTAGATCATATCACTGCATTAAACGATGCAACGCCATCCAAGCATAGCGATTGGCAAAAGGCCAGTAAAGCTCTTGACGTACTTCGTGAGGAGTTTAAAACTATTGGTTTTGTAAAGAGTGAAGAAAACGAAGTTGTTTGGGAGGATTATAAAGTGGCACAGCGTGAGTTTAATCGTTTAAAGAATGCTTTCTACAAAGAAGAGAAAACAGTCCAACGCGAAAATCTCAGTAAGAAAGAAGCGCTGGTAAAATTGGCTCAAAATCTTAAGGATAGTGACAATTTTGCGGAAACGGCGTCTGCACTCAAAAAAGCACAAGCAGATTGGAAAATTTCTGGATATGTTCCTAAAAAAGAAGGCGACCGATTATGGGAATTATTCCGTTCGGCGTGTAACGACTTCTTTGATAAAATGAATGGTGAACGCAAGGCTAAATCCGAAAATTTCTCTGCAGCAATTAAAGCTAAGGAAGAGAAATTAATAGACCTAAAAACTCGTGAGATCACTTCTGTAGAAGAAGCGGTAGGTCTTAGCGAAGAATGGTCTGAATTAGGTGCAGGAAATAGAAAACTTGACGCTGCATTTGACAAGATGCTAGAGGAAAAGCTCAAAGGACTAGGACTCAGTAAAGAAGATCTTGAGAGTACCTTGTTCACAGCCAAAGTGAAAGCACTCGTTGAAGCGGATAACCAAGAAGGGCTCTTATACCAGCGCAATTGGTTAAGAGATCAAATGGAAAACACAAAAAAAGAATTGAACCAGCTAGAAAATAATCTTTTATTCTTCTCTAATTCTAAGGGTAACCCGCTCTTAGCAGCTGCTGAAGCTAGTATTCAGACTCAAAAAACAAGAGTGGCACACTTAACGTCGTTACGTAAACGGTTCAACAGCTTATTGAAGTAATCCTATGGAATTTAAACTTCAAGCCCCGTTCTCGCCAATGGGTGATCAACCTACGGCGATAAACGATCTGGTAGAAGGGTTAAATAGTGGTATTCGCGACCAAGTACTGCTTGGGGTTACAGGCTCCGGTAAGACCTTTACAGTAGCCAATGTGATCGAACGCACACAACGTCCGGCGCTTATACTTTGCCATAATAAGACCTTAGCTGCCCAGCTTTATGGGGAGATGAAGGAGTTTTTCCCTGAGAACGCTGTAGAATATTTCGTCAGTTATTACGACTACTACCAACCTGAAGCTTACGTACCAAGCTCAGGTTTATACATAGAGAAAGACCTGAGCATAAACGATGAGATTGAAAAACTTAGGCTGAGTACAACCTCTTCCCTACTCTCCGGTCGCAGAGATGTTATCGTAGTTGCGTCGGTTAGTTGTTTATACGGGATGGGTAATCCCGAAGCGTTTAACAATTCTATCGTCGACCTTAAAGTGGGCGATCAAATATCAAGGCAAGCATTACTGCATCAATTTGTTAATGCGCTATACTCTAGAACAACAGGAGAATTTAAACGTGGTTCTTTTCGTGTAAAAGGAGATACGATTGATATTTTTCCAGCCTATGCAGAATCATTTTTTCGTATTAGCTTCTGGGGTGATGAAGTGGAAACCATTGAGCATATGGATCCAGTTAGTGGGCAACGAATGGAGCAGATGACTGAGATACGGTTGTTTCCCGCAAATCTATTTGTAACTGAAAAAGACCAACTGCAGCGGGCTATACATCATATACAGGATGATTTAATGTCTCAGGTTGATCACTTCCGAGGAGTGGACAGACCACTGGAAGCAAAAAGACTAGAAGAAAGAACAAATTTTGATCTAGAGATGATTCGCGAGCTTGGGTATTGCTCTGGAATTGAAAACTACAGTCGTTACTTAGATGGAAGGGAACCGGGTATTCGTCCTTTCTGTCTTTTGGATTATTTCCCAGATGATTTCTTAATGATCGTAGACGAAAGTCACGTCACCCTCCCCCAAGTAAAAGCAATGTATGGTGGGGACAGATCCCGTAAAGAAAACCTTGTTGAATACGGATTCAGACTTCCTGCAGCGATGGACAACCGACCGTTAAAGTTTGATGAGTTTGAAAAACTAAGAGGTCAATCTATGTTTGTTAGTGCAACCCCTTCTGAATATGAATTGGAATTAAGTGGCGGAGTATATGCTGAGCAACTCATACGGCCGACAGGGTTACTAGACCCCATAATAGAGGTCAGACCAAGTGAAAATCAAGTTGATGATCTTATTGAAGAAATCAATAAGCGCGTAGCCTTAGACGAACGGGTACTCATTACCACCCTAACCAAAAGGATGGCAGAAGAACTTACCAAATATTTTACGCGCTACGATATACGCTGTCGTTATATACACAGTGACGTAGATACACTAGAGCGAGTTGAAATCATGAGAGATCTGCGCCTAGGTGTCTTTGATGCACTTATCGGAGTAAATTTATTAAGGGAAGGGCTTGATTTCCCGGAAGTAAGCCTAGTAGCCATATTAGATGCCGATAAAGAAGGGTTTCTAAGGAGTGAACGATCCTTAGTCCAAACTATAGGAAGAGCAGCTAGAAATGTCAACGGTTTAGCTATACTCTATGCTGATAAAATAACCAACAGTATGCAGCGCACTATGGATGAGACAGGGCGTAGAAGAATAAAACAAGATTTGTACAACAAAACCAATGGCATCGTACCTACGGCATTGATTAGAAGTAAGGAGTCCATCCTAGCCAAGGCCAGCGCAGTCCAACGCAATGTTGAGTATGAAGTCAGTCAAGTAAACCTCAAGGCTGCTGAAAAAGCTATGAATTACGCTACTCCAGAGGACCTAGAAACTAGTATACGGAAGGTCCGTAAGGATATGGAGGTATCGGCAAAGAGTATGGATTTCATTGAAGCTGCAAGACTTCGAGATGTACTTATTGAGTTAGAAAGTAAACGCGAAAAGCGATAATATCATTAATCTAGTAGGATATGATCTTTTTCAACTTAGGGCTCGGTGTTCTTTTCATTTCTCTAGGGTACATCGTAACAGAAACTAACGCAAGTACCTTACTCAGCGGATACAACACCATGTCTCGAAAAGAGCAAGCTCAGTTTCCATTAAAGGAATATCTGAGTAAATTCCGACAATTCCACCTTTATTTCGGCTTAATCTTCATGACCATAGGTACACTAATTGGTCTATTTTGGGATAAGGACGTGCTCGGCTATCATATTGGAATTACTCCCATTATAGCCTACTTGTGTTTTTTTATAAAAACAAAAAATCTCAATAAGTCTGCAAGCACTTCAACTAAGGTTCAAGCAAAAATTGGTGCGGGGGTTTTGATCGCTATTTTGATTTTTGTTATCGGCCTATTTGTATGGTCTGAGCGGGAATCAAGCTTGCAGATCTATGAAGATGAAATTTCTATTTCGGGACCTTACGGATTAACTATTCCCTTTGCTGAAATGGATTCTATCGTATTACTTGATGAAATTCCTAAGATAAGAATACGTCTACACGGGGTATCCACGAGCAGCGTCTCGAAGGGCAAATTCAAAGGAGTGGGTCAAACCAGATACCATTTATTGCTGGACAAACCATACCAACGGGCTCTAATCATATACAGATCTAAGGATATCCCCGTAATTATTTCGATTGATCAGGTGGAAGAACAAAAACTCTATAGAACGTTGAAAGAGAGCATAGCGTCGTTATAGTTGTATTCCCTTGGAGTTACCTCGCACGAATACCTCCCAGAAATTCCTAGCAAAACCCCAGCCATATCCAGCGTTCATAGTCGTTGTAGTCTTCATCACAAGGAGGGCGACAGAAAGATTTTCTTTGAGTAAAGCCGCGATGAATACCGTCGACATATAAGCTATATATCCTACAAAAGGGAGCAGAGTCCAAAGGAGTCCACTGTATAAATAAGATACGACCAGTAGTAAACTCATCCATCTATACATGGTAAAGAGTACTGGAAAAAGATGGGTGATTTTCAAATTACCTGCGTGCGCTTGAGCTAAAAGAGGACGTGCGGCACCAAACCTAAATACTTGACGCCTGAACTGGCTGATAGAAGTTCTTCTTTTGTGATATACATGGGCAGGCTCAATGAAAGCACTTTTGGCACCTTGAGCAATCAGCCTTATACTCAGCTCTACATCCTCACCACAGATGAAATTCTCATCGTATCCTCCAACACTCTTGAATAATTCCGAATGTATACCCATATTAAAACCACGTGGATGGTATACCGTGAGCGCACTCTTTCCTCCCCTTATTCCTCCAGTAGTGAGAAATGAGGTCATAGAGAAGCTAATCGCTTTTTGTAGGTCCGTAAAATCCTCTGAAGCAGCATCAGGTCCGCCAAACAAGGTGACTTCTTTGTGGGTATCTAAAAAACTTTCTATAGATTTTAAATATCCGCTGGGAATAATACAATCTGAATCTAAAAAGATAAAGAAATCAGCACTTGACAACTCTGCAGCTCTATTTCGTGCATCTGACACAGGTAAAAATTCCTGGTAATAGATTTCTAAAGGTAGTTTTGATAAGAAAGGAACTAATAATGGTCTCAACTCATCACCCGGAGTACCATCACCTAAAATAATCTCGAATTTTTCTTGTGGAAAATCCAATTCGACAAGACTTTGCAAGAATTCAGTGACCTCCTCAGGTCTTTTGAAAGTTGGAGAAATCAGAGCAAACCTGGGACTTGACATTAGTCTAAACCAATTTTAGCATCAACGGTATAATCATGCTTTTTTGTACTTACTCGCAATAATAATTCTGCCATAAAACCAACAGCAAAAAGCTGAACCCCCAAAATAGTTAAGGTTAATAAGATATAAAACAAGGGGTTTTCCGTGATCAATCTCACTTCCATACCCTGACTTAGCAAATACAACTTAAAGCCTCCTAAGTAGGCTAACAATGCTACTGACAGCAAAAACATCAATGAACCTGCAGCACCAAAAAAGTGCATCGGTCTTCTTCCGAACTTGCCCATAACTGCAAGAGTACCGAGGTCAAGAAAACCATTAACGAATCTGTCTAAACCAAATTTCGTTGTACCGTACTTACGAGCTTGGTGCTGAACGACCTTCTCTCCTATCTTGTCAAAGCCCTTATTTTTGGCCAGGAATGGAATATAACGATGCATCTCACCATAAATTTCCACATTCTGAACGACCTCTAACCGATAGGCTTTCAAACCGCAGTTAAAGTCATTCAATTTTATTTTCGAGATTCTGCGTGTCGCAGCGTTGAATAGCTTTGTAGGTAAAGTTTTTGTGATAGGATCGTAGCGCTTTTGCTTCCAACCAGAAACTAAGTCATAATGATCTTCTAGGATCATTCTCCTTAATTCCGGTAACTCCTCCGGGCTGTCCTGCAAGTCAGCATCCATTGTTACGACCACTTCGCCCGTACATGCCTTAAAACCTTGATTTAAACCAGCGCTTTTTCCCTGGTTCTTTCGAAAAGAAATAGCCTTGACATTGGGATTTCGTTGACGCAAGCCTTCAATAACAGACCAACTGTCGTCCGTAGAACCATCATTAACAAAAATGATCTCGTAGCTAAACGACTCACGCTCCATTACTCGTGCAATCCAATCCGTTAATTCCGGTAGACTTTCCTCCTCATTAAAAAGGGGGATGACAATACTTAGGTCGAGTTTAAACATCAACATTTAATTCTTAAACAAATTCATCAGGGTTGTTCTTCTTCATTGCCGCAGCAACGATTAAACCTACCACAGCATTAAACATGATACTAAAAGCAGCACTTTTAAGCTGGCCCAAAATACCAAAAGGCTCACTGCCCTGTACTTTGTCTATAATTCCGGTTATCTGTTCATCAGACATTCCGCTACCTTCAAGTTTATCAAGTGTTGTGTCAATAATCAACTCCATAATTTCTGAAGCAAATTCTGGATCAATTACACCGAATAAAAGTATAGTAAAACCACTTCCGATAGCAGTCGCAACTACTCCACTTATGATGTAAGTGCTAAAAACATCTTTAAAAGTAGCGTATCCATCCTGACTCTCTTTGACTTTAGCGATAGCAAAAACGTAAATACCTATACCGACAAAGAATATTAATATCCCCGGACCTGCCATGGTAAAAATTGTCTTATCAATGATATAGGCATAAAGAATGTACAATACGTTTAAGGCACCAAAGATGCTTCCGTATTTAATGGCGATACTTTTAATAGTCGGGTTCATAGTTGTCAATTTAGGTTTACCACAAATATAATTGAACATAATGATTAAATTTCACGAAATATGTTGCTATCTCACAATCGCAGGCCTTAACTTCGCAGTGGGCAAGTCTTACACAACCAGCTCCTGATGAATCCCCCAGGGTGGGAACGCAGCAAGGGTAATTAGTCGTAGCGGTGTGATGTGAGTAGCTTGCCCACTTTTTGTGCCCTAATGTTTCGAAATAATGTACTTTTACTTCCGATAACAATCTCAACAACAGCAACATGAAGTTTTTTATTGACACGGCAAATCTTGCCCAAATTAAAGAAGCTCAAGACCTTGGAGTTCTTGATGGCGTAACCACCAATCCATCACTGATGGCGAAAGAAGGCATCACAGGGGAGGCTAACGTTTTAGATCATTACAGAGCAATCTGCGATATTGTTGATGGCGATGTTAGTGCAGAAGTTATCTCTACAGATTTTGAAGGAATGGTAAGAGAAGGAGAAATTCTCGCTGCCTTAGATGAAAAAATCGTAGTTAAGATTCCCATGATTAAAGACGGTGTAAAAGCCTTAAAGTACTTTTCTAACAAGGGTGTAAAAACGAATTGTACATTAATTTTCTCTGCAGGTCAAGCATTAATGGCAGCGAAAGCAGGTGCAAGTTATGTAAGCCCTTTCATAGGTCGATTAGATGACATCAGTACTGACGGCCTTGGATTGATAGAAAGTATACGTTTGATATTTGATAACTACGCCTTTGATACTGAAATACTTGCGGCTTCAGTGCGCCATCCAATGCACATTATTGAATGTGCACAAATTGGTGCAGATGTGATTACAGGCCCTTTAAGCGCCATGGAAGCTTTAATGAAGCATCCCTTAACGGATATCGGGTTGGCTACGTTCTTAGCTGATCACGCTAAAGCTAACTCTTAATCAATCTCTCATAAAGTCCTAAAGAGCTCCGCCTATTGCGGGGCTTTTTTTTTATCTTAAACTTGAGATAAATTCAATACTCATGGTCTATACCATTTATCCAGAAAGCATCAATGACAAAGTTATTTCAGACTGTGTGGAACGATTGTTAAAGGGAGAAACAGCCATTATTCCAACAGACAGTGTATATGCTGTTGTAGGGGATTTTCAACATCCAAAAGCACTGAAAAAATTAGCCGAAATAAAAAAGGAAACTGTTAAAGAGTCGGAATTTTCATTCCTTTTCACCAACCTCAGTCAAGTTTCTGAATACACGCAAAGTGTAAATGGTGCGGTTTTTAAGTTTATGAAACGTTGCCTACCGGGTCCTTATACCCTTGTTCTAGAGGCAAATATCAATCTAGCTAAAAAGCTAGGGCAAAAGCGAAAAACTATAGGTATTAGAATTCCAGATAATACGATTGTTCAGGCGTTGGCAGAGAAGTTAGGACGTCCATTGGCCTCCGCATCCTTACACCATGATGATGATATACTGCAATACCTAACTGATCCAGACGAAATCATCGCTGCCTATTCAGATAAAGCGAATTTTATAATTAATGGTGGCTGGGGAGATAACGTACCTTCCACAGTAATTGACCTTAGTGAAGGAGTACCCATCCTTATCAGAGCTGGAAAAGGAGATCCTGATGTGATAGGATAAATTCTTTAATGCCTATTCTATCGGGCTTTCCAGCGAAATTTAAAGGCAAATTATCAAGTATCACAGCTTTTTTAGGACGTACTATTTTAGGCAAGAATGACAATGCCTCTTGAGTTGGTGTGACTTGATCCGTTGAAGTTAATACTAGAACCGTTTGCTCACCGAACTTAGGATCGGCATTACTACTGATGAGCGCTTCTATTCCATGTTCAGATAATATACGCTCCCATTCCTCAGGATGAATTTTTATACCTCCAGAATTGATTACGAAATCTGCTCTACCTATAAACTGAAAAGAACGTGGTCCCATTAATTGAACGATATCATTCGTCTCCAAATCTGTAATACTCAAATGCGGTGCTGAAATCGCTAGGCAACCTTGATCCGTAATGCGAAAAGAAGTTTCACCGACAGATTCATAAACTTTATCACCTAAACGTCTCACTGCCACATGAGAAGCAGTCTCCGTCATTCCGTATCCAATAAACACCTCTTGTTCAGTAGGCACATCATAAACTGCCGAGATGGGACTTCCTCCCAACAATACAACACCCTTGAAACCCTCAAGTGTTCCTTTTTCTATTGATGTAATGTATTGCGCAGGGGTTAAGGGCAGGAAATCAATATGATTTAAACCTGATGGAGCAAGATTAGGTTCCTCTAAGACCAGTTGAATTCCACCTAAACATGCCCTAATAATCATCATAGCTCCGCCAGTAAACTTTGCGGGTAAACATAATAACGCAGTGTTTCCTGGTTTTAAATCAAAATAGTCAATGGTGGCTTGCGCAGAGGCAAATAATGTAGATCTGCTGTGCTCTAGAACTTTCGATTTACCAGTGGATCCGCTGGTCGAAAAGGCAAAATGTTTTTCATTATATAAACAAAAACGCACGATCTTTTGGACATCACTAATCCAAAGTGGAATCCCTTCTAAATCAATTAATTCAGACGCACTATGCCACTGATTCAAACAAAAGAACTTTGTTTTTCGATGAACAGTCATTTTGGGTATAGTTTTTGTTTCTTGCTGAGCAATTATGATAACAATTAGAACGCTGTTAATATACGCCATCATCTGCTTCTCTAGTAGTGCGCTGTACGGAAGTATTGATGAAGAATTCGTATGGGTTATCGTAAAGAACGCAAATACAGAGAAACCGGTAGAAGGAGTTACTGTTACCATAGACAAGGTATTTATCGGGGAGACAGGTCCTCTGGGAAAGTTGCGTATTCCTCTGGGGGAAACAGATGATATTCTCGCGTTTTATCACACCAGTTATGCTGCAAGGACATTTCAACGAGGTCAGTTGATACAGATGAACTATCAGGTTAGCCTTAGAGAAAGTGTATTGAACATTCAAGAAGTGGTCATTAAGGCGAATCGCGTTGAACAAGATAACAGAAAATCCGCCCAGGAGATTAGAACTATTGATGCGAAGAGAATGTCCTCTCAATTTCAAGGTAATACAGCAGATGCACTGGCGTTAGACCCAAACGTCTTTATTCAAAAAAGTCAAAGCGGCGGTGGTTCACCCATGATTAGAGGCATGAGTACTTCACGCATTCTACTTCTAGTAGATGGGATACGCATGAACAATGCTATTTTCAGATCGGGCAATGTTCACAATGTAATCAGCCTAGATGGTACCACCATTTCAAACATGGAAATCACCCTGGGCCCGGGAAGTGTACTTCATGGATCCGATGCCATGGGTGGTGTTATGCATATCAACACTTATGATGCACATTACGGGGATTCAACTGAAATTCTACAAAGTTTAGTTTTTGACCTGAGTACTCATAGTTCTCAACTCACCAGGCGACCTAACTTTAGGTTAAATTATGGAGGTTCAAACTGGGCCGGAATGACCAGTATGACTTACTCTCAATTTCGAGATTTAAGGATGGGATCTAATATACTTTCATGGACTCCAAAGCACCACTTGTCGAATACAAGAATTCCTGCGATCCCCGTCAGTTTTGGTGGTTTAGACACTACCGTTAGAATAACGGCTAACAGAGGTCAAGACACACTAATTCAGCCAAATACAAGCTATGAGCAAAGAAATTTAACACATAAATTAAAATTCAGAATAAACGACAGAACAGAGTTGAAATCGGGGTTTTACGCAAGTTTTATGAGTCCTGTTAATAGATATGACCGTTTTGTTCAAACCGATTCGAATGGACACCCTAAGTATGCTGTATGGAATTATGGTCCTCAACTTTGGGCAATGTCTTTTTTAGCTGTAGAAAACCGATCAAAAACAAAGTATACCGACTGGTTTAAAATAACCGCCTCAGCGCAATGGTTTGAAGAAAGTCGAATTGTACGGAAATACAAAAACATGGTAGGGCGTATTCAAACTGAAAACATGAATATTGGCCAACTAAATATGGATGCTTCTAAGAAGATATCGGAGAAATTTGAGATTATATACGGTTCAGAAATCATCGGTAACTCGCTCCGCAGTAATGGAGAAGGTTATCATACATTAAATCCTGACTCTACCTGGAAAGCTCAAAACAGATATGCAGATGGCTCCACATGGAACAGTGCCTCAGTATTTTTGAGCACGAATTACGACATCTCACCTTCCATGGCTCTGTCCTCTGGAGTCCGCGTGAATAAAATAGCGATGTTCACCCCTATCGAATTCAATAGTTTTCCAGAAGTTAACGAGGATGTTTATCTGAATTTTCTCGCTCCTAGTGGTTCCTTAGGGCTCACTTACTATAAATCTAATTTTAAATACTTTATTAACTTCAGTACGGGCTTCAGAGCTCCAAATATAGATGATGCAAGTAAGGTGTTCAACTCTCAACCAGGGTGTTTGATTGTACCCAATACTGATTTGAGAGAAGAACGTCTTTATAGTTCTGAGGTCGGGATGAAACAAAAACTAAACCATTGGATAGCTTTAGATGCGAGCTTCTATTACAGCTATTTAAACAATGCAATGCTCCGGGCGCCGTTTGAATTTCGGGGAAGCGACAGTATTTTTTATGATGGTGAGCTTTCTCAAGTATTAGCAATTCAAAACCTAGATTACGCCTGGATTTGGGGCTACCAATTTGGCTTACGTAGTGAGCTTAGTAAACGACTGTTTTGGACCGTTCATTGGTCTCATCCTTTTGGACGTGATAGCCAAGGAGAAACCCTAAGGCACATCAACCCATTCAATGCCACATCTCAAATAGTCTATCGAAGAAAGAAATGGTCTTGTAATATGACCTTCCGATATAATGGTGAGGTCGCTCCTGAAGACATGCCACTTAGTGAGCGATCTAAGATTCAAAGGTATGCCATTAATGACTTGGGACAAACGTATAGCCCGGCTTGGTATACTATTAATATTCAGAGTACTTACGAGGTAAACAAAAATATAGTTCTTCGTATTGGGATGGAAAACTTAATGAATATCAAGTACAGGCCATATTCAAGCGGGATCGCTGCACCGGGAAGGTCTGTGTTTATTGCTTTAAGATGTTCGATCTAAGCACGGATAAATCCCAACCTTGATTTGCGTCATTACGCATCTTTATCTCTCCGTTCAACACTTGCAGTGGTCCAGGTATATTGTTTGTGTAAAGACTTCCAGTACCTAAACCTTGAGGGATCTTGTTTTTCTTTGTAAAAACCCATTGTGCAATCGCGTTTAACCCCACGTTACTCTCTAGAGCAGAGGTCGCCCACCATTGTATCCCTCTCTCTTCAGCTAAGGTTACCCAATCATTACTTCCACCCCATCCGCCTATAAAACTTGGTTTCAAAATGATAAATGGCGGATTAATATCGTCCAATAATTGGCACTTTTTCTCTAATGAGAATAATCCAATTAAACTTTCATCCAATGCTATAGGAATCTGCATTAAACGAACGGCCTTAGCTAAAGCCGCATTATTACCTGCAGGTATTGGCTGTTCTATACTGTGCACTTGAATATCTGATAAATAGCCACTAACCTTCACGGCGTTATCTAATTCAAAAGATCCATTAGCATCAACCCGTATCTCTAACTCAGTAGCGGAAAAACGCTCCCTTATACCTTTTAATAATATTTTTTCAGCATTCCATGATATCGCGCCTATCTTCATTTTCAAGGTCTTAAAACCCTCTGCTAGGCGTTGCTCTATCTGGTCCATCATAAAACTTTGATCGCCCATCCATATTAAACCATTTATAGCCTGACTAGCCCTGCCTAAAGTGAAATCGGAAGGAAAATGACAGAATCCATTCTTTAAATGACTAAAGGCTTGTTCTAGAGCAAACTGTATACTTGGAAACATTTGATTCGCCGCGAATAATTCCTCTAGTCCTAAATGAATGTTCTTTGCAGTCCACGAGAGCTGAGTCTCTAAAGCTGGTGTATCATCTGCGGAGAGACCTCTCAAAATACCAACTTCGCCCCAACCTTCCTGGCCGTCTTCAATGATCTGAAGGAAAAAGCTTTCCTTTTGTCTCAAGACACCTCTTGAGGTACCGCTCGGCTCTTTGAAATCCAATCTATAGGAAAAAAACGTAGCATGTATCATAGCACCATACTTAATGCAGTGAAAACGCAATACAGCAGCGTGACGAGAGCTGTTGGTTTCAATAGGGCATCTAATTTCTTTGACGAGTCTGCCGCAATAAACTTTTTATATATGAAACGAAGTAACAATTGGAAGAGAATGTGTGCTACAAGAGGGTAGTAATGAAGTGATTCGATGGTTGCTATAATCGCAAAGATTAAATTGAGCATCATGGACAACATCAATAATACCTTAAAATAGCCTCTACCCCATAGATAACCAAAGCGCACTACTAAAGTTATTTTACCATGCAGCTTATCTCCTTCAATATCTCTCAAATTATTTAAAGTAAGTACCGCCGCACTCATAGCTCCAGCGACAGATGCTGGCAACAAGTCCAAGATATAGAACGCATTCGTATGTATGGCAACCGACCCCAAAACACCAACATACCCGAAAAAGATAAATACAAAAATATCACCTCCTCCCCAGTATGCATAAGGATTCTTCCCTAGAGTATAAGATCTCGCTGACCAAACCGCAAGGATATTAAGTGATTGGAAAAGGACATTCAACCTTACGTTTTCGAAGGCCAAATAAGACAAAAATGCCCCGGAAGAAAGTGCAAGTAGAGTAAAGAACTGTACCGCATTTCGCATTTGTTTTTCAGAAATAACACCTGAAGCAACCGCACGCTGTTCACCCTGCTTGTCGGCATCAGTTCCCTTGATACCATCGCCTAAATCATTGGCATAGTTAGATAACACTTGGTAACAAAAACTCGTTAATACAGCCAGGAGAAAGATGGACCATTTGAATGATGATTTATCATGGTAATACGCAAGACCCGACCCCAGTGCTATCACAGCAAAAGCCAAGGGCAACGTACGCATACGAGCCGCGTGAAACCAAGTTCTAAGTCGAAATGGAGGTCCTATTTCTTGCACTGCATTTTTCATGTAATAGGGCGCCTTCAAAAGCTCTTTTAACGTCATGTGAAATGAATTCACTTTTTCAAAAAAGGGCTAGATTTTAATTATGGGAACATCGGATATTTTCCAAAGTCAGGATCTCTTTTTTCTAAAAACGCCCTCTTCCCTTCCTGAGCTTCGTCAGTAAGGTAATAGAGTAAGGTCGCGTCTCCTGCGAATTCCATCAGACCTCTTTGACCATCTAGCTCAGCGTTTAGGCCTCGTTTAATCATGCGCAGAGCTAATGGAGATCTCAAAATGATGGTCTTACACCACTCTACTACCTCATCCTCAAGTTTTTCTAGGGGCACTACCTTATTTACCATCCCCATATTAAAGGCTTCTTCCGCGCTGTACTGGTTACAAGTAAACCAAATTTCACGTGCACGTTTTTGACCCACATGTCTGGCAAGGTAAGACGAGCCAAATCCGGCATCAAATGAACCCACTTTAGGGCCTGTTTGACCAAATATCGCATTATCAGAGGCTATGGTAAGATCACAAACAACATGCAGGACATGTCCCCCACCTATGGCATAACCATTTACCATCGCAATTACCGGCTTTGGCAGTGAACGAATTTTGTGATGAAGATCAAGTACATTAAGCCTTGGTACGCCATCGCCTCCTATATATCCACCGGTACCTTTGACATTTTGATCTCCACCAGAGCAAAACGCTTTTTCACCCTCGCCAGTGAATACTACAACGCGAACGTCTTGACGCTCTCTGGCAATTTCCATAGCGTCTAGCATATCCATATTGGTTTCAGGACGGAATGCATTATAAACATGAGGTCGAGTGATCGTGATTTTGGCAATACCGTTGTATAATTCAAATCGGATGTCACCGTATTCTTTTATTGTGGTCCAATTTCTTTGTGCCATTTTTAAGTTCTTTTAAGTAATTCGTAGGCTGCAGTATTGTCTGCATCCATAGTGCGGGCTTCTATAACAAGCGTACCAGATACTTGTTCTGCCATAGCGTTAGTCAATTCTTGCTGGTCGGTCACACAAATATAAGACACTCCAAAACTGGAGCAAAGTGATTCAAAATTGACTTTTTGCTCGTTTGCAAACAACCGTTGTGTTTCGCTCGACAAAGCACGATTTCCTGGTAACCAATCGAATATGGCACCAATGCTGTTATTTAAAATAATGATGGTTAGGTTTGACGGTAGAGAAGATAGATTTAATGCATTAGAATCATAGATAAAGCTTTGATCTCCAATGATACAAAAGTGTCTTTCTTTTTGGCGCGCCAGCGATGCACCAATAGCTGTGCTTAGACTTCCATCTATGCCCGAGATGCCACGATTGGCATAGAGGTTAACTGGTCTATTAAAAAAAGAGAAATACCGTACAGCTGTGCTGTTAGCGAGGTGTAAATGACTCCAGTCAGAAATATGATGTAGTGCTGTTTTAAACACTAAAGCATCTGACCACTGAAGTTCTACGCGATTGTAACCCTTCTTTACAGAGGAGGTCTTGATCAATTGTTCTTTAAGTCTAAGCTCAAATTCTTCAGGGAATTGATTCAAAGCAATGTGAATAAAATCTGACGCGTCCGTTACATCCCAGGACTGATAAAAATCAAGATGAACGTGTACTTTTAGATGCAATGCTCTCAGGTGAAATTTCGGAGCCTTATCTATCCACTGTCCACCTATACTAATAATTCCTTGCGGAGTAAAAGACAGGAGATCAGAGATAGGTCTGGTATCAGGTAAATCTAGTAAGCCTGACAACGGGTCCACAAAACATGTAAAAGTATACTTACCTGAACTGATGTCTTCACGCATTTTGAGAGACTGCTCATGTGACAGTTGACCAAAAATTACGGCGATTGAATCACACTGGGACAATCCATACAATGCACCGGTTAAATCTATCTCATGTAGTGCACGCTCGACCGTGAAGTTCATGGTCGTTTTTTTAGGCATCAAATCATAAAGAGGTTCTTGAAAGCCAACATTAATATGTACTGGTGCTCTTTTATCGAGGACTTGCTGAGAAAGGAAAGAGAGGGATTCCTCTAAAGCCAATTTGAGTATATCTTCTTGAACAGAAATGGATGCTCCTATATGCGGATTAAAAAAATCCATTTGACGACATGATTGACCTTCCCCCTTATCTATTCTTGATGCTGGCCTATCCGCAGAAATGACAATGAGCGGCAGTTTGCTATAAAAAGCTTCCAATACCGCTGGATGGTAATTTGCGATCGCACTTCCTGATGTACAGCAAACTGCTACCGGTTTACCTAATGCCTCAATTTCGCCAAGCGCTTGAAAAGCGGCGGAGCGTTCGTCTAAAACAACCCTCAACTTAAAATCGATCCTTGCGGATGCCGCTATAATAAATGGTGCATTTCGAGATCCAGGGGAAAATATAATGGAATCAACCCCCATTATTTTTAGGCCATCTAATATCCAATCTGCGATGGGCTTACTTGAGGTCATTTGGGAATTATCGAGTCTTTTAGAGCCGAGATTTTGTGTTCGGTTTCCTTCCATTCATTCAAAGGTACGCTGTCTTTAGTTATTCCACCACCAGCGAAGAATCGAATCCCGTTTGAGTGCCATTTCATGGATCTCAAAAGAACTATGGCATGCAACTGCGTGCTCATTAGCGCGAGATATCCGGTGTACATCTCTCGATCATATTGCTCCAACTCTTCAATCATTTGTTTCGCTTTTTTCGTTGGAGTACCGCAGATGGCTGGTGTGGGGTGCAACGATTCTAAAGCTTCAATCTCATTAAGGGATGTATTATCTGAAGATACCCATGTCAGTAAATGTTCTACAGGACCTGCCTTTTGAGTGTGCTGCGAACTCGTGGTTATATTTCCTCCAAATTCTTTTAGCTTATTTATAATTTCTTTCGTGACAAAATTTTGCTCTTCCTGTTCTTTACTTCCCCAAGAGATATTTTGTGCTGACCTTAACCTTGTTCCTGCCAAAGACATACTTTGATATCCATGATCGGTTTTTTGAAGAAGAACCTCTGGACTTGCACCCATCCAATCACCTAAAACCGGATGTTTAAACGCGAAAACAGTGCCGTCACTATATCTCTCTGAGAGTTCCTTAAAGGTTTGCTCTGCACTGGCCTGGGCACCTTCCCAAAAATGATCTCTACTCAGTACGACTTTATTTAAAATATGACGCTGAATAGCGTCAATAGCCTTGCTTACCTTCTCTTGATACGACGCTGCGTTTGTTTTTACAATAGATTGAAATTTGTCACGGCCGAACCCTGTCCAAAAAGTGGATTGCGGAATAATTTCAGGTTGGTTGAACGCAAATATTTGTCCTTTAAATCCCCTAAGTAGCACGGTGGATTGCTCTAATTCACACGCGATCAATCGTGTTGCGGAAATCTCTTCTCCCGGCAATCGGATAATAAGATCTAGCATTATTTACGTTGCTTAATAAAATTGAGCAATTTTACCATGGAAATTAATTCCTTCTGTTCATTTTCTACACGAATATGAAATAAATGCGAACTTTTCCCTTGATGAACACAAGTAGCGGTAGCTGTTAGCTGACCAGTTCTTGCACTTTTTACATGGTTAGCAGATATCTCCGCACCTACGGCAAGTTCAGTATCCGGGTCGATCAACATTAAAGAAGCGGCGGAGCCTACACTCTCTGCTAATGCCACCGTTGCTCCACCATGTAGGATTTGCATAGGCTGATACACCCTGCTATTAACAGGCATTGTAGCAACAAGTGTTCCAATGACGGGGTTAGCATCTACATAGACAATTCCAAGCGTTTCCATGAGGGTATTAGAGCACGCTTTATTGAAACGAGCTAGTATTTCTTCCTTTGTTAAGACTGTTTTCATCGAGAGCAAAAGTAATATCTAAAGCTAGTGTTATAAAATCATCACGAAAAAAAGCTAAAATGCTCCTGTAGCTATTAAATTTGCACCTCTGATATAACCGAAAAACAGGTAAAATGATCACGGTAACGTTTCCCGACGGCAATCAAAAAAGTTATGACAAAGGCATAACTGCTATGAATGTTGCAAAAAGCATCTCTAATGGTTTAGCTAGAAATATACTTTCTGGCAGTTATGATGGTCAAACTATTGAATTAAATGACCCTCTAACCTCAGATGGTCTGTTAAAATTTTTCACCTGGTCCGATACTCAGGGAAAGGAAGCCTTTTGGCATAGTTCAGCTCACCTTTTGGCTCAAGCAATCGTTCACTTTTACCCCAATGCGCAACTAACCATAGGACCTGCTATAGAAAAGGGATTCTATTATGATGTGGATTTTGGCGGTGATATGATTTTTGAAAAGGATTTCGAACGCATTGAGAAACAAATGCTCGAATTCGCAAGGTTAAAATCTGAATTCAAGCTTCGCGCAGTAACGAAGCAAGAAGCATTGAACGCCTACAAAAACAATCCGTATAAAACAGAATTAATTTCAAATCTGGAAGATGGGACCATTACTTTTTGCGACCATGCGGATTTTACTGATCTCTGTCGAGGCGGTCACATACCTCATACGGGATATATTAAGGCGGTAAAAATCATGAATGTTGCTGGTGCATACTGGCGCGGTGATGAAAACAATCCGCAACTGACCCGTATCTATGGAGTATCCTTTCAAAAACAAGGAGAACTCAAAGACTATCTAGAACTCCTGGAAGAAGCTAAAAAGCGTGACCATAGAAAACTGGGAAAAGAGCTGGAATTATTTACTTTCAGTAAAAGAGTTGGACAAGGACTGCCGATGTGGTTACCTAAGGGTGCTGCACTGCGCGAACGACTCGAGGATTTCTTGAAAAAAGCACAAAAAAAAGCGGGATATAGTTCCGTAATTACGCCACACATTGGCAATAAGGAACTATATGTTTGTTCCGGTCACTATGCCAAATACGGTAAGGATAGCTTTCAGCCCATAGGCACTCCAGAAGATGGAGAAGAGTATTTATTAAAACCCATGAATTGCCCTCACCACTGTGAATTATACAAAGCAATTCCAAAATCATATAAAGACCTCCCCGTTCGATTCGCTGAATTTGGTACGGTATATCGTTATGAACAGAGTGGAGAGCTTCACGGACTTACACGAGTTAGAGGGTTTACACAAGATGACGCACACATATTCTGTACTCCGGATCAATTAAAATCCGAGTTCAAGAGTGTCATTGATTTAGTGCTTTACATTTTTAAGACCTTAGATTTTACGGATTACGTGGCGCAAGTCAGCTTGAGAGATCCAAATAAACCTGAGAAATATATTGGTTCCGATGAAAATTGGGCCAAAGCAGAGAGTGCTATAATAGAGGCCGCAGCTGAGAAAGAACTCAATACGATAGTAGAATATGGCGAAGCCGCTTTCTATGGACCGAAACTAGACTTCATGGTCAAAGACGCCCTAGGAAGAAACTGGCAATTAGGTACAATACAAGTAGATTATAATTTACCTGAACGTTTTGAATTGGAGTACAAAGGCAGTGATAACGAGACACATCGACCCGTGATGATTCACCGAGCACCTTTCGGATCAATGGAAAGATTTGTCGCCGTATTGTTGGAACATTGTGGTGGTAATTTCCCTTTATGGCTGACCCCTGAACAAGTGAAAATTCTACCTGTTAGTGATAAATTCAACGAGTACGCTCAAGAGATAGCAAAATTCCTAGAAATTTCCGATATTCGCGCCCTCGTAGATGATCGAAACGAAAAGATAGGAAGAAAGATACGTGATGCAGAAGTCACCAAAATACCTTTCATGCTTATCGTTGGTGAAAAAGAAGCTACAAGCGGTGAATTGAGTGTTAGACGTCATGGAAAAGGCGATCTAGGTACCATGACACGACAAGAATTTGTACAAAATATAGAGAACGAAATTTCTCAATTGATTAATTAATAGACGTTTAACTAAACACTACGAACCCTGAGAAGAGGTAAAAGAAAGCAGCCAAAAGAGAAGTTGGCAGCAAACCACAGAATAAACGATCGCATCCGTGTCACATCAGTCCGATTAGTTGGAGACAATGTTGAACCTGCCGTTTATGAAACCCGCGATGCCAAAAAAATGGCAGAAGATTTAGACTTGGATTTGGTTGAAATTTCACCAAATGCAGATCCGCCGGTGTGTAAAATCATTGATTACAGCAAATTCATGTATGACCAACGTAAAAAGCAGAAGGAGCTCGCTTCGAAAGCTGTAAAAGTGGTTATCAAGGAAGTGCGCTTTGGCCCTAATACGTCTGACCATGATTATGATTTCAAGAAGAAGCATGCTATTGAGTTCCTGCAAGCAGGGAATAAGGTAAAAGCGTTTGTTTTCTTTAGAGGTCGCGCCATTGTATTTAAAGAAAAGGGAGAAATCCTACTACTTCGCCTCGCCCAAGATTTAGAGGGTTTCGGTAAAGTAGAACACATGCCGTCCATGGATGGTAAAAAAATGAGCATCACACTAGCTCCAAAAAAATAGAAGTCACTCCATTAATAATAAAGTTGAATCATGCCAAAGATGAAAACAAAATCCAGTGCTAAGAAGCGTTTCAAGCTGACTGGCTCTGGTAAGATTAAAAGAAAGCACGCTTTTAAGTCGCACATCTTGACTAAAAAAGCAACAGATCAGAAACGTCGTTTGACAAAATCTGGTCTGGTCAGCGATGCTGATGCTCCAAACATCAAAAAGCAATTGGGACTGAAATAAATTCCCCTGAGTTAATTAATAACCCTGTGATCGGTAACCAAACCATCTTGAGATAGTAGATGTACCGCTCGCAAAAAATTAAAAATTATGCCACGTTCAGTAAATGCTGTTGCTTCTAGAGAGCGCAGAAAAAAATTAATGAAGCATGCCAAAGGATACTTTGGCCGCAGAAAGAATGTTTGGTCAGTTGCAAAGAATGCTGTTGAGAAAGGTCTTCAGTATGCTTACCGCGATCGTAAGAACAAAAAACGTACGTTTCGTGCACTATGGATTCAGCGTATCAATGCTGGAGCTCGTTTACACGGTATGTCTTATTCTCAGTTTATAGGTAAGGCTAAAATTGCGAACATTGAATTGAACCGTAAGGTATTGGCAGATTTGGCCATGAACCACCCGGAAGCGTTCAAAGCGATCGTTGATAAGGTGAAGTAATAATTCTTTTGGAGTACTTAGAAAACGCCTCGTTCCCTTTGGGATCGGGGCGTTTTACTTTTGAATCAACCTGTAACCCTCAAATTTATATATAGTTATACTACCGCTAGGCGTATCCATAACATCTATGACCTCAGCATCTAATTTTGGTAAATCGTGAGCGAAAAGCCATTTATCTGTACCTTCTATAATCCAAGGCCCTGGAATATCTAATTCTGCAGGAACAACATTCACATAATCGAACAACGCTGCTATCTCATGATTCATTGGATTTGATATAATGTCAGTTGGAGCACCTTGCTGAACCAGTTTACCGTCTTGAATTACCCATAACCTATCGGCTACAAGCAACGCGTCTGCCGGGTCATGTAATACCAGCAATGCTGAAAATTGATCCCGCTTTACCATGTCCTTTAGGTCTAGGAGAATGGACGACTTAGTCCTTAAATCTAACTGGGCCAGACTCTCATCCATCAATAATACAGGAGGATTACCTGCCATTGCCTTAGCAATACTTACCCTTTGTCGTTGACCTCCGCTTAGGGTTCTTACTTTCTGTTTAGAAAAGGCAGATAAATGCATGGCTTCTTTTAACGATTCAATGCGAAGGGCTCTCTTACTGTCATCAAGTCTTAAAATATTATGAGCTATATTTTCTTCTAATGTCAACATAGACTGAAGATCATCGAGTTGAGGTACCCAGCCTGCTTTATTTTCATCTAGAACCAATCTTCTTTTTTTCGTCTCAACCAATGCTCCAGAAATATACACCTCTCCTTTTGACGGCTCTATCTCGCCTCTTAAAAGACTCATGAGTGTACTTTTCCCAGCTCCGGAAGGTCCCACCAACACCACAATTTCTCCTGGCTGAATTTGGGCATTTCCAAAGTCAAACAACAGATCTTGATAGGCAAAGCCCAAATCTTTAAATTTTACAAGCGGCTGGTTCATATGCATTGACAAAAAAAAACCGCCCCAATTTTGGGGCGGTTTAATAATCTTAAAAAATCTACAAATGTATTACCTCACCATATGCCGCTGCAGTTGCCTCCATAAAGGCTTCGCTTAACGTTGGATGAGGGTGCACTGTTTTTAATATTTCATATCCTGTGGTTTCCAATTTACGAGCAATAACAGCTTCCGCTATCATTTCAGTAACGTTAGAACCTATCATATGTGTACCAAGTAACTCTCCGTACTTCGCATCAAAAATAACTTTAACAAATCCGTCTTTGTGGCCTGAGGCTGAAGCCTTACCAGATGCTGAAAAAGGAAACTTACCGATTTTAAGCTCATATCCAGCATCCTTAGCAGCTTTCTCAGTCATTCCTACAGATGCTATCTCCGGGAAAGAATACGTACACCCCGGGATATTGCCATAGTCTAATGGCTCTACGTTATGACCCGCTATTTTCTCCACACATAGTATTCCTTCAGCAGAAGCAACATGAGCAAGAGCTGGCCCTTTAACAATATCACCGATAGCATAATATCCAGGAACATTCGTCTGATAAAAATCATTTACCAACAGTCGCCCCTTATCTGTGGCTATACCTACGTCTTCTAGACCTATACCTTCAATGTTAGGTGTAATACCCACGGCAGATAGTACAACATCAGCTTCAAGAACTTCTTCGCCTTTTTTAGTCTTTACGTGTACTTTACAACCATTGCCCGAAGTATCTACAGAAGTAACCTCTGCATTGGTCATGATTTTAACTCCCGATTTTTTGAATGAACGCTCGAGTTGTTTGCTGACTTCTTCATCTTCGAGCGGAACTATGTTTGGTAGGTATTCTACTACCGTAACATCTGTTCCCATACTGTTGTAGAAATAAGCAAACTCAATTCCAATAGCTCCTGAGCCTACAACAACCAATTTCTTTGGCTGAGTCTCTAGTGTCATTGCCTTACGGTATCCAATGATTTTCTTACCATCTTGTGGAAGACTAGGTAGCTCTCTAGAACGTGCGCCAGTGGCAATGATGATATTCGTTGCACTGTAAATCGTTTCCTTTCCATCTTCACCAGTAACAGCGACCTTTTTACCAGGCTTTACCTTTCCGAAACCACTTATAACGGTGATTTTATTTTTCTTCATCAAAAACTGAACACCGCCGCTCATACCATTAGCTACTTGACGCGATCTATTAACTACTGCGTTAAAATCTTTATCGTATTTGCTGATTTTAATGCCAAAATCTTCAGCATGCTTTACGTATTCGAATACTTGAGCACTTTTTAACAAGGCCTTTGTTGGAATACAACCCCAATTTAAGCAAACGCCACCAAGGCTTTCTTTCTCTACGATGGCTGTCTTCAAGCCTAGCTGGGATGCTCTTATTGCGGTTACATAACCACCTGGTCCGGAACCAACTACAATTACGTCAAAATCCATTTCTGAAGTGTTTAAAAATAAGTGTGCAATTTAATACCTAAACTTAACCCTTCCGCATTGCAATGCAGGATATCTCCACATTCACGTTTTTTGGAAGAGTTTTTACTGCAACAGTCTCTCTTGCAGGGTATGGCGCCATAAAATATTGTGCGTATATCTCGTTAACTCTAGGATAATGGTCCATGCTACTCAAGAAAATAGTTGTTTTAACCACACTCTTAAAATCTGAACCGGCAGCAAGTAATACTGCTTGCAAATTTCGCAAGACCCGATCCGTCTCATAGTTAATATCCTCCCCTTGATCTAATTCTCCAGTATGCGGATCGACAGCTATTTGACCAGAGGTATAAATCATATCTCCCACACTAACACCGGCACTATAAGGACCTATTGCTGGCGCCAAGCCCTTTCCTTCTATCGCTTTCTTTTCCATAGTTTTATTAATGTTCTAAGATCAATTTAACTCATATTTGCTATAATGAAGGTACTCCTAATAGATAATTACGACAGTTTTACTTATAACTTGGTTCATTACCTGGAGGAGCTCGACTGTGAGGTTACTGTTTTGCGCAATGACTCAAGCGCTCTGAATGAATTAGATCTTAGTATGTTTCACGGACTAGTTCTAAGCCCTGGCCCAGGACTCCCAGAGAACAATGGTATTCTAATGGATATTGCATCTAAAGCCTTAGGTACTATTCCCCTTCTAGGAGTTTGTTTAGGAATGCAAGCTCTAGGTATTTTAGCAGGCTCCTCGCTTTACAATAGGAATGGCGTGATGCACGGAAGAACAGCGAAGCTTCAAAAAGTAGCAAACGATGGCATTCTTTTAAACGGCGTAAAGTCATTGACGGTTGGGTTATATCACAGTTGGGCGGTAAAAACGGAAGGACTGGGACCTCAATGGAAGGTATGTGCAGTCGCCTTAGATGATGATGCACCTATGGTCATTGAAAATATTGCTGACCATGCATTTGGTGTCCAATTCCATCCGGAAAGTATCCTGACAAACCAAGGAAAACTCATGATGAAAAATTGGGTAGACTACGTTAGGAATATCAAAGCGTACTAGACAAATTGTTAATATTAGTAATCTACAGCCGTTCTCCTTCTTTGCGCCTTGACTTGGCTAAATTTTTGATTCTTCATATTGATCCCGATCATATAAGATCTTGTCGATCCAAAGGGTACCCATGAAAATTTCATTTCCCAACAGTGTAAATCACGAACGGCATTGATGGTGGTAAATCCAACAGATTTTTGAGCAATATCTATACCTGTTCTATAGTTTAAACTCCAATTATCCGTTGGTCTGTAGGATCCGGAAATACTAAGAGAGTGAGAAGAAAATTCATTAATAAACATAGGTGATGCTTCTCCCTCTAATCCTGGCTCGACATCTGTTAGAAAACGCAGATCATAATTGAATCTAATATCCCAGTCATTTCTCAGAGGGACCAAGTCTTGATAATTGTAAAAGTCTATATCACCATTAGTGAATGCCCCTCCACGCTGATCATAGGCAACCGCATTTCTTGAATTTTTCTTATTACTACTGAGCTTTGTACTTGCTGAAAATTGAGAAGTGCGATGAACCAGTAGATTTTGACCCAAATTAAGGGCTAAAACTGGCGTTCGATCTCCCTCGGGGGTATAGCCATAGGGATCAAACTGACCCTGGTAGGTCAACCTAAGCCTCTTGTTAAACAAAGAACTTGCCGCCGTTAACCTCACTATATTCCAGTGATACCCATCCTCAGCAGCCAGACGATAATTGGTATTAAAGTTAAAACGCTCCAGAAGTTTTACTTTTCGAACTTGTCCGGTGGTATCTCCTCTAACGGCCATTTTAGCTTCAACGGTGTTGTCTAGTGCAAACGTTATTGAACCATTACTCCCTCTACCTGGCGAACCATACAAAAAGCCTGAATACCTGTTATAGTACAATGAATTATCTAAGGTGTCCGTGAAGTTTTGATAATAATCCCAATAGGCTGTTCCAAAATCAGGTCGATAATTGAACGACACCCTTGGTGTCATCATATGCCTAACAGCTTTAATAGGACCTTTAGAAAGTAAAAATGTTCCATATACCTTGGTATTCATTGAAGCATTTAAACCAAAATCTCGTACCGCAGAAAAACCACTTAAAGTGTCTACAACAGTGGCTTTATTTAAAGTTGAATCAAAAGCGTAGTCGTATTGCTGGAAGTACCAACGTTCAGTAAAATTAGCACTTGGATTAAATGTAAAATACTTCAACAACTTTGCATTTGTAGATACACTCCCAGAATGTTTTATTCCATATTGTCCATACTCCTTGAGTACGTCAGAGAAATCGTAGCCTGGTACACTGTCTAAAAGGGTTCCTATAGTATTTAAATTTCCTTTCAATCTTCCCTCCGCCACTGAGCTATAATTCACCCCTACCTTCTCATACCATTGTCCCCTTCCATCATTCGATTTAAACGGGAAAAATCTTGGCACATTAAAAGATGCTTTAGGGAGATTCGTAGTGAAATTTTGGGTACCATTATTCTGTGTGTGGTTTCCACTAACTGTTAAATTAGCTCTTCCTAGTTTTTGATTATAGGTGATGCTAGAGTTCATGGTATTGTTGGTCGTAGACATTGTACCATTTAACAAGTCTTCAGGATTCGCACTGTTTTTGAAAAAATTGGGATTTTGTAAATTTACGTTCGCGTTGAACTTTCGAGTGGGATGCGCCTTTTGATCCTGACTGTGTGACCACCTAATGCTGAAATTCTTTGTTAAGCTATAACCACCAAAAGGCTCATACAATTTCAAACCACGTTTCTGGTATCTATAATTGTACGCAAAGCTCCCATTGTATTTATAACGCTTTTTATATTTAGTTGTGGCTTGAATTGCCCAAGATCCTCTTAAGTATAAATCTCCACGTAGTTCTAGATTCATGAATTCATTAATGGGAAAATACCAACCTCCATTTACTATTCCTAAACCTTGAGATGGTGAATTTTGAAAACTAGGCATCAATAACCCGGTGATATCTGGTTTCTCCAAGTTGGTGGGGAAATATCCGTAAGGGATTACTAAGGGCGTGGGTATGCCGAAAAACTCAAAATGAGCCGGCCCGGTAATGATACGTTCTCCAAGCACCACCTTACTTTTACCTGTTTTAATTTGAAAATGTGGTTCTGCATGTGAACAGGTCGTGAATCCTGTTCCTGCCATATAGAGCGTATTAGAATCAACTTTTTTAACAGCATCACCATTGACAAAATTTTCTCCTTCCTGGGTGAGAACACCTTGGATTTTAGCTTTTTCAGTTGACCAATTATATTTTATTTCTGTCAGGTAAAATATCTTACCACCATCCTCAAATACAGGTAGTTGAACCATTTTACCTGCTGCATTTTCGAGGCCTTTAGCCATCACTAATTGCTCTTTCCAAAAGATTTTTGCATATCCTGCTTGAAGACGAGTTTCTCCAAAATTTATTACAACATTTTTGAAGAGTTCCACGGTTCCATCGGCTACATTTGAACAGATAGAATCTGTCGCAGAATAGTCAATAGGTTGCTCCTGTGCGCGCGCTGAAAACGATGCACAAAATGTGAGCAAAAAAAGAAAGACTTTAAGCCTCCAAGCCACTCGGGTACGTATTTTGCAAGTAAGTTTCAAAGGTATAACGAATGAACGTCCTACTTGGTATGAATAGCCGAAGTTATAAAGGTTTTAAAATTGGGATCATGGCAGCGCTTTTTAGCGTGCTGGCTGCATTCAATCCAAAGCCGTTTGAAACAGAAAACGAAGAGGTTAATATTATTGTTATTGACGCTGGTCATGGTGGACATGATCCAGGGAATCTTGGCACCGGTCGGTATCGTAAAAAAGAGAAAGATGTCAGTTATGATGTCAGTCTCCTACTCAAGAAGTACATTGAGGAAAATCTTCCAGGCACCAAAGCGGTTCTTACTAGGAATGACGACAGATTTATTGAGCTCTACCAAAGGACTGTGATTGCCAACAGAGCAAATGCGGATCTCTTCATATCTATCCATTGCAACGCCAACGAAAACAAGACTGCTTATGGAACAGAGAGTTTCGTTCTTGGTATGGGCGAACGAGACCAAAGTTTAAACAAAACGGCCCAACTAGAAAATGCATCTAGACTATTAGAAGATAACTGGGAAAGTAATTACGAAAGCTTTGATGCCTCTAACCCTGCTGCTGTGATTGCACTGCGTGCGTATCAAGATGCTTTCCTTCAGCAAAGCATCAGTATTGCTGATGAAATACAACACCAATTTGAAGGTCGTGTTAAACGAAGAAACCGAGGGGTTAAACAACAACCGCTCGCGGTACTTAGAGGTTCTACGATGCCCGCTGTTTTAGTGGAACTAGGGTTTTTAACCAATCCCGGAGAAGAAGATTTTTTACAAAGTGAGCGAGGCAAAGAGTTACT
This sequence comes from uncultured Cryomorphaceae bacterium, assembly GCA_913031435.1. Taxonomy (GTDB): domain Bacteria; phylum Bacteroidota; class Bacteroidia; order Flavobacteriales; family Schleiferiaceae; genus UBA10364. Next base: position 62,006 of record CAJWFD010000007.1, read on the forward strand.
TGCAAGTGCTATTTTCAGGGCAATTAAGGCCTACAAGCTTAAACGTGAAATACGTGATGCTAGCCTTCAAAGTGAGTCAATGATTAATGATATGCTAGACCCTATTGAAATAGCTAATGATCAGGCTCAAAAAGTCATAGAGTCTTCTACGCTTGAGAAACAATCGACAATTAAGCCAGAGATCGTACCTCAGAGTGGACTGTACTTTAGTGTTCAGATAGCTGTTTCAAGGAACGACCTCCCCTGTCAGCCGCAAAATTTCATGGGCCTAACGTCCGTATATAAAACCGAGCAATATGGATTGTTTAAATATTACTTCGGTACAGTGACTACCTTTAGGCAGGCGGAAGCATTAAAGGATAGTGCCACACAATATTATCCGGATGCATATATTGTAGCATTCGATGACGACCATAAAATTGATCTAAAGGATGCGATAAAGCGCGCACCTTAGTGTAAATTAGCTATTAAACCACGACATGTTGAAAACAGAATTTAAAATAGGTCTCTCCTTAGTTCTTGGAATTTTTCTATTGTATTGGGGTATTAGTTATCTCAAGGGCGCAGATGTTTTCTCCGCCGAAAGAAAATACTATGTTATTTATGAGAATACTGAAGGTCTCACCACTACTAGACCTGTTACGATTAACGGATTTCAAATTGGTCAGGTAAGTTCTATAGATTTCGTTCCTGATGGAAGTGGGAGTTTGATCGTAGGCCTTCAAATCTCTCATGACTTCCCAATAACCAAAGGAGCCGTTGCTAAAATATATTCCTCCAGTATTATGGGTGAAAAAAGTATATCACTACATACAAAACCAGGAGAACCTCTATCATTATCAGGAGATACACTAAGTGGATCCACGGAAAGAGACTTGACTGAAGAGGTAAATATGCAATTGGCTCCAATCAAAGCAAGAACGGAACAGTTACTTGGAACTTTGGATACGGTCATTGGTCTAGCATCGGGGTTCTTGGACGAACGTACCTCCGAAAACTTTAAATCAACTTTTGAGAGTATCAATAACACATTCAAAAGTGTCGAAGAAAGTGCCGCCGAAATGAGTGCTTACCTCTCCGCTAATAAAGAAAATTTCGATGCCATTAGCGAAAACTTCAGATCGATCAGTGATGATTTAGCTGCTAATGGAGATGACATCAGTGCTACGATATCGAACATCCAAGCCATTTCAGATTCGCTTGCAGGTGCAAAGCTATCAGAGACTATTAACAACTTAGAAAGTATTACCTCCAGGTTCGACGGATTATTAGCTGAGTTGCAGACAGGTGATGGCTCAGCAGCGAAATTAATTTCAGACAAAGAGGTTTATAATAATTTAATTCAAGCGACAGAGAACCTCAATAGGTTACTGCTAGATGTTAAATATAATCCTAACAAATACCTCCATGTTAGCGTATTTGGAAGTAGGACTCGATATACAGAAGCTGAAATACAGGCGATCGAAAGAGAGATGGATGAAATAAAAAACCAATAACTAAATGAATTACATCTCGAATTTTATATTCGCGATAGCCTTGGCAATCGCCGTTTGGTTTTTTACCAAAAATGTTGTGCAGATTCGTAAAAATATCAATCTAGGCCGTGACTTAAATCGTACTGATCGCAAAAAAGATAGGCTACGGAACATGCTAAGAGTCGCTTTTGGCCAAAGTAAAATGCAAGCTCGTCCTGTTGCAGGAATTCTTCATTTTATCGTTTATGTCAGTTTCTTAATCATTAATATAGAAGTTCTTGAGATTGTTATTGATGGTTTGTTTGGAACCCACCGGTTTTTCGCTCAATTCATGGGTAATGCGTATGGTGGGATTATATCCTTTTTCGAGATTTTAGCGGTCCTCACCATCATCACAGTGGTTATTTTTTGGTGGAGACGCAATGTTAAAAAGATTGATAGGTTTCATAAACCTGAAATGCAAGGATGGCCATTCAAGGATGCCAATACCATTCTTTACATAGAAGTGATTTTAATGACTGCGCTTCTCAATATGAACGCAGTAGAGTCAAACATGGACGGTGCGCAGCACAGTTTTTTAATTAGTTCTCTAATATCACCATTGTGGAGCAGTATGAGTGAATCTGGCCTGCACATTGCAGAACGGATCCTCTGGTGGGTCCATATTTTAGGAATACTTTCTTTTCTAAACTACCTACCCTTCTCTAAACACTTTCATATTATTCTGGCATTCCCTAATACTTACTTCACCAACCTTGAGGCCAAGGGTAAGTTTACCAACAATGCAGCTGTTACGAAGGAAGTTGCCATGATGATGGACCCGGACGCTGACCCCTTTGCGGCAACGTCAGCAGAAGATCAAATACCTGTGGAACGCTTTGGAGCTAAGGATGCTAACGACCTTAGCTGGGTTAACTTATTAAATGCCTATACCTGTACTGAATGTGGGCGATGTACCAGTGAATGTCCTGCGAACATGACGGGTAAACTGCTTAGCCCCCGGAAAATCATGATGGATACTAGAGATCGTATCGATGAAATCGGTAAAAATATCACTGCTAACGGCGAATTTAAAGATGATGGTAAAAGCCTGCTTGGAGATTTTATTTCCAAAGAAGAATTGTGGGCTTGTACCAGTTGTAATGCCTGTGTTCAAGCCTGCCCTATTGATATAGATCCATTGAATATCATCATGCAGCTCAGGAATTTTGCAACGATGGAGGAAAGTAGTGCTCCAGCAGAGCTCAACGCCATGATGACTAATGTTGAAAACAATGGTGCACCCTGGCCATTTTCTCAAATGGACCGCGCGAACTGGATCAACGAATAACAAAATAAATATTTCTCGAATACCTAAAAATGATTAGATGGAAATGAGCGAGAATGCACACATCGACAACCTATTACGAGAAGCAACAGAAGACGGACAAAGCATAAGCCCGGTTTTACCAGCCGACATTAAAAATTACTTGATCGATATAGATGGTACCATCTGTGACGATATCCCTAACGAAGAACCTGAGAGAATGGCTACCGCAACTCTGTATCCTGATGCCCTAGACACCCTTAACAAATGGTTCAACGAAGGGCATGTGATTACTTTTTTTACCTCTCGTTTAGAGGAACACAGAGCGGTAACAGAAATATGGTTGGCAGAGAATGGATTCAAATGGCATGGATTATTAATGGGAAAACCTCGTGGCGGAAACTACCACTGGGTAGATAATCATATCGTTAGAGCTACCCGCTACACGGGGAAATTTACCGATTTAGTGGATAAGGAAACTACCATTCAAGTCTTTCAATAACAAGTCTACAAGAATATAAAAACACCTATAGCATGACCAATTTCACCGTACCTACACTGGCTCAAATGACTGCAGAAGGAAAAATCCCAGAAGTATTATTTTGGGTAGGATGTGCTGGAAGTTTCGACGATCGTGCAAAAAAAATCACCAAAGCCATGGCAAAAATACTGAACCATACAGGAATCAGTTTTGCGGTGTTGGGAACGGAAGAAGGTTGTACCGGTGACCCCGCTAAACGTGCAGGAAATGAGTTTCTATTCCAAATGCAAGCGATGATGAACATTCAAGTGCTCAACGCATATGAAGTAAAACATATTGTAACTACGTGCCCACATTGCTACAACACCCTTAAGAATGAATATCCAGAATTAGGTGGTAACTATACTGTGGAGCACCATAGCCAATTCCTAAATGGTCTCATGAAAGATGGCCGATTAAAAATTGAAGGTGGACAGTTCAGAGGTAAGAAAATCACTTTTCATGATCCTTGTTATCTAGGGCGTGCAAATGGTGAATATGAAGCTCCACGAGAGTTACTCGCTAAGCTAGACGTGGAACTTAAAGAAATGCGAAGATGTAAGCAAAATGGGCTTTGCTGCGGTGCGGGTGGCGCTCAAATGTTTAAAGATGCGGAGCCAGGTACGGCAGAAATAAATCATGTACGCGCAGATGAAGCACTAGAAACAGGTACAGATATTGTGGTCTCTGGATGTCCATTTTGTAATACCATGCTTACTGATGGTGTCAAGAACAGGGAAAAAGAAGATACCGTGCAAGTCCTAGATTTAGCCGAGATGATTGCCTTAGCTGAAGACTTATAACATGGGAATGGAAAACATGAATCCAGAATCACGTATGTGGTTTTATGGCGTAAAGCAGCCTTTGAACCCAGCTCAAAAATCGGAATTGTCCGCTATTATGAATGAATTCGTTAGTAGTTGGAAAGCGCATGGATCTCAACTCGCAGCAGCCTTTAGAATAGTTTTTGATCAGTTCCTTATTATAGCCGTAGACGAAACCCAGCAGCAAGCTACTGGATGTAGTATTGACAAAAGTATCCACCTACTTCAAGATTTTGGGAATAAGCACGGAATAGACTTTTTTAATCGGATGCTCATTTTTGTTCAATTTCCTGAAGGATTCAAATCGTTCAGCCCAAACGATTTAAAATCAGAAATCGCAAACGGAACCCTCCATGGATCCTCTATTGTACTCAACACACAAGCAAGCACACTTGGTTCTAGTGGTGACGGCACCATCAAGTTAGAGGACAGTTGGGCTGGTAAATATTTATAGGCTATCCTATAAAACGCGAGCTGAAACGTTTAAAATACAGCGCTAGCAATTTTCTGAATGTTGGTACTCTTACATTTCCGGTTAGTCAATACGTCAGCGGGCCCATTTCTTCAGCCTTTCTTGATAGCAAGCGACTATTAAGACAGATTTTCACTCTATGTCAGTATCAATTTGAGCGAGTGTCTCTTTAATCAAATCTT